>DAOTWL010000067.1:0-16350 GCA_034435875.1 Anaerolineae bacterium
ACCGGTCGGCGGGTACCGGTTCTGGATGCCGAAGGGGTCACCCTGGGAGACCATATTCTTCTGCCGGTCGTGCTCCAGGTGGAGTCCGGTGAGTGAGAACTGGACCGGCCCTTGTCCCTGTTGGCCTACAAGAGAGATGCTACAACATAGATACTTCGGGCTTCTCACCGCCGGAGCCTGCCTGATCGCGTTCGCCCTCCGGATGTACCAACTGGCAACTCCGGCCCTGCGCTGGGACGAGGGCTGGACGGTCGCCCACGGCACCCTGCCATGGCCCGAGGTAGTTCGGATTGCCGCCCTGGAGTGGCATCCCCCTTTGTTTTACCTCCTCTACAAACTCTGGCAGTCGCTGGTCGGAGTGAATGCGGAAGCGGTGCGCTACCCGGCCGTTCTGGCGGGGGTGCTCACCGTCCCCCTTACCTGCGTTGCTGCGATAGCCTGGACATCCGACCGGCGGGTCGCGGCCACCGCTGCGCTCTGCAACGCGACGCTCCCCCTTCTGGTCTACTACGGGCAGGTCAACCGCATGTACGCCTGGACACCGGTAGGTGTCTTGCTGGCGACCTGGGCGCTCCTGCGGGCCACCGAAAAGGGGACCTGTGCCCGGACAGTGGGAGCGGGCATCGCCACCGCTGTTGCCCTGTATCTCCTGTACTACACCCTCTGGCCCCTGCTGGCCCTCTATCTCTACGCCCTGCTGGCCCGCCCGCGCGCCTGGCGGACCTCCCTCCTGGCCGCCGGGATCGCGCTTCTCCTCTTCGCCCCCTGGCTGGCCTACGCGTCCGGGACGCTCCAGCACCGCATCCAGTCCAACCCTCTGCTCCCCTCTTTGCAAAACGCCCTGGAATTCGTCGGCCCCTCTGTCTTCGGGCTGGTCTTCGCCTACGGCCGGGGATGGGCGGCTGTCGGTGTGATCGGAGGGGTGCTCCTGGTCGGGCTGCTGCTGGCCACCGGGCGCCGGCGGCTCCCCATACTCCTTCCCGTCCTGGGCATTGCCATCGCTGTTATGGGCGTCTCCTACGCCGCTCAGGCCGTCCGTTTCTTCGCCGTGCGCCACTTCGTCCCCGTCGCGCCGTTCCTGGGGCTGGCCCTGGCCTGGGCGCTGGAACAGTTGCGCCGCCGGAGCGGATGGCTGCTGGCTCTGACCCTTGTAATCCTGGCAGTCACCTTCTGGCCGGTCCGGACGGCCGTTTACGCCAAGATGCTGGAGGTCGTGGACCCTTTTGACCCCGCTTCTGACTGGCATTACCTCTCTTCGCTCCTCTGGTCCGATGACCTGGTTTTCTTCAACAATTTGGCGAAGGCCGGGTGGTACGAGGCCAGCCGGAAAGGCAAGGGAGCGCCCTGGTCCTACGCGCTGACCTGGGAACCGATCGTGGAGCCACTGCCGGTCATCGCAGGGCGGGTGGAAGCGGCCATGGAGAACCACCCCCGCCTGTGGTTCGTCCTGTACAAAGGGACGATCGGGGCAAACAACGACCTGCGCGGATGGCTCTCCTCCCATCCGCGGCTGTACCCGATGTGGGAGGGCTGGACCGACGACACCTTGGTGCTGGGCTACGGGTTGCCCCGGGTGCCGCTGGAGGAATCGCCGGTCCGGGGCATCCTGGCGGACGGGCGGGTGGAACTGACCCGCGCCCGCTTCACCCCGACCGCCGATTCCGGGGCGGCGGTGGAACTGGAATGGCGCGTCCATACCCCCCTCTCCCGGCCGGTCAAGGTTTTCGTTCACCTGATGTCGGAGGACGGGCGGTTGATTGCCCAGCATGATGCCCCTCTGCCTGCATCGTGCGGAGCATCCGCCGGGGCGCCCTGCACCGACCGCCACGGGGTGGCCCTACCGGTGAATGCTGCCGGCCACCTGACCCTGCGGGTCGGCCTGTACGATGAGGAGAGGGGCGAGCGGCTGAGATGGGACGATGGGAGGGAATTCCTGAGTCTGGGGCAAGTCACGGTTGAGATACGGAAATAACGAAATCAGGGGTCGGCTTGCTTCCTGCCACAACCATGTTATAATCGGCGGCATATAATGGCTCTGAGATTCACTTCACCCAGGAGGAGATATAGGTGAAACACCCGCGTATCACATGGATTATTCTGGCTGTGGCCCTTCTGCTCGGTCTCCAGAGTCCGGCCCACGGCCAGGAAGGGCCCAACCTGTTGCGGAACGGAGACTTTGAAGAAGGAGGGCCGGGCCAGGCCTGGCCGTTCCAGGATGGCATTCCGGAAGTGCAGGTCGCTCCGGGATGGCGGGCCTTCTTTCTGGATGATCCGCCTCCCTATATAACTCCTCCTCCCGACTACTGCCAGGGAGATGCTCGTTGTGCCTGGGGACGGCCGGAATTCCGGGGCGTCGCCAGTTACGAATACGCTTATAGAGTTCGCTCCGGCCAACTGGCCCAGAAGTACTTCTCCTGGAACCGCCAGCACGAGGCCGGTCTTTATCAGCAAGTCAGCGGGATTCCGCCGGGGACGCGCTTGCGGTTCAGTGTGTGGATCCAGACCTGGTCCTGTATGCCGCCCAGTTCGCAGGAGTGGAATGTGTGCCGGACCGCGCCTTATTCTGACAACCCGGCCCCTATGCATATCTGGGTCGGCATTGACCCCACTGGCGGCACGGATTGGTCCGCTCCGACCGTCGTCCGCTCCCCAGAAGGAGATGCCTGGGACACCTGGACGCTGTTCCAGGTAGAGGCGGTGGCCCAATCGGACAAAGTGACCGTCTTTATTCACACTCGCGCCGACTGGCAGGACCAAATCCCCCGAATCAGCAACGACGTCTACATAGACGACGCCAGCCTGGTGGCGCTGGGGCAGGCCACACCGACGCCTCCGCCCCCGCCGCCGACTTCTGCCTCCGGCTCCTCTTCGGCCCAGCCACCGGCCTGGACGCCATTGCCTCAGCCCACCCCCCGGCCCGACGGCTGTCGGGTCCACATCGTCCAGCCCGGCGATACCCTCTTCGGCATCGCCCTCCAATACGGCATCCCCGTGGAGGACCTGGAGCGGCTGAACGCCGGTTCGCTGGGGCCCAACAAGATGATCTGGGTCGGGCAGGAGATTGTCCTTTCCTGCCCCACTGCCACGCCCACCCCTCAGGCGACGCCGACGCCGGAGGCCACCCCAACGCCCCAGAGCGGTCAGGTCTGCCTGCTGGCTTTCCAAGACCGCAACGGCGACGGTGTCCGCCAGCCGGAGGCGGAGGAATTGCTCCCCAACGCAGTTCTCGTCCTGAGCAACCCCGCCGGGCTGGTCGGCCAGTATACCACCGACGGCATCAGCGAGCCCTACTGCTTCCCCGACCTCCAGCCAGGGGCGTATCAGGTCGCCGTCCAGCCTCCAGCCGGGTACGGGGTCAACGGCCCGGCCCAGATCGCGCTGGCGCTGACTCCCGGTGGCCGACTGGAGGCCGCGATTCCCCTGCAGCGGGGCGCGGCCGGGAGCGCAACCCCGGCCGTCGTCCTGCCCACCCCGGAGGAGAATCCCGCACCCCGGCCGTCCATCTGGCCCCAGGTCCTGCGCTGGGGCGCCCGTATCGGCGGCATCCTGCTGGTCGGCCTGGCAGTGCTGATGCCCGTGTGGTGGGTGCTTTCCAGAAAGTGAAACGCGAAACGTGAAACGTGAAAGGGAGGTAATGTCCATGGGAGCGAACGATGGAACGACCGGGAGCACGGAGTCCTCTGCTCTCCAACGGGTCGTCAACCACTTCCGGGAATTCGGAGAGTGGCTGGCCGCCGGTAACTGGGTCTATGGAGCCATCGCCTTCCTGGTCATCGGGGCGCTGATTCTGCCGCCCATTTCCCTACCCCAACGACTGAACATCACCGGGTACACCCGCCTCAATGCGAAGAATCCATCCGTTTCTCATCCCGACGGGATCACCGTCGGCATCAATCCGGAGCAAAATATCTCTCTACGGGTACGGCTGGATTCGGTACCCCAGGCAATCTTCCTGGAAGGCTCCGCCGGGGCCGACCTGAAGGAGGCGCTGGCGGCCATCCCACCCGTCCTCCAGGTCAAAAGCCCCCTCTACCGCATCCAGACCGGCTCCCGTACGGCCGGTCCGGCCACCATAGAGGTGGTCATCCCCAACGACGCGGAGCCCTGGGAGACGCTGGACCTCTACACCTGGACCGGCACGACCTGGGAGTGGGTCGGCGGGACGTTGGACCGGGAGCGGGAGGTGCTGATCGCGCCCGTGGACCGTCTGCCCTCCTCGGTGGTCGTGATGCAGACCCTGCCGGTGGTTCCGGCCATCGGCACGGTGGCCTCGGGTGAAGCGGTGAGCGGCCCGGCGGCGGGCCTCCTCACCCAGGTGATGCTCCCCGGCCTCTATCTGGGCGCGGATGGGTTGCTCCTCGGCCGGCCCCCGACCCCTCCCTCCGGCAGTCCGGAGGCCCTGCTCCTGATCGGCAACCGGCCGGCCGGTCAGCCCCTGAACCGGGCCCTGCTGGAGGACATGCTGGCGAATCCCGACACCCGGGCCCGCCACGCCGATGAGATTCTCTCCAAAGTCGCGGGCTACGCCGGGGTTGTCCTGAACTATGAAGGCGTGACGCCCGAGCAGAAAGACGGTTTTTCAGCCTTTGTGTCCGCGCTGGCGGAGGCGCTGCATGCGCAGGGACTGCGCCTGGAGGTGATGGTGCCGGCCCCGTCCCGCACCGACTCCGGCTGGGACCCGGGCGGCTACGACTGGGTCGCGCTGGGCCGCGCCGCCGACGCTCTGGTTTTCCCGCTCCCCGATAACCCGACCGCCTACACGGAAGGCGGCGCCGTCCAATCCCTGCTGGAATGGGCCGTGGGGCAGGTGGGCCGCTACCGGCTGCGCGCCGCCGTCTCCTCCCTCAGCGCCGACTCCGGCCCCGACGGGGTCCGCCACGTGAGCCTGGAGGAGGCCCTGGCCCCCTTCGGCCAGGTCCAGCCCCCAGCCGAGCCCTCGGTCCAGCCCGGGCAGGAAGTGGTCTTCACCCTGGTCGGTCAGGTGACCAGCATCACTCCGATGGAATCCGCCGGTACCTACGCCATCGCCTACAAGACCGCCCAGAGGGAGAGCCGGACCGTCTGGCTGGGCACGCCGTCGTTCCTGGCCCGCAAACTGGATTGGGCCCTGCGCTACCACCTGGGCGGCGTCGTCGTCCACGACCTGCTGGGCGCGGGCAACATGCCCGGCGTGGCCGAGGCGGTGGACGGGTACCGGGTGGCGGCGGGCCTGCCGCAGCCGACCGCGCTGGAGGTGGTCTGGAAGGTGGAGGGCCCCCAGACCGCCGAGGAGCGGGTCACGCTGGCCCAGCCGGAGTTCCGCTGGAAGGCCCCGGAGGCCGCCGGGACCTACACCGTCTCGGCAGCGATTGCCGGGGTGAGCCGGGGGTCGGCGCAGTTGAACGTCGCCGCGCCCACCCCGGTGCCGACGCCGACGCCTACCCCTGCCCCACCGGTGGGTGGGGCCACCACGACGGCCGCCGCTCCGGCCTGCATGCAGGCCGCGTTCGTGGCCGATGTGACCGTGCCGGACGGCACGAAGTTCAACAACAACGAGACCTTCAAGAAGACCTGGCGGCTGCGCAACAGCGGCACCTGCGACTGGCCCCAGGACACCGTCCTGGTCTTCGCCAGCGGGGAGAAGATGGGCGGGCCGGATAGCGTCCCGGTGGGCGCCGTCAAGGCCGGCGCGACGGTGGACATCAGCGTGGACCTGAAGGCGCCGGCCAATCCCGGTCGCTATACCGGCCTCTGGTACGTCAAGGCCAGCGGCGCCAAAATTCCCGGCAGCGATGTGACGGTCGTCATCCAGGCCGGGGAGGTCGCGTCGGCTCCGGCGCCGGCTCCCGCCCCCGGGGCGCGGGGGAGTTTTGAACTGGGCGGCCACGTGGCCAACTTCAGTTTCCCCTACGCCAGCCAGATGCGCTACGCCGGGATGAACTGGGTGAAGACGCAGATTCGCTACCCGGCGGACGCCTCCGGCGTCATCGCGGCCGCCCACGCGGCCGGCTTCAAGATTCAGGTGAGCGCCCTGGGCCCGGCCAGTATGACCGGCCAGGCCGGCTTTGAGCAGGAGATTGCCCGCTGGGTGGCGGGCATGGCCGCCGCCGGTGCCGATGCCATTGAGGTCTGGAACGAGCCGAACATTGACCGGGAATGGCAGAATGGCCTGATCCACCCGGCCAACTACACCAAACTCCTCTGCGCGGCGTATCAGGCCATCAAAGCGGCCAACCCCGGGACGGCTGTCATCAGCGCGGCGCCGGCGCCCACGGGCTACTTCGGCGGCTGCTACCCCCACGGCTGCGACGACAAACCCTGGATGGAGGGGATGTTTGTCGCCGGGGCGGCCAATTGCCTGGACTACCTCGGCGCGCACCACAACGCCGGCGCAACGGCCCCGTCGGCCCGCACCGGTCACCCCGCCGACCGCGGCGACCACCACCACTCGTGGTACTTCCTGCCCCAGACGGAACTCTACTACAACATCTTCCGGGGCACCCGGCAACTGTTCTACACCGAGTTGGGCTACGCCTCACAGGAAGGGGTGGAGCCGTTCCCGGATAACTTCTGGTGGGGCCGGGGGACGAACAACGCGCAGCAGGCCGCCTGGCTGGCGGAGGCGGTTCGCCTGAGCATCCAGACCGGGATGGTGCGCTGCATCATCGTCTGGAACGTGGACTTTCTGCAGGCCATTCCGGGGGATCCGCAGAACGGCTACGCCATCATCCGGCCCGGCGGCATCTGCCCGGCCTGCGACGCGCTGCATGCGGTGCTGGGAAGCCGATAATGAACGCGGGTTGCGGCGGCTCCGCCGCCGCAACCCGCATCACCCGTTGCTCAGGAGGCTCTATGTTCCAACCATCCCGCTCCACCCGGGAGCGTCAGCCACTGATCGTCGGCGTCGTCCTCTGGCTGGTCGTCTTTCTGCTGGGGGTCTTCTGCCTCTGGTGGGGCTTTTTCGCCCCTCCGCCGCAGACGGCCCGGCCCGCCGCCGAAACGGCCCCACCGACGATGACCGCCACCCCCGCCGGCGGCCTGCGGCCCCTGGCGACGGCCACCCCGTCCTCGGGCACCGGTTCCCGGCCCACCCTCCCGCTGGACCAGGAGGTCTTTGGCTACGGCATCGTCGCCCACGCCGTCGTCGGCGACCCCAACTACACGATGGACGTGGTGAAGTCGCTGGGGCTGGGTTGGGTCAAACAGCAGGTTCGCTGGGACCTGGTGGAGCCCAGCCCAGGCCAGTACAACTGGGGGATGTATGACGGGGTGGTGGACGCCGCGAACGCGCGCGGCCTGCGGGTGATGCTCAGCGTGGTGCACGCGCCGGCCTGGAGCCACACCGGTTACGTGGACGAGAACCCCGAAGGCGCTCCGCCGGACGACCTGACCCTCCTCGCCGACTTCCTGGGCCGTCTGGTGGACCGCTATCGGGGCCGTATCCACGCCATAGAGGTCTGGAACGAGGAGAACCTGGATCGGGAATGGGATACGGCAGAGGGCGTGAATCCGGCCCGGTACGTGGAGATGCTCCGCCTGGCCTATCAGGTCATCAAGAGCCGCGACCCCAATATCATCGTCATCAGCGGCGCGCTGTCCCCGGTGGGCGCCACGGCCACCGACCCCAAGAACCCTAACCGTATCATCTATATGGACGACTTCCAGTATTACCAGGAGATGATCGCCAAAGGGTTCCTGAGTTATGCCGACTGCGTTGGCGCCCACCACAACGGCTACAACATCCCGCCGGACATCGCCTGGGACGACAAAACCTACCAGGACCCCACGGCGAAGTTCCGGGCATTCTGGGAGAACCCCCACCCCTCCTGGTCGTTCCGCAGCACCCTCTGGCGCTACCGGGACGCCATCTCCGGAATGAAACCCCTCTGTGTGACGGAGTTCGGTTGGGCTACCATGGAAGGGATAGGGGAAACACCGCCGCCCGGCTTTGAGTTCGCGCTGGATAACACCGTCCAGGAGCAGGCCGATTACATCGTCCGCGCCTACCAGTTGATGCGGGAGTGGGGCTTCGTCCGCCTGGCCTTCCTCTGGAACCTGGACTACATCCAGAAAACGGGCCTCCCTCCGGAAAAGGACCCGTACGGTCCCTATAGCATCATTGACCCTCAGGGCGTCCCCCGTCCGGCCTTTGGGGCGATTATGAACATGCCCAAACCGTAGCCGTTCGTAGCAAGGCACGAAGCGAAGCGGAGTGCTGTCGTAGCCGTTCGTAGTAGGGCACGAAGCGAAGCGGAGTGCCGTTGGGGACTTAAATGGACCCCGTTCTGGAACGGAAATACCGAACTCTGGAGGACTTCATTGCCCGTGTCCGGAGCAGTCCGGTCGGGGAGCAGGTCACCCGGATGATCCTCTACGGCAGCGTCCTGCGCGGGGATGCCGGGCCGGAGAGCGATGTGGACCTTCTGGTTGTGGCGACGGGCGATGTGCGCGCGGTCGGGCAGGCCCTGGGCGATATCGCCTTTCAGGTGATGCTGGAGCACGGGGAAATGGTCTCCCCGATGGTCTATTGCCCGGACGAGTATCGTCACCCCCATTACTTTCTTCGGAAGGTTCGGGAGACGGGCAAGGAGGTGTACCGCGTGGACGAACAGACGATGCGCCATCGGGAAGCGCAGGACCTGCTCACCCTGGCTCAGGGGTACCTGGGGATGGCCCGCGCGCTGATGGGGAGGCGGGAGTACATTCGGGGCGTCATTGATATGGCGTATAATGCCGCCGAACTGAGCGCTCAGGGCCTGCTTCTGCTCCGGGAAGGCGAATGGCCGAAGACCCATAGTGGCGTCGTTCAGCAATTCAGCTGGACTTTCATTGTGGACGAGCCGGTGGTGGAGGCCGGAGTGGGGAGGGCGTTCCGGCAGGCGCTGGATTGGCGCAATCGGGCCCGTTATGATCCCCACGCAACGCTGACCGAAGCAGATGCGGACGACGTGATCGGCGTGGCGGAGAGACTTACAGGCCTCCTGCAGCGGGAAGTATATGCTTCCTGACCGACGTCCGCTCCGGCTGTTCCTAGTTCTCCTCCTGGCGCTGGGCGTCGCCGGATGGCTCCTTTGGGGGAGGCCGTCTCCCCCCGATCCAATGACGCCCACTCCCCCTCTATCCCCTCTCCCTACCCCGACCTCCTGGCCGCGAGTCCGGCTGGGGTCCCCCGAATACGGCATGGTCGCCTTCCTCTGGTGGCGGGAGGAGGTGGCCGACCGGGACCTCAACCTCATCCGGGACGCCGGGTTCACCTGGGTCCGCCAGAACCTGCACTGGATAGACGTGGAACTCTCCAAGGGGGGCTTTGACTGGCGCTACAGCGACCGCATCGTCCGGCAGGTCGGGGAGCGGGGCCTGAACCTGCTCTTCCGGCTTCACGGCCTGCCCCGCCCCGGCTGGGTCTCCCTGCCCGACGACCCGGCGTTACCGGTGCCGGTGGAGGATTTCGCCGATTTCTGCGGCGCGGTGGCGGCCCGCTATCGGGGACAGGTGCGCGCCTACCAGGTCTGGAACGAGCCCAACCTGGCCCGGGAGTGGGAGGCCCGGCCACCCAACCCTGAGGGCTACGTCCGCCTGCTGCGGGCCTGCTACATCGCCATCAAGCAGGCCGACCCGGACGCGCTGGTGGTCTCCGCCGGAATGGCCCCGACGGGCACCGGATTACCTGTCGCGATGCCGGATATGGACTACTTCATCGGGATGTATGAGGCCGGCGCGGCGCCGTACTTTGACCTTCTGGGTGTCCACGCGGCCGGATTCGCCGCGCCGCCGGAGGTCTCCCCAGATGAAGCTGCCGCCAACCCCGCCTACGGGGGCCAGCGCTTCTTCTGCTTCCGCCACACCGAGGACATCCGAGAGATAATGCTCCGCTACGGCGACGGGGAAAAGCAGGCCGCGATCACCGAAATGGGGTGGACCTCCGACCCGGTCCACCCCGAATACTCGTGGTTTGCCGTCACCGAGGAGCAGAAAGCGGACTATCTGGTGCGGGCGTTCCGGTACGCGCGGGAGCACTGGCAGCCGTGGGTCGGCCCGATGTTCGTCCTGGCCATCGCCGACCACGACTGGACCCCCGATGAGGAACAGTACTGGTGGGCCATCACCGAACCAGGCTGGCCGCTGACGGTCGTCCGTCCCGCGTATGAGGCGCTGAAGGGGATGGAGAAGTAGAAACGGCACTCCGCTTCGCTTCGTGCCTCACTACGAACAACGAGGCCCTGAGAGGGATATGGAGAAGTGGCCGTAACTGCGGCGCGGGCTGTTCGCCTGCGGCTACAGGCCCGGCGGCCTGGGCTACGGTGGCGCCGGCTGTTCGCCTGCATTTACAGGCCTGGCGGCCTGCGGTACCTATTCGGGGAAACCCGCCTCCCGGTTGAACCGGTTCCAGGCCAGAGAGAAGGGCAGCGGCGGACGATGCCGCACCGGAGTGTCCGCGACGATCTTCACCCAGCGCTCTGTGGCTGCCGCTGCCCGCTCAAAACAGGAGGCGCTGAAGGCCCGCAGAGGCTCCGCCCGTTCTTCAGGGCTCGTTTCCCGGTATCGGGCGATTACCTCCGCCGCCTCACGCAAAAAGGATGCCTCCAGGGCATCTCGTTCTTCCCGGTAGAGCGGCATACGGGTGGCGTAATCGCGGATCACCTGGCGGTGGAGGCGTTCATGGCCCCACCACAGAGTGCGGGGGTCATAGGTACCCGTTGGCTCCCCATTCAGGCCCGGGATAGAGGGAAGACCCGCGCCTCCCAGGAACACCGGCTTGAAGATACTCGTGCACGTGCCAGAGGTACCGGTCACCCAGACAACAGGCATGCCCGGGATGAGGTGGGCGACCATGGCGCCGACGGACTGGCTGGGGCGGGTGGGGCCCAGCCCGGCATGGACACAGAGGGTATCCATGATCCAGCCCCGACCGGGATTCCAGAGGGGATCACCGGATACCTCCGGCCCATGATCCCGAAGGGCGGCTATCATCGTCTCTACAGTGATGCGGCCCTTCTGGACTTCTAAGAGGGCTGTAGAACGGCGCTGACGAGGCCGAGAGCCGTCCAGTCGGGTGTATAGGAAATCAGAGTAGCATCGGGCGAAATGAAAGTCGTCCCGCGATTTACACCACCCTTTCTCCACTGCGGACTCCACCAGGCCGGTGGAGGCCTCATCCCATTCGGAACCGATGGTCAGGCCGTTGGAGATGGTTCGCACATCCCGCACCCGCTCCGCCGCCCACTGTTTTCCGACCGTCTCCAATACCCAGGCTTCCTGGGGGTCGGCGATGATATAGGAGTTGTGATAATAGGTCTTGTGGCGGAAGCCGCAGTTTCCGCCCTGACCGTAGATTTCCAGTAACTGGACGATGACTTCCAGTGCCCGGCGGGCAGTATCGGCCCGCTCCAGCGCCAGGCGGATGTAGTCCATCCCGATCAGCCCGGGGGCCTTGTTATAGGGTTCCCGGGCGAAGACGGCCTCATTGCCAATAGCCACCCCGTATTCGTTGACGCCCATCTCGCAGCCCCAAATCCAGAAGGGCTTGCAAAGCAGGACTTCGTACGTTTCCGGCGCCTGAGGCACCTCTATGTAGGTGCATTTCACCGTAGTTCCGGGTTCGTGACGGGTGCGAGGAATATGGACCAATACGTGGGCCTCGTTCGGCTCTCGGTCGCTGTTTTTCGCCAGAATCACTGTTCCGTCGGCGGTAGCGCTACCTGTCGCAACCAGTGTGTCGCACATCGTTATCCTCCTGGCAAGGGAAAGGGGTTGTTCCGGCCCCGATTCTTCCAGTTGGAAAAGTGGAGTAAAATTCTAACCATGGGGCATATTGCCAGGATCCATCCTTCTTGAAAGAACCGATTGCAGCTCGGCCAGGGCTTGCCGATAGAGGGTGGGGGCTTCCCGGCGCAACCGCTGAAAATCCGCCGCCACACGCCCCCCGGAGACAAAGTAGGCCAGTGCCCCCAGGAGGCTGATACCGTCGACCGATGAGCCCTTCAGGACACCAGCAGGGTCAAACAGCAGAAGGGGATAATCGGGGTCAGCGATGACAAAGTCGCCGGGGAGGTCAAACTGGGTGGCGGCAAAGCAAATAGCGGCGACTGCCTCGTCGGGGGCATCGGGGCCGGTAATGGCCAGTGGGTCAAAGCCGATGGCCTCCAGCAGGGAGATGCGGCATGCCACTCCCCACCGCCGGACCCGAAGCACACATCCGGCCTGGCCGACCCGCACCGGTTCGCAGACGGCCGCGTAGCCTGCTGGCAACTGGAGAATGACCGCGTGCTCCTGCAGGGAGCCGTCCTCGGAGACGCTCCAGTAGCAGACGTGCCAATCCTCTGCCGGATACCGACCGGGCAGATGGTTGAGCACCCGGGCGGTCGCCGGGGCCCGGCTGGGACGGAATGCGTTTCCACCCCGCGCTGTCATCGGTCCTCCAGGGTTATTATAGCATCAGATGGAGAGGGAGCAACAGGGAATGTTGGGCGAAGAAGATCGGGAACGATTCGCACGGCAACTGGTTCTGGAGGGGGTCGGGGAGGCCGGTCAGGAGCGACTGAGGGCCGCCCGGGTGCTGGTGGTGGGAGCAGGTGGCCTGGGTTCGGCGGCGGCTTTCTACCTGACCGCCGCCGGTATCGGCACCCTGGGTATTGTGGATCACGACACGGTCTCCCTCTCCAACCTGAACCGGCAAATTCTCCACACCACCGCTGAACTGGGCTGTCCAAAGACGGAGTCGGCCGCGCGGCGGCTGAAGGCCCTGAACCCGGCGGTCAACCTGATCCTCTACCCGGAGGCTCTGACACCCCGGCGCGCCGTTGAACTGGCATCTGCCTATGACTTAGTCGTGGAGTGCTCGGACAACTTTGAGACCAAGTTTCTGGCCAACGCGGCCTGTGTGGAGACCGGTACGCCTCTGGTCTGGGCATCTGTGCTGGCATGGGAAGGACAGATGTCCGTCGTGATGCCGGGCGCAGGGCCCTGCTACCGTTGTCTGTTTCCCCCTTCTATCCAACTGGAGAAAGTTCCCACTGCCCGGGAGGTCGGCATTCTGGGCGGCGTCGCTGGAGTCTTTGGCGCGCTGGAGGCAGTGGAGGCGGTCAAGGTTCTGCTGAATATCGGCCACCCGCTGGTCGGCCGGCTGCTGGTGTGGGACGGCTGGAGGGGGACGTTTGACGAGGTGACCTTCGCCCCTCAGCCGGACTGTGCCGTGTGCGGGGGGAACGCTATCTGAGGACCTGCCCACTTGTCTTTCGGTAAATTGTGTGGTAATCTTATGTATGAAAAGTGTTCCGGTTACCGTCATCTCTATCGCTCTGCCGCGAAATGACCGCTTAGCAAGGGGGAGCTATGCTCAACAAGCTGCTGAACCTCTATAACACCCGCAAAACGACCCTGGTGTTCGCCGTCGGTGCCGTCCTCGGCCTGGTGGTGGGTCTCCTGTTCGCCTGGGTTGTCTGGCCCACATCGTATTATAATGCCACGCCGGCGATGCTCCGCCAGGACTTCCGGGATGACTACCTGGTATGGGTGGCGCGGGAGTATGCCCAGAACCGGGACCTCCAGCAGGCCCAGACCCGGCTGGGCATTGGCCTCTGGAAAGGGAACCCGGTGGCGACGCTGGAGGAACTGGCTGGGCGGCGCGGCGGCACCGACGGGGAGAACCTTCGGGCGCTGGCACAGGCCCTGAAGGAGGCACCCCCTCCCACCCCCTCCGGCCCCACCGGCCTGCAACGGTTTCGCCCCTTCTTCCAGATTTGCGGCATCGGGTTGCTGGCCGCCGCGCTGGCCGCGCTCCTGTACTTCGCCCTTTCCCGTCTCCGCCGCCCCCGGGTTCGCCCCGTCTCCGAAAGGGCTGTCGCCTATCGTCGGGTGGAGCCGACCCGCTGGGAAGAAGAGACCCCTCCGGCGCTCCAGTTCAACACCACCTACGTCCTGGGGGACGACCATTATGACCCCTCCTTCAGCATTGAACGGGGCGCAGAATTTCTGGGGGAATGCGGTGTGGGCATATCGGAGGCTATTGGCGTGGGCGACCCGAAAAAGGTGACCGCGCTGGAGGTGTGGATGTTTGATAAGAGCGACATCCGCACCGTAACCAAGGTGCTGGCCAGTGGGTTTGCCTACGGGGACCCGGCGCTACGGGCCAAACTGGCGGCGAAGGGGGAAATCGTCCTGGCCGAGCCGGGCGCCGAAGTCATCCTGGAGACAACGACGCTGATCCTGCGAGCGCGGGTGGTCAATATGGGATACGGAGTTGGGCAACTCCCCCCGGAGAGTTTCTTCCAGCGCATTTCTCTGGAACTGGGGGTGTGGTTTAAGGAGGGAGGGGAGGGGACCCCTCTTCCTGACGAGTTCGCCTTCCCGCCCACTTTATGAGCTCTCCCGCTGAAAGCGCCCGCGGGGAATAGAAAGGGGATTCCGCGCGGTCACTTGCTGCGAAATCCCCTCTTTGTCTTATGATGAGGCCTGCAATCAGCAATTTGCGATAAGCGATCCGCGATATGCGCCCCCTGACCCGTGCCCTGCGCCTCTTTTTCCGTCTGCTCTACGGCCCCTTTGCCTGGACGTACGACGCCGTCGCCTGGGCGGTCTCCCGGGGGAGGTGGAGGGCGTGGGGCGGGACGGTTCTCTCCTTCATCCCCAACGGGCCGGTGCTGGAACTGGCCCATGGGCCCGGCCACCTGCTGGTGCGGATGGCCCGCCAGGGGCTCCGACCGGTGGGGCTGGACTTTTCGCCGCAGATGGGCGCGCTGGCCCGCCGTCGCCTGGGCCGGGCCGGTCTCCCGACCCGCCTGGTACGGGCCCGGGCGCAGCGCCTCCCCTTCCCCAATGACACCTTCCAGGCCGTCGTCGCCACCTTCCCCACGGAGTTCATCCTGAACCCCGCCACCGCGCGGGAGGCCGCGCGCGTGCTGGCTCCCGGGGGAATGGTGGTCGTTGTCCCCGTCGCCATCCCCGGCGGACGGGGCATCCTGGCCCGGGCCCTCCGTCTCCTCTACCGGATCACCGGGCAGGACCGCTTTCCGTCCGAAGACCCTTTTTTGTCCTGGCGGGACGCCGGATTCTCCATCCACACGGAATGGCGACAGGTAGGCCCCGACTCCGTCCTGCTCGTCCGGGGCATCCGGTGCTGATTCCCGCTTCACGTTTCACGCCTCTGCCCTGCAAAGCGCAAAGGGCAAGATGAATCTGGCGCTACGCCCGTTTCACGCCATCATCTCCCCTATCTCCTGCAGCGCCCGCACCACGTCCTTCGGCAGCGTCGGCGGCTTCTTCCCCACCGCGTAGCAGCCCCAGACCAGTTGCGCCGTCCGCTCCACCACCTCCAGAATGTTGCAGGCCCGCCGCAGGCTCGTCGCCGCCACCACCACCCCGTGGTTCTGCAGCAGGCAGACGGGGTTGCGGCCCATCGCCTTCACCACCGTCTCCGCCAGTTCCTTCGTCCCCGGCATGATGAACGGGACGACCGGCACCTCCCGGAAGAAGGCGGCCTCGGTGGTGACGGGCAGGAACGGTAGCCCGCTCAGGGCCAGGATCGTCGCGTAGGGCGCGTGGGCGTGGACAATCGCCTGGACCCCCGGACGGGCCCGGTAAATGGCCGTGTGCATCGGCCACTCCGACGACGGGGCCGGGACGCCTTCGTCCAGTACGTTGCCCGCCAGGTCTATCCGCACCATCAGTTCGGGCCGCAGGTCGCCCTTGTAGAGTTGACTGGGGGTGATCCAGCACTCCTCCCGACCCTCCACCCGGACGCTCACGTTCCCACCGGTGGCGGTGATGAGGCCCCACTGATAGAGTTCGTTGATCGCCCGAACCATCTCGGCGCGCGGGTCCTCCCCTGGCGGCGCGTAGCCCGGGCCGACGGCCTGCGCCACGCCGGTCGGGGCCGGCGCGGCCGCCAGGGCGGAAAAGTCCACGCCACCCACCTCCTCCCGCGCCGCCGTATAGAGGCGGATCAGGTCGCCCTGCACCCGCTGGACGCCCATCGCCGTCCGGACGTCCCCGCTGAAGGAGAGTTTGCCGCTCATCGCCGCCTTCTGCCCGCTGATGCGGCCGGTCAGGATGCCGTCCAGCACCTCCGCCGTCGCCTTCATGCGGACTTCCGCCGGAGCGGGCGGCGCGCCCAGCCCGGCGAACACCTCCCCGTCCCGGAAGCCGATGTGGAACTCCAGCCCCAGGTCGGTCAGTGTGTAGTGGGTGGTCACCCGACGTTTGGCGGCGAAGGCCCGCAGCGCCGGGTCGGCAACCGCCTTCTCGCAGAACCGGCGCAGGAGTTCCTTCACCGTAGTGCGTACTCCGTGTTCCGTGCCGGGACCCTCACCCCCTCCCCCGCCGCCTGCGGCGGCTTCCCCCTCCCCCTCTCCCGCTACGCGGGAGAGGGGGAGG
>DAOTWL010000068.1:0-1513 GCA_034435875.1 Anaerolineae bacterium
GCCCGTCCGTCGCCACTGAGCAGTTCCCAGGCCAGGGCCCGATAGGCCAGGTCTCCAGGAGAACGTGGAGCGTAGGCCGGGATGGGAAGACCGTGGCTGGGCGCCTCGCTGAGCCGGACGTTGCGCGGGATGATGGTGCGGAAGACGCGGTCGCCAAAATACCGGCGTACTTCCTGCACAACCTGTTGAGCCAAGTGGGTGCGCGAGTCGTACATTGTCAGCACCAAGCCCCGGAGACGCAGGTGGGGGTTCAACGAACGGCGCACCAGGTCCAGCGTCCGCATCAGTTGGGAGAGTCCGTCCAGGGCCAGGTACTCGCACTGGACAGGGATGATGACGCCGCTTCGGGCGGCGACCAGCGCGTTGACAGTGAGGATACCTAAACTCGGCGGGCAATCTATCAGAACGTAGTCATACCGTTCGTCCAGGCCAGAGAGAGCGGTTTCCAGCCGCCGCTCCCGGGCCAGCATAGGGATCAGTTCCACCGTCGCGCCGGCCAGTTGGGCCGAACTGGGCACCAGGTCCAGCCGCACCCAGCGGGTCAGGGTGATGATGTTGTCCAGCGGCACCTCGCGCACCAGGGCATCGTAGACTGTCGCCGGAAGCGCGGCGCGGTCCACCCCCAGGCTGACCGTCGCGTTGGCCTGGGGGTCCATATCCACCAGCAGGACCCGCTGGCCCCAATGGGCCAGGTAGGCGGCCAGGTTGACGGCGGTCGTGGTCTTGCCCACGCCGCCCTTCTGATTGGCGAAGGCGTAGATAATCATAAAAAAATTAACAATTAAACAAATGACCAATTGAGGCGGTGGTCTCCAAGCAACGGACAATTTCCTCCGGGGTGGGGGTGCCGGAGAGGCCGGGGCGGGTGACGGAGATGGCGGCGATACAGTTGGCCCGGCGGGCGGCCTGCACCGGGTCGTCTCCCCGCCAGAGGCGGGCAAAGAAGACCGCCGCGAAGACGTCCCCCGCGCCGGTGGGGTCTACCTCCCGGGCCGGGAAAGCCGGCAGGTGCCAGACCCGGCCGTCAGCGTAGACGGAGCATCCCCGCGCGCCGCGCGTGACGGCGAGAATACGCGTCCGGGTAGCCCAGCGGGCGGCCAGGGCCTCGTCGCCGCCGATATCTTCTTCGCTCAGGACAACGGCATTGGCGCGGGGGAGAAGCCCCTCCGCCTCCTCCCACGGGCCGGGAAAGACCCGCCCCTGATCATCCCAGCGCCGCATCCATCCCTGAGAGGTCCGGCGCAGCAAGGCGGCGGGGATGTGGTCGGCCAGGGCGGGGTCGCATTCCCGCGCCACGGGGCCCAGGTGGAGCATGCCGGTGGACCGCAGGAGAAATCTTGCGCTACGGAGGGTGTCGGGAGTGAGGGGGGCGGCGTGGGCGTGGAGGAACTGGACCCGCCCATCCGATGTGTAGCGGATTTCAAAGACGGTGCTGGTGGCCGCCGGGAGGCGGTAAATCTCTATGTTGGGAAGGATGGCGCTCAGGTCCAGGGCGTCGTCGGCGCTGGTGAGG
>DAOTWL010000069.1:0-13949 GCA_034435875.1 Anaerolineae bacterium
CTCCTGGGGGAGGGCCCGGGCCGTCTCCTCCAGCCAGCGAATCGTCGCCTCCAGGGCGGCCTGGGCTGCCCGAGGGGCGCCGGGGGCGGCCAAATCGCTCAGCCGGGGCAGAACCTCTACCACCATACGCACCGGCCAGAGGGTTGTCTCCTCCACCTCCCTCGGGGCCGGCAGGACCGAAGCCGTCAGGCGGCCCAGTCCCCGGCCGTAGCGGGCCAGGACCACGTCGGCCAGGGGGTCGGGCACAATGGGCGGGAGGAGCCAGCCTTCCGCTCCCTCCGGGGCCGGAAAAAGGGATTGCAGACGGCGGGCCAGCCATTGGGGGTCTATGTGCTCCCCCCGGGCCGTCCGGGCCTGGAAGGGGTAGTGGGCCTGCCACCAGGCCGCCACTTCCTCGGGCGAGGTGAAGGGACGGCCCAGGGAGGCCGCCGCCAGCGCCTGTTCTATCCGCTCCCGCGCCTCCGCCCATACCTCCGGGGTCTTCAGCAGGTCCGCGCCGCCCTGGGCCAGGAGCGTCCGCTCCCAGCGGGGCTGCTCCCACCGCTCCCAGAGGTCGGCCAGGACGGCCACCTCGTCCCGGCTCCGGGCCACCCGGTGGCCGCAGGCGGCCAGAACCGCCAGGGCGAGGAGGCCCAGCGGCGTCTTGGGCAGGGCTTCGGGGGTGTAATCCACCTCCGGGGGCGCGTCGGGCGGGGCCAGTTGCTCCCGGAAGAGAGACCGGGCTCGGCAGAAGAGGGCCTCCCGGTCGGCGGGGGCCTGGAGCAGAGGCACCGGGCGGGCCTCGTAGCGGATGTTCGCCCCCTTCAGCGCGCCGGTCACGTGGCCGGCTACCGGGTCCTCCGGGTTGGCCCGCATCAGGAAGAGCAGGGCCAGGGGCCGGCGCCGCTCCGCTGCCGCCGCCCCCACCGCCCTCACCAGCGCCTCCAGTTCGTCCCCCGTCCGCTGCTCCGCGTAGTCCACGATGAGGAGCGTCGGGGCTTCGGGGCGGCTCCAGAAGCGGAGGAGTTCTTTCCCGTCCGGGACTTCCATGGTGTGAGGGACGAAGAAGGCCTGCCAGTCCTGCTGTTGGAGCGTACAGGCGATCTCTACGGCGATTCGGGTCTTCCCGATGCCGCCGGGTCCCCAGAGCACCCCGCCCCGGTTGTCGGAGGGGGACAGACCCTCCATGGAGCGTGCCACTTCTTCGCAAAGCGCCCTGGGTTCTGCTCCGGTAAAATCCACCAACCGGTAAGGAGCCTTCAGGCTTTCCAGGAGCGTCTCCGGCCTCAGCGTCTCGGGGCGGGGGAGGACGGCGGGGCGGAGGGCCTTCCAGGCCCGCTCCCGGGCCCGCCGCTCCTGCTCGTCCACGACCCGACCGGGGAGGGTTGCGGCCAGCCGGTCCAGCCGGGCCGAGACGTCTTCCAGGAGTTGGACGTGGTCCCGGAAGAGGATGTCCCGCACCGGCTCCCGGAAGGCGGGCTCCTGCCACAGCCTGGCCCAGATGCATCGGGCGTAGAGGAGGACGGCCTCGGCCCGCTCCTGGGGCAGGAGGGGATATGGGGCCAGGGCCTGCTTCAGGGCCTGGACGAGTTCTTCGTTCTGTCCTCCCCTCAGCGCGGCCTTCAGTGCTTCCCGGAAGGAGGGGAGGTCGTGGATCGGCAGGTTGCGGATGAGGCCGGCCGCGTCGCGCCAGCCCTGCCTCTCTGCCTCTCCAAGGAACTCCTTTTCCGCCTCCTGGAGGGCTTCGGCCAGTCGCTGCTGCCGCTCCCGCTCCGCCAGGAGATTCGCCGTTTCCTCCACGGCGGTTTTGGCCACTCCGGCGCCGGGGAGGCCCAGGTCGCCCAGTACGTCCAGCGCCAGGGAGATTATCTTCCGGGCTTTTTCCAGGTCTGGCAGGCTCATGGGGCACCTCGTTTCTCGGGCAGCGGTCACCGCAAATTATACACCCGGCGGGCGGGAGGGGCAACATGCCGGGCCGTTGCTCCTGTCTCCCACCCGCGTATCATCCATCTTTTAGCCACGAATGACGCGAATTTTCACGAAATTTACGGCGGGCAAAAGCCCTTCATCACCAGCGGCAGGTAGACCGGCGGGTTCGGATCATCCTCGGTCACGGTCAACCTTCCCAGCACGTTCCGGCCGTGTTCGGCATCCCAAATCCCCTCATTGGCCAGGCGGACGGCATAGCGCGGGTCGTTGCGCAGGGACTCGGCGGGGTCGGGCAGCCACAGGGCGAGCGTGTATTCGCCCGGCGGCAGGTCGGCGGGCAGGGACAGATCGGCGGCGAGGGTATGTTCGCCCGGCTCCCAGCGGCGCGGGTCGGCCTCCAGCGGGAGGGGCAAGATGAAATCTTGCGCGGCGAGAACCAGATAGACAGGGCGGGGCAAGAGAGGGGAAGCGAAGCCGCTGTTGCGCAGGCGGATTTGCAGCGAGAGGGTGCCGCCGGGGTGGATGGTTGCCGGAAAGGATGCCTCCAGCAGGCTGAGGCGGTAGCCCAGCCGCCGACGGATTTCCGCGTAGCAGCCCTGGTCTTTCCAGCCCTGAATCACCTGGGGATGATACGCTTCGTTGAGCGCCGTCCAGTGGAGGCGTTCCATCTCGGCCAGGGCGGTCGGGCAATCGGAGCGGGGCGGGTTGGGGTTGCAGGTCTCGCCGCTCATGGGCGTAAAGCGCGTCATTTGGGCGATGTACGTTTTCCATTCTTCGATTTTGAGCGAGCCGTCGTAGTCGTAATACGTTCCGAAGTCGTCATCGCTGGCAAGGAAGCAGTCGTTGTGATGCCCCGTCCGCGCTGGGTCTGAACCGTCAAAGGCTTGCGCTTCGGTCAGCGGTCGCGGATACCAGTGGGTGAAATCGCCGGGATAGCGGAAGAGGATGAAGCGGTCGCGCGGGAAATGGGCGTAGAGCGCATTGCGGATGATGGCTTTGTTTTCGGGGCTATCCAGCCCGCTGGCGGAGGTGTGCCACTCGCCCCAGGCGCCGATGAACCCGGCCTCAAACCAGGCGATGACATCCCGATTGGCTTCCAGCACGGGCGCCAGTTGCTCAATGTGCCGCAGCACCTGCTCCAGCGAGGCGTCCGGCGCGGGGTCGGGGTAGGTTTCGCCCTCATTGTAAGTGAAGCGGATGATGAGTTTGATGCCCGCCCGACGCGCCCATTGAAAGCGATGGCTCAGGCTTTGCAGGTATTCCAACGGCAGGTCGCTGGAAATGTACCCGCGCAGGTCTTCGCGGGTATAGGCTAAGGTGTAACCCTGTTCGGCATACCGATCGGGAGAGGTTTCGTCCAACCACTCGTAAAAGCCGCGTTCGGGGTTGGGGATGTCTTCGGAGGAAGGGGAGAAGGTGACCCGCCGGAGCGACAGGGCGGGGCCAACGGGTGGGGTAGAGCCTGGTGGGGGCGCGGGAAGGGGGACTGTTGGGGAAACGGCAACCGGCGCCGGCGCGGTGAAGGCCGGTAAGGTGCAGGCGACAAGCAGAATAAAAAGGATCACCGCAGAAAGCAGGGGGTATCTCATCGGAGCCTGAGGCACGTCCTCTACGGCAGCGCGAAAGCCGGGGTACATCCGACAGGAGACATACTCCCCGGCGTCCACCACCCGCCAGCGCAGCCCCTTCGCCTTCACCCGCCGGCCCAGCGCGATGTCGTCTACGGGGCTTTCCCGCACCGCCGCGTGCCCGCCGACGGCCTCGTAGGCCGACCGCCGGAAGAGCATCCACTGCCCGTTGGTCAGGGAGAGGCCCGGAGCGCGCACGCGGTGAGCGAGGGCCAAGGGGAGGAAGGAGAAAAAGCACCAGAAGATGGTCGGCACCGTCAACCGTTCGCCCCCGGTCAGCAGCCGCTGGCGGAGAAAGCCGCTCATCAGGTCGGCCCGCTCCGCCAGGAGCGCCGAGACTCCCAGCCGCAGGGCCTGGGGATGGTGGACGGTGTCCGCGTCGGTGAAGAGGAGTAGTTCCCCTGTCGCCGCGTCGGCCAGTTGCTGGCAGGCCCAGTGCTTACCGATCCACCCCTCCGGCAGCGGACGGCCCGAAAGCACCCCCAGCCAACCGTCCTCCCGGGCCAGCCCGGCCAGCCCGGTGCCCGTCCCGTCGGTGGAACCGTCGTCCAGCACCAGGACCTCAAAGTCCGGGTAGTCCGGGGCCAGCAGCGAGCGGACGCATTCTCCGATGACCGCCTCCTCGTTGCGCGCGGGGAGCAAAATGGAGACACGCGGGAATTGCGGGGGAAGGGGGTACCTGCCCAGCCGCCGCAGTGCCAGCACGTTGCTCAGCGCAATGACCAGCAGAATGCCCAGGAAGACGACGATGCCCAGTTGGTGGCGAAACCAGAACGGAGTCAACGGAGCCGCTCCGAGATACGGTGACTGTCACCTGCCGAACAATCGTCGGAGCCAGGGCCGGGCCCGGGGCGGGGTCCGCAGGTCGCGCCGGTGCTTCCAGAGGACCAGGGTCAGGTTTCCCGCCCAGACGGCCAGCAGGGGCCCGGTCACGCCGACGAGCAACAGGTAGGCCCCCAGCACGACCACGCCGAAGAACGCCGACCAGGCGTCGGTCCGGTTGAGGGCAACGGCCAGCACCAGCGCCAGCCCCATAACGGTGGGCCCGGCCCAGAGGGTCAGCCCGCTCCAGACGCCGAAGGTGGCGGCGATGGCTTTGCCGCCCCGGAAGCGCAGAAGAGGGGAGAAGGCATGGCCCAGGACCGGCGCCAGGGCGACGGGGACCAGTCCCCAACCGTCTATACCGCCCCCGAACCGGGCCAGTGCCACCGGCGTCGCGCCCTTCAGGTAGTCCAGCAGCAGCGCCGGTACTCCCGCCCGCCAGCCGCCGGCGCGCCAGGCGTTGGCTGCGCCGGGGTTGCCGTCCCCGTAGCGGCGGACGTCAGCGCGGGCCACCAGCCGCCCCCGCCACAGGGAGAAGGGCAGAGAGCCGGAGAGGAATCCCGCCACCGTCCGGAAGAGCACCGCGCCGGGAGGCGGCCCGGGCGGCGGCGCCCCCACCGGGGTCCAGTATCGCCGCAGTTTGGCCATAAAAGCCGGGTCGCCCCCGGGCCGCTCCCCCCGCCCGATGGTGAAGACGTACCGCCCCACCTGCCCCTCAGGATGCCAGACAACTTTCTCTTCTTCACCTCATTACAAATAGAGATTTCGTAAAGCGGTTTCCAATTCCGGAAACTGGAAGACGAAGCCCTCCTCCAGCAGTCGCTTCGGGGTGGCCCGCTGCCCGGTCAGCAGGACGGCGGACATCTCCCCCAATAGCAACTTCAGGGCTGGCGCGGGGACGGGCAACCAGGCCGGGCGGCGCAGGGCCCGCCCCAGCGCGCGGGCCAACTCCCGGTTGGTGACCGGCCGGGGTGCGGCCAGGTTGTAGGGCCCCCGGGCGTCCTCCTTCTCCAGCAGGAAGCAGATGGCCCGGACCTCGTCGGCGATGTGAATCCAGGGCACCCACTGGCGGCCGCCCCCCAGCGGCCCGCCCAGGAAGAACCGGAAAGGGAGCGCCAGCCGGGGAAGCGCCCCGCCTTCCCGGCTCAGCACCACTCCGGTCCGGACCACCACCCGCCGCACGCCCAGGGCCTCTACTGGCACGGTGGAGGCCTCCCATTCCACTGCCAGCCGTCCCAGGAAGTCCTCCCCGGGCGGGAAGTCCTCGGTCACCTCCTCGTTCCCGTGGGGGCCGTAGTAGCCAATACCTGAGGCCTGGACGACCACGGCGGGCTTCCGTTCCGCCGCGCGCACGGCCTCCACCACCGCCTGCCCGGCATCCAGACGGCTCTGGCGGATACGACGCTTCCGCTCCGCCGTCCACCGTCCCCCGGCCAGGTTCTCTCCGGCCAGGTTGACGATCGCGTCAGCACCGTCGGCCAGAGGGCCCCACCCCTGGGCAGTCCGCCCGTCCCACCGCTCTACCCGAACCTCCGGCGGCAGGCCCTGGGCTCGCTGGGGGGCGCGGCTGAGGACGATGACCTCGTATCCGGCCGCGACCAGTTCCGTCGCCAGCGCCCGGCCGATGAGGCCGGTTCCTCCGGTGATGATAACCTTCATCATGCCTCCTGTGATACTTCCTGGGCTCGGTTTCTCAAGTACTCGGCGACGGAGGCCGCGATCGGCCCCATCCACCGGTCCAGAGCGTCGGCGTAGGACGAGAGGTAGCGGGCCAGCCACCCCTCTGGCAGCCCCCCCTCGCCGCGCAGCCCGTGCACCCAGGAGAGATACACGTCCATCACGGCCCTCTCGCCGGTGGCGAGGGCGGCCTGAAGGTGCAGCCCGAACTCCGCTCCCAACTCCATCAGCCCGTTGGCCCCGGCGCCCTGCTCGGCCATCGTCAGCCAGAGGGTGCCCAGAATCGCCATTTCCCGCCGCCGGAACAGCCCCCACATCTCCCGGTAGACCTCCGGGGGAGGCTCTGCCGCCGGCGCCGGAGGGCCCTCCGTGGCCCACCGTTCCAGCCGCCGGGGGACCTCATCCAGCCGTTCTCCCAGAAAGTGTCCCGGAATGCGGCGGCGGAGGGCGGGCACCTGATTGAACGCCCGACCACCGTAGCCGGGGAGGAACCCCTCCGTCCTCAGCACCTCGGCCAGGTCTACCAGCCCGGGTACGGTCGCCAGATACTGAGCCGCAGTGATGACCCAGCGGGGTTGGAGGGCCTGGAGCGTCTCCGTCAGCCGCTCCAGGGGAGTTTCCGCCCCCAGGTAGACCACGTCCCAGCCGTGTCGGCGCAGGAAGTACGTCAGGCACCGCAGATTGACGGAGTGGCGCTCCAGTGGGGGCGCAGCGACCAGGAGACGGCCGGGCCGGACCGGGGGCGGGGCGGCCTGGATCAGGGATTCCAGTCGGCGCAGAGTCAGGCCGGAAGCGAAATGTTCCTGGGCAACGGTCGCTTTCCCGGCGTACCACAGGTCTCCGATCTCCTGCAGTCCCCGGAGGAGGACTTCCAGGCAGACCGTCTCCGGTGGATAGAGGGCAAAGGCCTGATTCGCCACCGCGTCGGCGGCCGCTTCATCAAAGGCCAGGCACGCCGCGACCCAGGCATCCCGCCACCGCTCCAGCACTTCCTGCTCCGCTGGAAGCCCTTCCGGGGGCGTGCGGGAATACCCCATCAGCGGGTCTTTCCCGGCCTCCTCCAGGGAACGCCAGAGGGCAACCGCCTGCCCGATGGTCATCCCCTCGGAGAGGCGCTGGGCCAGCCAGCGCACCGTCTCCACATCCCGCCGGGAGTAGAGGCGGCGACCCGACGGCGCGCGCCGGGGAGAAGGAAGCCCATACCGGCGCTCCCATGTGCGCAGCGTGGGGGCCGCCACCCCCGTCTCCCGGACCACGGCCTTCAGGTTGAAGAGGGGCATTCTCTCCTCAGCCATCGCCACCTCCACGTTTCAGTATATCATGCTCCGGGGGAAATTGTCAAGTAATGAACAGTTTTTGCTTAATAAATGACGAGTGATGCGTCTGTGGACTCCGGCCAATCCACAAAATCTCCCACTTCTGGTATAATTACGGACAACCCATCTTGCTGACAGGAGGACCCATGCTCTACCGCGATTATCGCGACGTCCCGGCCGAACCGGTAGCAGAAGGCATCACTATCCGCTGGGTGATCGGGAAACCCCAGGGCGCGCCCAACTTCGCCATGCGGGTCATAGAATTCGTCCCCGGGGCCGTCTTCGCCCCCCATCAGCACCCGTACGAGCACGAAATCTTCGTCCTGGAGGGAGAAGGGGTCGCCGAGGGGCCGGAGGGCCAGGCCCCGATGCGGCCCGGCGTGGCCCTCTACATCCCGCCGAACGAGCGCCACGGCTACCGCAACACCGGCCCGGGCCCCCTGCGTTTCATCTGCGTCATCCCCCACCCGGAGGGGTAACCTCCCCGTCTCACGTTTCACCTTTCACGTTTCACGTTTCACGTTTCACGTTGAGGAGTCCCGAATGCCCATACCCGACCTGACCTTCCTCCACGCCCCCAGCCTCTACGACTTCCGGCGGCGGGCCACTCTCTGGGGCCCCATCTCCGACGTCGTCCCGTCCACGCCCATCTACGACATGTACCCCATCGGCTTCGCCGCCCTCTGCGACTACCTGGAGCAGCACGGCTTCCGCACCCGCATCGTCAACCTGGCGGTACGGATGGTCCGCTCCGACCGGTTTGACGCGGAGCGGGTCATCGCCCGCCACCCCTCCCGCGCCTTCGGCATAGACCTCCACTGGCTCCCCCATGCCCAGGGCGCGCTGGAGGTCGCCCGCATCGTCCGGGAGCACCACCCCGGCACTCCCATCATCTTCGGCGGCTTCTCCGCCACCTACTACCACGAAGAACTGATCCGCTACCCGCAGGTGGATTATGTCCTGCGGGGCGATTCCACCGAGGAGCCGCTCCGGATGCTGATGGAATGTATCCGGGACGGGCGGGAACCGACCGAAGTGCCCAACCTGACGTGGAAGGACCGGCGAGGAGAAATCCACGTCAATCCCCAGACCTACATCCCCGCCGACCTGCGCCATATCCGCCCGGGCTTCCTGCAGATGGTCCGCTCCGTCATCCGGGAGCGGGACCTCATCTCCTGCACGCCCTTCGCCCACTGGCTGGATTACCCGATTATGGCCACGCTGACGGTGCGCGGCTGCACCCAGCACTGCTCTGTCTGCGGGGGGTGCGCCGAAGGGCATACCCGCATGTCCGGACGGACACAACCGGCCTTCCGCGACCCGGAGGATCTGGCGCAGGACGTCCGGGAGGCCCGGCGGTTGAGCAAGGGTCCCATCTTCATCCTGGGCGAACTGCGCCTGGCGGGGATGGACTACGCCCGCCGCTTCCTGCGCGCCGTCCGGGGCGTCCCCGGCCCCTTCATGCTGGAGTTCTTCTGGCCCGTCCCCCGGGACTATGCCGAAGAACTGGCCGAGGCGCTGCCCGACTTCATCGTGGAATTCTCCCCCGACTCCCACGACCCGACCGTCCGCCAGGCCCTGGGCAAGGGCTACAGCAACCAGGGGATTGAGGAGACGGTGCGCAACTGCCTGGCCGTCGGCTGCCGTCGCTTTGACCTGTTCTTTATGATCGGCCTGCCCAAACAGACCGCCGCCTCGGTCCTGGAGACGGTGGAGTACTGTGACGACCTGCTGGCGAAACTGGGCGGCGACCGGCGGCTGGTCCCCTTCACCGCCCCGCTGGCCCCGTTCCTGGACCCGGGGAGCCCGGCCTTTGAGGAGCCGGACCGGTTCGGCTACCGTCTCTTCTGCTGGACGCTGGAGGACCACCGGCGGGCCCTGCTGGCCCCCACCTGGAAGCACATCCTCTCCTACGAGACGGTCTGGATGGACCGGGATACGATTGCCGCCACCACCTACGAGGCGGGTCGGCGGCTGAACGGGCTGAAGGCCCGCTACGGCATCATCTCCCCCCAGAAGGCGGCGGAGACGGAGGAGCGCATCCGACAGGCCACCGCGCTGATGGCCCACATAGACCGTCTGCTGGCGACGGCGCCGCCGGAGGAGGTGGAACGGGAGATGTTGCGCCTGAAACCGCAGATTGACCGCGCCAACACTTCCACCGTCTGCGACAAGACGGAACTGGACGTTCCGGTGGGGCGGGTGCCCTTCAACGTGGGCGAACTGATGAAGGTCGGCGTCCGGGAGGTCTGGCAGATGCTCACCGGGGACGGCCGGCGGAGGTAGAGAGTCCGGTTTTGCGGCGGCGGCCGGAGGCCGCCGCCGCAAAACCCAACCCTCTCTGGGGTCCGTGGTCAATGGCCCGTGCTCATCTGCAAATCCGTCCCGCTGTCCCGGCCGATGAGGCCGCCATCCGGCGGCTGCTGGCCCGCAGTGCCCGCCCCTCCGTCCGCTCCTGGTGGTGGGAGGACTGCCTGGGCGCGGAGACCTTTCTGCTGGCCCTGGCCGACGGCGTTCCGGTCGGCGCGCTGCTGGCCCTGCCCGACAGCGGCCCGGTGGCCTGGGTCCGTCTCGGCGTCCTGGCCCCCGAAATCCCGGCCGGCCTCTGGCTGGACGCCACGCTCCCCCAACTGGAGCCCCCACTGCGCGCCCAGGGCGCCCGCGCCCTGGCCTGGACCGACGGGGGTGGCTGGCTGGGAGAATCCCTGCGGGCCCGGGGATTCCGTCCCCTCGCCCGCCTGGTCACCCTGAAGAAGGACGACCGACGCCTGCCCCCGGTGCCTCAGGCCGCACCCTGCACCGTCCGCCCGGCCCAGGCAGAGGACATCCCGGCCCTGGCACGCCTGGACCGCGAGGCCTTCCCGCCGCCATGGTGGTTCAGCGCGGCCACGCTGGAGCGCGTCCGGCAGGAAGCCCTCTGTTTCCTGGTGGCGGAACGGGACGGCTTCCTCATCGGCTACACAGAGGCCCGCCCCGCCGACCACGGCGCCCACATCGGACGCCTGGCGGTGACCCCGCCATTCCAGCGGCAGGGAGTGGGCGGTTTTCTGCTGAGGACGGTGCTTTCCCAACTGGGGGAACAGGGGATTCAAGAGGTGACGCTGAACACCCAGGAGGACAACATCGCCTCGCGGCGCCTCTACGAGCGGTTCGGTTTCCGGCCCTTCGGCCCCCGCATCGTCGCCTGGTGGCGGGCTTTGTAGCGCAGGTTGTTAGCCCGTCAGCGCCTCAGCGCAGACGGCGCGGTACCCGCATGCGGCGCAGCGGCGCGGGTCCCGGTGACGGCGCGGCGCGTCCCCGGCCGCCAGGTCTCCCCGCATCTCCTCCAGAACATCCAGCAGCTGCTCCTCCAGTTCCCGCGTATATGGAATCCGGAACGTGCGGTCGGCGTAGCGGAGGATGCCGTAGGGGGGACGTCGGCCGGAGGTCTCGGCGACCAGGAGGCAGTAGGCGGCCAGTTGGAGGATGTGGGAGGCATAGGGGCGGGCCGGCGCGCGGGCGGATTTGACCTCCACCGGGATCAGGTCCACGCCGTCGGCCACGACGTAATCCGGGCGGCCCGTCAGCCCGTGACGGCGGGAGAAGAGGGGCCGGTCCAGCCGCCGCCACGGCCCCACGTCGGCGGCGACGACCCGTCCGGCGGGCAGGCCGGAGCGGGCGCGCAGCCGTCGCGCCAGCCACAAGAGGGCCAGGCCGACCAGGACCAGGAGGAGAACCAGCGCGATCACAGGCTCATTCCGGTCAGCGGCCCAGGAGGGCCAGGAGGGCCACAAACAGGGCCAGCACCAAAAGCGCCCAGGCCAGGCGGGAGAGGATGACCGCCGCGCGCACCCGCCGGCCGTGCTGGCGGTGGGCGCTCTCCCCGGCGTCCATCTCCTCCCGGTGGGCGGAGGGCATCCCCTCCACCGACCCCAGCCACCAGGCGCGGGCACAAAAGAGATACTGCCCGATCTCACTGGCCCGGATGATGCGGTCGGTCGTCTCTGAGGTTTCCATAAGAGGGACGCAGGTGAACGCAGAAAAACGCAGATTTTATCCGATTTTTATCGGCGTTCCATCTGTGTGAATCTGTGTCCTATTCTGAGTGCAGCGCGGCCAGCAACCGGCTCTGGAGGAGGGCCTGGGTCACGTCCCCGCGCGTCCGCTCCAGCACCCCCCGCAACTGGTCCACCCGGTGGCGCAGGCCGCCGGTCACCACATCGGGAAAGTCGTAGGTCATCAGCAGGTCGTAGACGGCCTCCATCGCCGAAAGCAGCCGCTCCGCCTCCTCCAGCCGGTCCCGCCGCAGCCGGTCCAGGCACCGTCGCCGCAGTTCGGAGGCCGCCTCGCAGAGACCGTTGAGGTAGACGGCGGAGGAGACCCCCAGCGCGGCGGGCTCCGGGAGCGGCGCGCCGGTCACCATCGCCAGCACCAGATGGGCCTCCGTCAGTTCCTTCAAGCCATCCTGGACGTAGCCGGCGTAGAGGAGGTCCGGGTACGAAGCCACCGCGTCCACCATCCCGGCGGCGACGTCGTCGGCCTGGGACAGCAACTCCCGGGCGGTCTTCCATTCCTCCCGATGGACGGCGCGGATGGCGGTGGCGCAGAGGCGGACCAGTTCGCGGGAGCGGCGGAGGGCCTCGTCCCGCGCCGCGTCCCGAGCTGAGAGGTCGGCCCGGATGTCTTCGCCGATGGCTTCCAATCGCTCCATCCTATTCCCCCACGACGTGGACCTGCAGCATATTGGTGCGGCCTTCGCCGCCAAAGGGAACCCCCGCCGTCAGCACCACCCGGTCCCCGTTCCGGACCAGGCCGGTCTGGAGGGCGGCCTGGACCATCCGGACGACCATCTCGTCGGTGGTGGTGAACGGCGGGACCAAAATCGGCGTCACGCCCCAGACCAGGGCCAGTCGCATCAGCGTGCGGGGGTTGGGCGTGGCGGCGATAATCGGCACCGACGGGCGGTAGCGGGCGACCATGCGGGCCGTGGTGCCGGACATGGTGGCGGTGAGGATGGCCCGGGCCCCCACCTCGGCGGCAATCTCCACCGTCGCCCGGCTGATGGCTCCGGTGACCGACCCCCTGGGACACTGCAGTTCGTGGAGGAAGCGCGCGGGGGGCAGGTGGGCCTCGGCGCTGGCGCAGATGCGGGCCATCGTCCGCGCCGCCTCCACCGGATAGGCGCCAATCGCCGTCTCGCCGGAGAGCATCACCGCGTCGGTGCCGTCCAGGACCGCGTTCGCCACGTCGGACGCCTCGGCGCGGGTGGGGGTGGGGTTTTCTATCATCGTCTGGAGCATCTGGGTGGCGGTGATGACCGGTTTGCCGACCTGGTTGCAGGCCCAGATGATGTGCTTCTGGTGGAACGGCACCTCTTCGGCGGAAGTCTCCACCCCCAGGTCGCCGCGCGCCACCATCACCGCATCGGCGACCTCCAGAATGGAATCAAACGCCGCCACCGCCTCCGCCTTCTCTATCTTGGCGACGACCGGCAGGTCGGCCGCGCCCCGCTCTTTCAACAGTCCCCGTAATTCCAGTACGTCCTGCGCGGAACGGACGAAAGAGAGGGCAATGAGGTCCACGCCCTGCTCCACCGCGAAGCGGGCGTCCCGGCGGTCCTTTTCGGTGAGCGCGGAGATGCGCAGGGCGGCGCCGGGGAGGTTGAGGCCCTTGTGGGAGGTCAACCGCCCGCCGAAGACGACCCGGCAGCGGACGGTTTCGCCGTCGGCCTGCTCCACCCGCAGTTCCAGTTGGCCGTCGTCCAGGAGGACTCGCTGGCCTTCCCGCAGGTCGGCCAGGACCTCCGGATGGGGCACCGGCAGGCGGCCGGGGGCGAAGGGGGCCGGGGAGAGGACGACTTTTTCCCCGGCCCGCAGGACGACGCCGTCGGCGGGCAGTTCCCCCACCCGCAGTTTGGGGCCCTGCAGGTCGGCCATTACCGCCAGCAGGCGGCCCTCCTCCTGGGCCACCCGCCGGGCCGTGGCGATGGTGCGGGCATGGGTTTCCAGGTCGCCGTGGGAGAAATTGATGCGGGCGACGGTCATCCCGGCCTCCAGGAGCCCCCGGATGACCTCGGGGTCCCGTGAGGTCGGTCCTAAAGTGCAGACCAGTTTGGTACGCACAGGGATCGCCTCAGGCCCAACCGTCAGGGAGTGAATTGCGCAATGGCCAGCAGCACCGAGATGACGGTACCGATCCCCAGCAGGGCACCGATAATCCAGCGAGTCTGGACAATCATCTGGTAGTACATCCGGTCCAGCCGGTCGTCTATTTTATCCATACGCTCCCCCCAGCGGGCATCCATCTCGTCCAGGCGTGTTCCCCAGCGGGCATTCATCTCGTCCATACGCCCCCCCCAGCGGGCATCCATCTGGTCCAGGCGAGCATTCATCTCGCCCAGCCGGGTTTCCCAGCGGGCATCCATCTGGTCCAGGCGCGCTTCAAACCGGGCGTTCATCTCGTCTATACGCCGATGAACCTGGTCCAGTTGCTCATGGACTTCACGGCGGACTGCGCTGAGATCCTCCCGGAACTCCTTCCGGGTCTGCACCTGTTCCTGGCGGAACTCCTGCCGGACGGCCGCCAGGTCTTCCCGGAACTCCTGCCGGGTCGCCGCCAC
>DAOTWL010000070.1:0-1851 GCA_034435875.1 Anaerolineae bacterium
GCAGACGCATTGTGGCCGTAGATGAGGTTACTGTAGATCCACGGCCTGCTGTCTCCCTCCACGTGGATGCCCCGCCCGTTGAAGGCGATGGTGTTGGAAATGACCACCGGCATTGCGCCGTGGGCGATGTGAATGCCATAGAATTTGTTGCCCAACAACTGGCCCACGGTGCCCACCAGGCCAATCAGATTGTTGCGAATCTCGCCACTCTTCACATAGTCCATTGCCACCCCGCTCCAGCCATTGCTGGCAATCCAGTTGCCGGTAATCACATTGCCGCTCCCGTACCAGACGCTGACCCCATGCCAGCCATTACCCATTCCCCCAAAGCGCTGCGGACCGGTACCAATATAGTTGGCCGCTACTGTATTGCTCGTCGTCGTGGTTCCTATAATCAGCACGCCGTTCTGGCCATTACCCCAGATTACGTTGCTTTGATGAATTCCGGCTCCACCAACGGCATTGTTCCGCGCACCACAGTACAGATACACGCCATGCTGACCGAACTCCCTGATTTCCAGTCCGTAGACGGCACAGTTAGATGCGGTAATCACCAGGCCGCTGAACGCGCCGGAACCGCCCCTCAGTCTGACGAGGGGGCCAACATATGCGGGCTCCTCCTGCCACCACTCGCTGCCGTCAATCACTGTACCATCATCGGTGAGGGCAGGCAGCTGTGCGGTGGGCGTGATCCACATCGGGCCGCTGAACCGGATCGTCTGCGGGCCAGAGCAGGCGTTGGCTTCCTGAATAGCCGCACGCAGAGTACATTGGCCTCCAGATGTGTGGCATTGGCAATTCCCAAGATTATCGTCCGGCCCGTCCCCCGAGGTGTTCACGGTGAACGTTTCACCGCCCGCCGCCCGTGCCGCCGGCGGTCCGTTCAGCGCCAGCAGCCCCAATGCCAGCGCCAGAAGTAGCGCGGCCAGCCCGAGGCTCAACAAGAGTTTGTCCTTCATCAGGCACCTCCGATCGCATATCGCTTATCGCTGATCGCATAGACACCTCCCTTCTCTTGCTTCCTGCTCCCTTGCTCCCCCGCTCCTCCGCTCCTCCGCTCCCCTGCTCCCTACGGCACCTCCTGCCACGTCCCCGAGCCCATATCCCAACCCGCCGCCTTGATGATGCGCCCGTCCAGCCGCCGCACGTAGAAGGGGATGCCGACAGACTCGGCAATCTGCATCTGCCACTGGGTGTGGAACCCCTGCTCGGGGGCGGTGGCCCAGCCCAACCGGTCGCGCACGCTACTGTTGGTGCGCCAGAGTTCGCCGAAACCCCGGATCGGCTGATAGAGCCCCGGCGGGGGCACAATGGTCGGGTCGCTCTCCGGCTCGCCCTCCTCAAAAGTATCCGGGTACTTCTCAAAGCGCCCGTCATTGTAGAAAACGAGGATGAGGTCCCGATACACCACAGATTCGGTGCGCACCTCCTGGAGCCAGATCATCCGGCCGCGCTGGAAGGGCTCCTCGGCCGCCCAGGTGGTGCTGGCTTCGTAGGCCGGACAGGTCCGCTCGGTGGTGGGGAAGAAGTAGGAGTACCGGCAGGCCCAGGGAACAATAACGGTGGCTTGCACCCTGTTGCCCGCCGCGTCCCGCGCCTCCAGCGTCATCGTGGGGTCGCGGTAGTACGTCATCCCGATGTCCACTGTCAGCGTGCCCTCGCCGGGCGGCGTCGCCTCCCAGTAGCGGGGGAAGCGCATCTGCGTGCCGCTCCAGATACCCGCGCCCGTCGCGCCCGTCGTCCGCCAGGAGAAGCGGATCCGCTTCCCCGCTGGGGGGAGGTCCTGCACCACCTCTGCGGTGAAGGAGAGGATCGCCAGCCCGGCCGGCGGCGCGGTGGGCGTCACGCAGA
>DAOTWL010000071.1:0-10386 GCA_034435875.1 Anaerolineae bacterium
AATTCTCCTGGATTCAAGTCTCCAATATATTTTCCATTTTCATCAAAGAAGAACTGTGTTGCAAAGGGTGTTTGAGGATTATATACTATTAAAGCTACGTTGTATTTAACACCGGTAAAGTTAGCTATTCTTGTTTCCTCTGGGTTTTGATTTATAGTTATATCTACACTAGATACTATTCCATCAAAGTTTTTGGGTATAAATATTACAATACTATCATGAATTGTCATCTGTTCTCCAGGAATAATCGTCAAATACCAATGTCCTCCAAACCGACGATAAGCAGCTGTCATATAATCATAAGGTTTTCCATCTCTGTTGTAATCATTGTAATGAACCCATATTTCAGGAACAGTAATTCCATTTAATTCTCTGTAATAAGGAGCTACTAGACCATTTTTAATATAATATTCAAGGCTTTCATATTGAAACCAATCATGATCACTCCCGCTACCCCCCACAAATTTTAAACCTTCTCTATCAGCTAATACATTTTTAAGCGAAGTGGGCAAAGAATATGGAGTTGGTGATGGTGTCAAAGTTGATGGTGGTATAGGTGTAGATGTTGGTCTGGGTGGTGTAGATGTTGGGGTTGGTATAGGTGTAGATGTTGGTCTGGGTGGTGTAGATGTTGGGGTTGGTGTCAAAGTTGGTGTTGAAGTTGGAGTATAAGTGGCTGTAGCTGTAACAGTAGGGGTTGGAGATGGATTTAGTCTGTTTACAGCTTCGCATGCTGATGCGAAAAGCATAATTCCAGTTAGAGCCAGACTTGCTAACAATCGTCTCCAATTGACTGACATAATTAATGACCTCGAGTTTAGACAAAATGTGGGGTGCTTCTGCCCTTGAGCAAAACCGCCCTCTGGTAGAAAATTGGGGGTGTGAAAAACCAAACATCACCAGAGTGAATTTTAACAAACTTATCGCATTTTGTCAAGAGGTGTACGCTCGCGTCTTTTTGGCGCGGCGGGATGCCCTGTTCGACACGCTGGATGCGTTGCTGTCTGGCGGGAGCATCTCTTCGTTCGCCTGGTTGAGCCAGAGCGAACGCTTTCAACGCAAGCGGCCAAGTCTGTATGCAGCGGTGGAAGATGGACGGGTGGACACACAGGCGATGCGCGCCTGGGTGTCTGACTAATTGCCGCGGGAAGGGATTTGCATTTTTCCGCTGGATGGCTCCTCCTGGCCGCGTCCACGCGGGCGGGTGCTGGAAGATTTGCAGTATGTCTATCAAGCCTCCAGCGATGTGGATGGCGGCGCGGTCACGATTGGTTATCCCTACTCCCTGTTGGAGTGGTGCGCCGAGCCGCATTCAAGCTGGTCGCTGCCGCTGGATGTGCGACGCATTCCCAGCACAAAGACAGCCCAGGAAGTCGGTGCAGAACAGGTTCAGGCGCTGGCGGCATTGCGGACAGAGTGTACCGAAGCGCTGGATATTGTCGCAGCGGACGGAAAATACGGCAACGCCGGCTTTCTCGGGCGGGTCAGCGGCCTGCGCACCGGCCTGGTGGTCCGTTTGCGGCGCGACCGGGTGCTGTATCGTCCTGCACCGCCTGTCTCCACCCCCCAGCGCGGGCGTCCTACCCAGAAACTTGCGTAGCGCAAGATTCATCTTGCGCCACACGCTCGTTTCTGACCTGCGGGAATGGCGCCCCGCCATGGAATACTCGTAAGCCAGGTAGGGGGTACAGCGGGCCAGCAGGTCCCGATCCCGGGCCCGGCGGCGAGTCTGGACCTCCCGGCGACGGGCCCGAACTTCCCGGCCATGCCGGAGGAGCCAGAGGTACGCCTGCACCTTCTCCCGCCAGCGGCGAGGGTCATACATCAGCAAGAATCCCCAGGTGACAACCTCCGCCAGCAGCAGGGAGGGGAGCAGAAGCAGCAGCGTCCGCCAGCGCAGGTTTTTCAGAAGCAGGAGGTAGCGGTTGCGCTCCTGGAAGAAGAATTTGCCCGCCCCGAAGCGGAGGTTGTATTCGTGGTACACGACCGGTTCGGGTACGTAGCGACACCGGTAGCCCGCCAGCCAGGCCCGCCAGGAGAGGTCGGTATCTTCCACATAGAGGAAAAAGGTCTCGTCCATTCCGCCCAGGGCTTCCCAGACGTCCCGGCGGACGGCGAAGGCGGCGCCGGAGATGGCGGCCACGTCTTCCGGAGTGGTGAAGGCTGCTGACGGCATTCCGGCGCCCCGGCAGAAGGCCAGACCGGTCGGATGGACCTCATTCCCGGCAGTGTTAATCCGGATCGGTTCGTCCATCCGCATAATACAGGGGGTGACCAGGGCGACCTGAGGGTCGGAGAGGGGGCCAGGAGGGCGTCCAGCCAGCCCGGCAACACCGTCGTATCGGGATTCAGGAAGACCAGGTACTGCCCCCGTGCGTGGTGCGCGCCCAGGTTGCAGCCGCAGCCGAACCCCCGTTCACCCGCGACCGGATCAGACGGATAGCGGGGAATTCCTCCGACACCCAGTCGGCACTGCCGTCAGTAGAGCCATTGTCCACCACAATCACCTCATTCTCAGGGGTCAACGTGGAGAGGACCGAGGGAAGAGAACGCTCCAGATCAGCCCGTCCGCTGTGGTTGACAATGATGATACTGGCCCGCATACCCTATCCTGAGAACGATTCGGGCGGGCCGCAAAGCCGCCCGCCCTTCCGTGCTCATCTCTCCCTGCGTCCTAATCCATATTTCTTAAGTCCGTGTTGCGGATCAGGCTCAGGATCAGCCCTCGTAGAGAGTGGATAATGAAGCCCGTGGAGATACAGAGGGAGCCCAGTATGGTCAACATCACGCAGAGCAGGGCGTAGCCGACCGCCAGCAGTTGGGTTCGGCAATAGATTTCCACCACGCAGAACCCCCAGCCCATCCCGGTCATCAGCAGGAGCAGGCCTATCAGGCTGAAACTGAGCAGGGGGCGATGCTGAGCGATAAACCGAAGAATACCATCCAGGACTATCAGGCCCTGGAAGAAGGCGGGCCGTTTCGGTTTGTCGGCGTAGAGAACGGTCACCGGAACCTCTTTGACCCGCCAGCCATGTTGTTGGGCCAACAGTTGCATTTCCGATTCCACTATGCTTCCGTAACTGACCTGTAACACACCTGTGGCCTGGAGGGGGAGAAATACGGGGGAAAAGCGGGGGCAATGGCCAAGATGATCGGTTTCCCATCCCCCCTGCTTTTCCGGCGCGCGGGAAGAGGGAGCGGATAACGGCGTGGAATTTCGCTTTCGTCTTGGGCTGGCTATTGCCAGAGGGGCCGGCACTCCGTAAAACCGTGGGGGAAAGCAGAAGAGGACTTTAACCCGCCCTATCGCAGGGGAGGGTCGTTTCTAAAAGCCGGCCTGCAAAATCTGGGAGGGGAGGAAAGATGCTCGTAGTCAGTCACGAAGCCAGGCGGAGTGGGAGTTGGTGAGCCAAAACGGCACTCCACTTCGTTCCGTGCCTCACTACGAGCGGGCACCCCACTTCGTTCCGTGCCTCACTACGAGCGACTTTTCAGACTAGCGCTCAGAAACGCTACCCGTTCGGTGACATGGAGGCCCCGGCGGCGCATCTCTTCCACAAACGGCCGCGCCGGGACGAGGGTCTCCACGCCGCCGGCCCCGCGTGGGGTCCGTCCCTGAGCCATCATTTCGGCGACGATGGCCGCGCTCCAGCCGGTGGCCCGCTCCATCGCGGTGAAGCCCGTCTCCTCGTCAAAGTGGTCTATCAGTTCCACCACCGCCTCAGCATCCCGACCGTCCTTCTTCCCCACCGCGCGGACGCGGACGATGACGGTGTCCTTATCTCCGGGAAAGGTCATTTTGGGCTCAAAGAGGGCATGGAAGACCTCGCGGGGCACGACCTCCACATCCCCCACGCGGATGGGACGGGTGTCCCAGAGGCCCAGGTCCCATAAAAGATACCAGGTCGGGAGGGGTCGTCACCGCTCCCAATGCCCGTTCTCGCTCCCTCTCGTTCAATCTCAGGCTCATAAAGGCACTCTGCAACAGGGTTCCCTTCGCCTGAACTCAATATCAGCCGTCTACACTTTCTTTTCGGCCGCCCGGAGCTCTTCCTGCTCCTCCTCCCCTTCCTCCACCGGCCAGACTTCGGTGGCCCGGTCAATGAAAAGCACCCCCTCGGTGTGGTCAATTTCGTGCTGGAGGACGCGCGCCAGGTAGCCCCGGGCCTTTAGCCGCACCGGCTTTCCCTTCGGGTCCATCGCCTTGACGATGACCTCTATGTGGCGGGGGACGGTTCCGGCCCACCCCGGCACGGAGAGACATCCCTCCACGCTGTCCTCCAACTCCTGGGAGACCTTGACCAGTTCAGGGTTGATGAGCGCCAGGGAGGTCCCGGCATCCGGGTCGTCCATATCCTCCGGGATTTCGGCCACGATGACCCGGAGAGGGATGCCGATCTGGACCGCCGCCAGCCCCACGCCGTGCGCGGCCCGCATGGTCTCCCACATATCCCGGATCAACGCCTGAATCTCCGGCGTCGGACGGGGAACCCGGCGGGATTTCTCCCGCAGAACAGGGTAATCTGCAGACAGAATCGGTCGTTGTGCCACTATTTCTCCAGTCGTTAGTCGTCAGTGGTCAGTCGTCAGTCGTCAGTCGTCAGTCGTCAGTGGTCAGTCGTCAGTCGTCAGTGGTCAGTCGTCAGTCGTCAGTCGTCAGTCGTCAGTCGTCAGTGGTCAGATGGGGATTCCGGCGACGACAACCGGCGCAATTCGTCGTACGCTGCCAGCCAGTCCAGCATCTCGGTCCGGCGCTGGCGGGCCTCTTCCTCCTGCCGCCGACGTCGGGCCGCCTCAATGTGGGCGAAAATCTCCCGCTGCACTTCCCGGGGGCGACTGACTTTCTGGAAGTGGAACGTGCCCGCCGGGGCGGCCGTCTCCACAAAAACATCACCATAGCGGAGAATTTTGCCCAGGATCCCCTGTTCAAAACGGACGTTGGTCACCTGCTCCAGGTTCGCTTCCTGGCGCTGTTCCCGTAGAAAGAGCGGCAGCCGGTCCACCTGGACGATACGGGTCGCGGTCACCTGAAAGGAGTCGTTCTGCCAGTCCTCAAACTTCCAGAGAAGCCAGGGGATGGCAAAGAACATCACCAATCCGTACATCAGTGCCACGTTCGGCGAGAGTTGGTGCTCCAGACGGGCAAAGATCACCGCAACCAGGGTGGCCACGAGGACAATCCCCAGGGGAATCCAGATGGCTCCCAGCAACGTGACCCAGTGGCGTCGCCAGGTGACCGTCGTTCCCTCTCGCTCCCATGCGGGGGGGAAAAAGTACCGCAGGAACCCCAGAAAACCCGGCCGTTCGGTCGGTGGTGCGGCGGAGGGAGGGCCGGCCTCGCCTTCTCCTTCAAAGAGGAAGTGATGCCGGACGGCCCTGCGGATGGCCTCCCGCTCCTGGATGCGCGTCAGGGAGCGAACCCGCGCCTGCTGCTCCAGAATCGCCTGCTGGATACCCCAGGGGTCCGGAATGCTGCGAAAGACGACCTGCCCCGCCGCCCCGGCGGTCTCTATGATCAGATCACCGAATTTCAGCACCCGCCCTATAATACCGACCTGTGAGACCTGGACGTTCTGAATCGCCTGAATCGGTGCGGCGGAGAAATGCTCCCGAATCAGCAACGCCCCTACCCGTTCCCGGTGGACGACCCGCCGGTTCGTCAGAATGTAGATGTCGTTGCGCCAGTCTATGTAAAAATACAGGATGCTTCCCAGGGGAACGACGGTTCCCCCGATCAACAGTCCCCCGGCAATCTGGAACGCGCCCCTCCCACCCCCGATGGCCAGAAAAACCAATCCCACCACCGCCAACAACACAAAAATACTGACCAAAAGAATGACCCGGTCCAGGAAGGCGAAGAAGTGCTTGCGCAGGACTTTCAGCGGCAACTCCCCGGGTTCCAGCCAGGAGAAACGGGGATAGCGGCGCCGCTCCGCCACGTCCTCACGCATCTTCAGCGCCCGCTCTATGGACGGGTCGGCCGCCAGCAACCGGTCAAAGTCCTCTTTATCAATGCACAGGAAGACCGTGTCCTCTACGGTCTCCACGGTGGCATCCCGCACGTCACCCAGGAGGAGGGAGGTCTCGCCGAACGCTTCTCCGGCCGCCAGCTGCCTCACTTCGGCGCCCCGTCCCTCGGGGTCCACGCGGGTCACCCGCACCGCGCCCTTCTGGATGATGTAGTAGCGCAGGCCCGGCTCCCCCTGCCGGCAGACGGTCTCCCGGGCGGGATAGGGCACTTCCTTCACCAGCGGAGCCAGCCGCCGCAGTTGGAGCCGGCTCAGCCCGGAGAAGAGGCGAACCCCTTGAAGGATGTGGATGAGTTCTTCGGTTGAGGGCATGGTGAGAACGTCACCCCTCCCATTACGTTCAAACGCCACTCCGCTGCGCTGCGTGGCTGGCTACGAAGGTGAAACGCCACTCCGCTATGCTCCGTGGCTGACTACAAACGCGTTATATCGGCGACCCTTCGGGTCCCAGTTCAAAGAGCAACGGGCTGAGGGCCTCCTCCCGCCCGGCGCGGTGGCCGAAGAGGGCCTCCACCTCCCGCGCCAGGGCGCGGTTGAGCAACATCAGCGGGAGCCCCATGGGGCAGACCCGCTCGCATTCCCCACATTCCACACACCGCCCCGCCAGATGGAGGGCCCGGCCCAGATGGAAGATGTACTTCTGCGGGACTTCTATCCCGGCGTCCACCCACAGGCCGTCGTCCCGCTCAAACATGCAGGTAGGGCAGTAACAGCCGGGGCAGACCTGCCGGCAGGCGTAGCAACGGATACAGCGGTCAAATTGGGCCAGCCAGAAGGCCATGCGCTCCGCCGGGGGCATAGCGGCGATCTGGTCCAGGTCCGACCAGTCATCCGGGGCGGGCGCGCCCTGGGGAGGCTCGCCGAGGAGGACGTCGTAGAGGACCGGCACTCGGTCGGTGCAGTGGGCGCACTTGGCGGCAGTCTCTCCGGCCCCATCCACCACCCCTTCGCAGGCCACGCCGATGACAAAGAGGCGGGTCCGCTCTATCTGCCGCTCCGCCAGTAGAACGTTCAGCGTCCGGCTATCGCACGGCTTGACGACGATGCCCACGCGGGGCGGTTCCTCGCCGCGCCGCCGGGGCTTCTTTTTGTTGTGCAGATAGGTGGTCAGGTTGTGGACGCACTCCGGCCCCCAGATGAGGCGGTCGGCCTCATCGGGGGTGTAGATGACGGCCGGGCGGGCTCCCCCTCTCCGCCCCGCCTCATAGCCGATGACGCAGTCCACCTGCTTCTCCTCCAGCAGTTGGCGAGCCTGCTGGCGGAGTTGGTCGGTCAATGGTTGGTTGATGGGCATATTTTTCTCCTCCACGGCACTCCGCTATGCTTCGTACCTTGTTACAAACGGTGCCTTACTACGAACGTTGACGGCACTCCGCTGCGCTCCGTGCCGGACTACGAACGGCGTGCTTGACTACAAACAGTTACAGGATGCCCAGTTCTCGCAGGACGTCCAACACCCGGGGCGGTTTCCACAGCCACCCTTCCTGCAACCAGAAGCCCTCTATGGTGCGGGAACGGTAAATCCCCTCCGCGTCGGGGAAGATGGTCCGGTAGCGCCCTCGCTCGTCCAGGACGTAGAACTCCGCCTGCTCCGCCTCCGGGTCTATCAGCCAATATTCGGGGATGCCTGCCTGCGCGTACTCGTAGAATTTCTCCCCCCGGTCCCGTCCGATGCTCTCCGGAGAGGTGACCTCCACCACCAGGTCAGCGGGGCCGTCCAGATAGGTCTCCCGCAGGCGGTCCAGGTGCTCCGTCGCCACGAACATCAGGTCCGGCTCCCGTCCCGACCCGGCCAGTTTCATCTGGAAGGGGGCGAGAATCACCAGGCCCAGGTTCTTAGAATCCACATAGGCGCTCATAAGATGAGCAAGAAAGGCGATGATCCGCTGGTGCTTCAGCGAGGCAGGGCTATACATGACCACCTCCCCATCTACCCATTCCGCCAGGGTGTCTTCGTCGGCCCAGGCCAGGAATTCCTCGTAGGTCATCCGGCGGGGACGGGGCGGCCGCAGAAGGGCCTCCAGGATGTCCCGACGCAGGTCTTCGTCCAGCACGTCCGGTTCCCTTAACCATTCCAGCAGTTGCTCCCTCTGCCCAATCATTGGACACCTCCGGTATCAGTGCGCAAGATAAATCTTGCGCTACGCAATCATTGGATGCCTCTGTCAATCAGTATAGCACATCCGGGAGCGTTTGCCAAAGCGCAAGATAATTCTTGCGCTACGTTCGCAAGATAAATCTTGCGCTACATTCGCAAGATGAATCTTGCGCTACCTTATTGCAGGCCGACTTCTTCTATGTTCCAGAGTTCGCCCTCCCCAAAAGAGCCGGGAATCAACCCGATCACTTCCGGTCGGGCGACGGCGATGCGGACCCGCCAGAAGAGGGGCAGGGCGGGGAGTTGTTCGGTGAAGATGCGCTGGGCCTCGGCGTGGTAGTTCCGGTATTCAAAGGTGCCCGGCAGCGCGGCCCGAGCCGCCCGGCAGACGGTGTCGTACTCGACGTTGGAGAAGCCCGACGCGTTCGCCCCACCCCAGTAATTCGCCGGGTCCGGAATCTCCTCCGTTGTATACAGGTAACAGGGAGGAGTCAATTCTATCTCCCAGGTGAAGAAGGTCAGGTCAAACTGACGGCCGTAAATGGGGCCCAGGGGGCCATCGGCGAAGAAGTCCCGCACCGGACGGGAGTCCACCGTCACCTGGATACCGCAATCGGCCAGGTTGGCCCGGATTATCCGGGCAATGGTCTCCTGTTGCGGGTCTCCCTGAATCGTCAGCAGAGTGACCGAAAAGGGAGTGCCAGCGCGGATACCGGGGACGTTGTGGGCCTCCAGGACGCTGTTGCCGTCCTCATCGGCCCAGCCGGCCTCCGCCAGCAGCGCCCGTCCCATCGGCGGGTCGTAGGTCCAGCGAGTCAGCCGATCGCCGGCATAGAGAGGATGCTCCGGAGGAATGTAGGAATCCGCCACCCGACCCAATCCCAGGGCGATTTCATCCACCATCGCCTGCCGGTCTATGCAGTGGGCAATGGCCTGCCGGACCCGCACATCCTCAAAGAAATCGGGACGCTTGTAGGTGGCGATGGGGTTGATGCCGAACTCCAGGTGCTCTCCCTGGTTGGATACCGAAGTCATCAGACGGAGGAGACCCTTTCCCTCCGCCTCTTTCAGGAACAGCAGGAGCGGCTCGGCCCCATCGCCCGGCAGTGCCAGGTCGCACTCGCCGGCCACCAGCATCGCCACCACCCCTTCAGCGTTGGGCGCGAACCGGAAGACCAGCCGGTCCACCCGAGGAAGTCCCTCGGCGGCCCGAAAGTAGAAGGGGTTGCGCTCCAGGGCAATGTGGTCGCCCTGGACCCATTCGGTGATGCGGAACGGCCCCCAGCCAACAGGCTGCCGGGTGCTCTCCACCCGGCTCAGCAGGTCGGCAGGCGTCGCCTGGAGTTGCTTCTCCCAGAGGTGCCGGGGCAATGGGCTGAAAAAGTTCAGCATATACAGATCATCCACATATCCCGGCAACCCGGTCCAGACGACGGTCCGCTTCCCGGCGGCCGCGTACGAAAAGGTGCGTTCGCAGATGTATTTGGAGGACGGCGTATCTGGGTGGCAGGCCAGTTCGTAACTGTAGACCGAGTCATCCGCCGTCACCGGCTCCCCGTCCGACCAGGTCACCCCATCCTTCAGGGTCCAGGAGACGACCATCCGCTCCATCTCCATCGGCGTATTCCCGTCAAAGGTGACCACGCATTCGGGATTGGCGGCATCTCTACAGGCATGGTCGGGGAAGACCTGCGTCCCCTGCTCTAAAGCAACCGGCTCGCCCCGGATGTCCACCACCCGGTCGCCAGCCTGGACGGTGACGGTCTGGAAGTACGCGTCCCCATCGGCCACGGTGGGCAGTTTTTCCAGGATGACCGGCTGGAAGTCAAAGGAGTGGTAATCTATGGGGCCATCGTAGATGGCCTGAAGGACGTGGCGGGCCGCGTAGGAGCCGCCGTAGAGGTACAGGCTCTCCGGCTCCCCGACCTGGCAGACGGTGAGGGTCCTGGGGCCGGGGGTTTCCGTCGGCTCCGGGGTGGCAGTCACCACGAGTGTCGGGCCCGGGACCTCCACTGTCTGGATGACGGTGGTCGGAGGGGCGCAGGTGCCCAGCAGTACAACCCCGATCAGGGTCAGAACCGATGCAACAGTCAGCTGACGGGCCAGTTCGTTTTTCAGCACGGTCGCTCCTTGATGCAGGATGCAGGATGCAGGATGCAGGATGCAAGATGCAGGATGCAAGATGCAGGATGCAGGATGCAGGATGCAAGATGCAGGATGCCGGATGCCGGATGCCGGACATTCAGCCGGTAGGGAGTT
>DAOTWL010000072.1:0-10711 GCA_034435875.1 Anaerolineae bacterium
ACTTGAAGGACAACCCGGATGAAGTCACCCTGCATCACCGAAGACCTTTCGGGCCAGTTGCGGCCCCAACATCTGTTCTGCCAGCCGCCGACGGACCTCCTCGGGAGTCGCATCGGGGTAGCGCTGCCGAATGCGGCTGAGCGCCAGTGTTCGCAGCAGGTCGGTCATGGCATCTACCGCTGCCAGTTTCTCACCCGCCGACATCTGCCGGATGCGCGCCAGCCGGACCCGCGCGGCTTCGGGATCGGTATCGGAGGATAAGGGATTCATCTCTTGCCCCTTGCTTCTTGCCTCTTGCTTGCGGTTAAAAAGGGCTCCGGGTCAGCGCCACCTGCGCGGCGTAGTCGGCCAGTTGCCGCTCTATCTCCGCCTCGTCCCAGCCCAGGCGGGGGGCCATGACTTCCGCGACGGCCCGCGCGCGGCTCAGGCCGCCATCGCGGGCATCGTAGATGACGTGAGTGCGGCGGATGAGGACGTCGCCGAGGGTCACGGCCATTTCGTGCCCAACGGCGTAGAGGGCCTCCGCCAGCAGGTACGGCAATCCCGGCACCATCAGCTCGCCCAGCGCGGGGTTCTCCTCTACGTAACCCAGAATCCAGCGGGCGTCGCCGCCGTAGGTCTCCACCAGGTGGCGGGCCACCCGTTCGTCTCCCATCCCTATCTCCACCGCCTCTATCTGCGCGCCCTCCAGGGGCTCCTGGGTCCGGCATCCGGACCGGGCCGGAACCCCCATTTCGGCCAGCCGCTTCTGGACGAGGTCGGTCAACTCTTCGGCCATGCGGCGGGCGGTGGTCAGTTTGCCGCCGGTGATGGTCACCAGTCCCGAAGGACTCTCCCGGATGACATAAGTGCGGGAGACAGCGGAGGGGTGGCCCGGCGCGGCCACCAGGGGGCGCAGTCCGGCAAAGGTGCTGACGATGTCCGCCTCGCCGATGCGGGCGCCGGGGAAGAGGTGGTTGACGGCCTCCAGCAGGTACGCCACGTCGTCGGGATCGGCGGCGGGGGAATCCAGGTCGCCGGGGTAATCGGTGTCGGTGGTGCCGATGAGGGCGAAGTCCTTCCAGGGGATGGCGAACATATGGCGGCCATCGCGCGGAGAGGTGAAGATGACGGCGTGGTGGAGGGGGAGACGGGCGCGCGGGATGAGGAGATGGATGCCCTTGGTGGGACGGAGCATGGGGCGGGCGCCGGGGTCGTCCAGGGCACGGACCCGGTCGGCCCAGACGCCGGTGGCGTTGACGACCCCGCGCGCCCGGATTTCTATCTCCCGACCGGTGCGTGCGTCCACCACCTGCGCGCCGACGACCCGCCCTCCGGCCTTCATCAGACCGACCACCGGGGCGTAGTTGACAACCACCGCGCCGTGCAGGTGGGCGGCACGGGCCATGGTCAGGGTCAGACGGGCATCGTTGACCTGAGCGTCGTAGTAGCGGCCCACGCCGATCAGGCCCCGTCCGGCGACCAGGGGTTCCCGCCGGGCGGCCTCCTCGGGGGAGAGCCAGCGGTGCATCTGGACGTTGCGGAAGAGGCCGAGGGCGTCGTAGAGGGTGAGGCCCAGGCGGAGTTTCCAGGCCGGGGGGCGCTGACCGGCGTAGAGGGGGTAGAGGAAGGCCAGCGGGCGGACCAGGCGGGGGGCGATGCGGCGCAGGATGCGCCGTTCGGTGCAGGCGTCAAAGACCAGGCGGAACTCGCCGTACTCCAGGTAGCGGATGCCGCCGTGGACCAGGCGGGTGGAGCGGCTGCTGGTGCCGACGGCGAAATCGCCTTTCTCCACCAGCGCGGTGCGGAAGCCCCTCATCGCCGCATCCCGCGCGATGGCGGCGCCGGTGATACCCCCGCCGATGACCAGGACGTCAAAGGTCTCGTCGGCGAGGCGGGTCAGGTTCTCTTCGCGGGCGGAAGCGGAAAAGGTACGATGGTTAGATGGGAGAAAGGGCCCCATGGCTTCTGAGTATTCCGTACTCCGTATTTCGTGGTCTGTGGTCTACCTATCGTTCTCACACCAAGACACAAAGGCACTTTGTGATCTTTGTGCCTTTGGGGGAGATGCCTTTTGCCATGCGTTTTGAAAAAAGCGTCTATCCCCATTTGCCGCGTCCTGTAGCACACGGAAGAACACGGAAATGCACGGAAAATCATTTTTATTGCCGTGTTCATCCGTGTTGATCCGCGTTTTTCCGCGTCCTATTTGAAAAGTGTCAGGTAGCCAGGTCTGTGGTCAGTAGTCGGAAGCAGGACCCCCGGGTTCATGATGCCGGTGGGGTCCAGGGTGGCCTTGACGGCCTGCAGAACTTTCAGGCCCAGGGGGCCGACCTCCTCCCGGAGCCAGCGGGCATGGTCGCGGCCGACGCCGTGATGGTGGCTGAGGGTCCCTCCGGCGGCCAGGATGGCCTCCGTCGCCGCTTCCTTCACCGCCCACCACTGCTCTATCTCCGCGCCGGGCACCTGGCGGCCCAGGAAGGTGGTGTAGAGAGAGGCCCCCCAGGGGTAACTGTGGGAAACATGGGTCATTACGTAGCCGGGGCCGCCGCCGGTATCCCGGATGGCCGCCCGGATGGCCGCCGTCATCGCCTCGTAGAGATGGAGGAGGTTGGACCAGGTAGTGGCCGTCTCCAGGGTGTCCACCATGACGCCGACGCCCAGAAGGGTATCCCGCAGGTATGGATGGGCGAACCGCTCCCGTTTCCAGGATTCGCCGACACTGCGGCCCAGGGGCAAGCCGCCGTGGTCCCGGCAGATTTCGGTCGCCCGCCGCCAGCGGGGGCGGACCTCCTCCGGGCGGCCGTCGTAGCCCAGGAGCAGGAAGCAACTCCTGCCGGTCAGGCTGTGGCCCTTCCAGGTCAGGTACCGGTCGGCGGCCCGATCCGCCAGCGCCCGCAGGCCGGAGTGGGCGTGGGCCATCGCGGCGAAACCGGCCGTCTCCTCGGGGTCGGAGAGGCGGGCGATGGTGGGGCAGGGGCCCTGCTGCATCAGGTCGCGCAGCGCAGCGACGGCGTCCTCCAGCCGGTGGAAGAGGAAGCCCCGGTAGTCCTGGACCTGGGGGCGGGGGGAGATGCGCATCGTCGCCTGGGTGATGACGCCGCAGGCCCCCTCCGAACCGACCAGAACCTCCAGCAGGCTGGGGCCGGTGGCGCCGGCAGGGACGTCGCGCGTCTCTATGATACCCACCGGGGTGACCACCTGGACCGCCTGGGTCATGTGCTCTATCTTGCCGTAGCCGGTGGAGGTCTGACCGGCGCCCCGGGTGGCGATCCAGCCGCCGAGGGTGGAGAATTCAAAGGACTGGGGGAAGTGGCCCAGGGTGAAGCCGTGGGCGTTCAGTTGCGCCTCCACCTCCGGCCCGGTCGCGCCGGCCTGAATGCGAGCGGTCCGGGAGACGGGGTCTATGGAGATGAGCCGGTCCAGCCGGGCCAGGTCCAGGCTGATGGCGGGGCGGTCGTCGGGGGGTGGCTCCACGGCGCCCAGGACGGTACTGCCGCCGCCGAAGGGGATGATGAGGATGTCCCGATCGGCGGCCCAGGCGATCACTGTGGCCACCTGTCCCTCGTCGGCCGGATAGACGACGGCGTCCGGCGGGTTGGGGATGTGGCCGGCCCGCACGCGCATCAGGTCCCGGTAGGCCTTGCCGCAGGCGTGCTCCACGCGGGCGCGCAGGTCCAGCCGGACCGCCTCCTCTCCGACCAGCCGGCGCAGCGAGGCCAGGACCGGGTCGTCCAGGCGGGACGGTCGGAGTTGGACCGATTCCAGCGGGACCGGCGGGCGTTCCGGCAGGTCGTCGGGCAGTTCCAGCCAGGCCCGCAGGGTGGGCCAGAAGCGCGGTCGGTTCTCCAGGGGGTAGGAGCGATCCAGGGTGCCCCATCCCCACCAGCGGAGGTTCAGGAGGTCCATTGCAGGTTCCTGGGTGGGTCTCCCGCCGCAGGTCTGAGGGCCTGCCTGCAAAGTCGCTCGTAGTCCGGCGGAACGAAGGGGAAGGGTCGTCTGGACGCCACTCCGCTGCGCTTCGTGGCTGACTACGAACGTGATTCCTCTCAGCGGGAGGCCTCGTTCGGCGAACCGACGCCGATGGGCGCGAATCAGGTCGGGCAGACGGGCAGGGCGCAGGTGCGGGAGTGAGTGACCCGGATGCCGCCGCCCAGGCTGTTCAGCGCCTCCACCAGCGCCTCTTGGGAGACGTCCGCCACCCGGAGGATCAGGACGCTGGTGGTCGGGTCCTCGCCCATCGCGGTGCCCAGGGAAAGGATGTTGCCACCGAGTTCGGCAATCTTGCCGGTCACTCGGGCTAGGACGCCCTTCTCGTCGGGCACGGAGAGGGTCACACGGATGCCGCTCTGGCGCGCGCCGAAGAGTTCCAGCATCAGTTTGAAGATGTCCGTCTCCGTGATGATGCCGACCAGTTTGCCGTCCCGCATGACGGGCAGGCCGCCGATTTTGTTATCGGCCATAATGCGGGCCGCTTCCTCTATGGGGGTGTCCTCGGTGACCGTGATGACCTCGTGGGTCATAATGTCCCGCATCTTGACTTTGGAGAGGAGGTAGGGGATTTCGTAGATGCTCAGCGTGGTCGCCGGGGAGGGGGAGGCCCGCAGAAGGTCCAGTTCGGTGACGATACCCACCAGTTTCCCGTGCTTATCCAGCACCGGGAGACGGCGGATTTTCTCCTTCCGCATCAGTTCCAGCGCTTCCGGGAGGGATGTTTCCTCAGTTACGGTGATAGGGCGTGGGGTCATCCGTTCGCCGACTAACATGGGATACCTCCTGGTTGGTATTTTCGCCAACATTATACCTGCTATTGGTTTTCCTGACAAATGGAAGGCCGCGGGGAATGGCACTGCGAGCCCAGCGAAAAGGCCTTACCAACCCGCCCCAAGGGCCAGCAAGAAGTAGCCTATTGCAGGCGGGCGGGAGAAAGTAACGGGAGTACACTCTGTATCAGTTTGCGTGATTGCTTGCTCTGCAAAATGGGATATAATTGGGGTTGTGACGCGATCCTGACAGAGCCCTTTTCCATTCGTCTGTAAGCAATATGCGTCGCCAGAAAGCATCTGTTTCCCGTAGCCAGCGCATATTCTGGATCATGAGCATCCTGGTGGTGACCAGCATGGCCATCGGCCTGATGGTCTCTTTCACCCCCCAGACGCCGCGTGGGGTGGAAACGCCAACTCCCACCGCGCCGGTTATCCTCACTCCTACTCGCCCTCCAACGCCGTTCTGATGATCGGGTTCCCGGGAATCGGTGCTCCTTTCTGGAGGAGTCCCTATGGGAATTCTCGGCCCACTCTATAACCTGCTCAGCACAGGACCCGGTACCTTCGTCTACCACCTGCTGATTCTGCTGGCCCTGGAGGGGGCCGCCGGGATCGCGCTGGTGGAGTACCGGCACACCCGGAATCCAGACCAGCAGCGCTTTCTGATCGCTTTCGCCGTCGTCCTGCTCCTGCGGGTCCCTCTCCTGATCCTGGGGCCTCAGGGCTACAACCTTCTCGCTCCCCTCCTTTACGCGCTGGAGGTCGCCAGCCTGACGGTGATGAGTTGGGCATTCCTCTCCCCTCTGATCGGGCGACGGGCCGGACGTTGGTTTCTGATGATTCAATCGGCGGCAATTCTGGGTGTAACCCTCCTCTTCTTCCCTCTCTGGTACACTCTGGTCCGCTCCGTCCCCTTCTTTGAATACGCCGCTTTCTGGCAACAGACGGTCTGGGACATCTGGGCAACCCTGCTGGCCGTCCTCAGCGGCCTGTACCTGGTCTTGCAGCGGCAACGGGTGGAATATCTGTTGCCCGGCATTGCCTTTCTGATCATTGCCCTGGGGAACGGGTTGGTGATGCTGGATCAGACGGGACTGGGGCGGCTGGTCAACCTCTTCGGCTATCCCCTCATCTCCGTCATTGTGTACCGCGCGGCCCTTCAGGACCTCTGGGCCTACCGGCAGGAACTGCAGACCCTGAGCGAACGCTCCCTGCAGCAGACCCGAGAACTGCTCTCCCTGCTGGAGGTCAGTCAGGCACTCGGCGGGTCTCTGGAACTGGAGCGGGTCCTGAAACAGGTCACGGAGCACATCGCTCATGTACTGGATGCCGACCGGGTAGCCGTCCTGCTCCAACCGGAAGAAACGTCCGCCGATCTTTCCGGAACAGAGGCTCCTGAGGAGCGAATGTACCTGATAACCCTGTACGCTCCGCTGGCCGGACATCTGGCACCTCCTGACCCCGTTGATGTGTCCTTAGACCGGTACCCTCTTCTGGCCCATGTCGTCCGAAGACGACGGCACCGGGTTCTCCATCCCCACCGTCCCCAGCCGGACCTCCAATCCCTCTACGATCTCCTGCAAAGCCCGAAAGGGGGGAGCGTCATGGTGCAACCCCTGGTCCAGAGAGACCGGGTGATAGGGATCATCATCATTGTCAATAGCCACCGACCGGGCCCTTTTGAAAGCCGGGACATCCGTCTGTGCGAATCCATCGCGGCTCAAATGGCGGCGGCGATTGAAAATGTCTATCTCTACCGTCGCCTGGAACGGGAGGTCCAGCGCCTGGAGCAGGCGCTCCGGGAGCGAGAGCGCGAGGCCTCGCTGCGGGAAGCCATTCTGGAGAGTACGACCGAGGGGATCATTGTGACCGATGAGCAGGGGATGGTCATCCGGCTGAACGCGGCAGCGGAGCACATTTTAGAAGTCCCACGGGAACGGCTACTGGGCCGCTCCGTACAGCCGGTGCTGGAGGCCGTTGCGGCGCAACCTCTGGAAGGGGTGGCCCGTCTTCAATCGCCGCTCCATACGCTCTTTGAACTGGAGGGGAAACAGATTGCGGTCAGCGCAGCGCCCGTCCGGCTCCCCTCCGGCGAGTACCTGGGCACCGTGGCCGTGCTGCGGGATGTGACCCGGGAGGTCCAGGCCGAAAATTCTAAGCGGGAATTCATCGCCCACGTCTCTCACGAACTCCGGACACCCCTGACCGCCATTCTGGGCTATAGTGAGGCGCTCTACAGTGGCATGGTGGGCCCCTTATCCCAGACCCAGGCCACATTTCTCCACATCATCCATGACAATGCCCGTCGACTGGTCGCGATTGCCAATAACCTCATCGCTGTTGCCGAAAGCGAGCGGGGACGCCTGGAATTGAATTACGTCCCCACCGACATAGCCCTGCTGGTCGGCGAGGTCCTGGAATCCTTCGTCCCCCAGATGAAGGCGCGACAACTGGAGTGGCGGCTGGAGGTGGCGGATGATGTGCCCTTGGCGGAGGTGGACCCGCTGCGGATTCGCCAGGTGGTGAACAATCTGCTCAGCAACGCGGTCAAATTCACCTATCCGGGCGGTCAGGTAACGGTGGGGCTGGCCGCAGTGCCGGAACCGGACGGGGGCCCTGCCCAGTTCTGTCGTCTCTGGGTTCAGGATACCGGTATCGGCATTCCGCTGGAGGAACAATCCCGGGTGTGGGAGCGGTTCTACCACACGGATGACCCACTGCGAATGGCGGCGGGAGGTATGGGGGTGGGACTCTCCATCGTCAAGTCCCTGGTGGAGGCACACGGGGGGCGCGTCTGGCTGGAATCTGCGCCGGGGCAGGGCAGCACCTTCACCGTTCTGCTGCCGATTCGCCGGCCTCCCTCGCCGGCCGCTCCGGAGATCACAGCCGACGAGTATCCTCCAATAGAAGTCGCCCTGGGGTAACGCCGGGGGTCTCCACCCCTCAGCGGACCTGCCGGATGACCATCACGACCTTGCCCTGAATTTTCACCTGTCGGGGGTCATCCACATAGATGGGGGCCATCGTCGGGTTGGCCGGTTGCAGGCGAACCCGTCCCCCTTCCCAGTACACTCTCTTGAGGGTGGTCTCTTCCCGGTCCTCCAACCACACCGCCGCCATCTCCCCGTTCTCTACGGAGAGCGTAGGACGCATAATCACGATGTCGCCGTCGTGGATCATTGCGTCTATCATGGAGTTCCCCCGAACGCGCAGGGCGTAGAGGTTCTGGGGGTCTCCCACGATGCTGCGGGTTAACTCAATCGTCTCCTCCACACCCAGCAGGGAGAAATCGGAGGAGGGGACGGGGATCGGTTCGCCGGCTGCGATGTCCCCCAGGAGGGGGACGGAGATGATCTCGCCGAGGCCCAACCCTCGCGCGCCCGCTGCCGTGAGACGGATGCCCCGGGAGGAACGCGGGTCTCGCTCTATCCACCTCGCCTGTTCCAGTCGCCGCAGGTGGTAATCCACCACCGAGGTGGAAGAAATGCCCAGTTCCCGGGCGATGTCCCGGACGGTGGGGGGATAGCCCCGTTCCTGGATGAAATTCCGGATGTACTCCAGAATCCGTCGCTCCTGTGCCTCTGCCTCTTCCCGCTGCCTGTTCACCGGAGCCTCCTGAAGCGAGTTTCTCTGTTTATTATAAACGAACATCCGTTCGGTGTCAAATCCCCCGTAAGATGTACAGCCCCTCGGCCTTGACAATTTCCCGTTGTTGTGGTATATAAAGGCCAACTCACCAGGACGCTGAGCGAGATGAGTCTTTCGGTGGTCCGAAACTCCCGACGAGCCCGAGCCAAGCGCTCCCCGACCCGGGCGCTCTGGGGAGTTTCGCGCCGCCTGCCGCCGTTCTAAGAGGGATAAGTATCCGCTAACTAATCCCACCTTTCGCCGAAAAGGCCGACTCCCTGGAGCAGGGAGTCGGCCTTTTTATATCCCATTCCAGAGGAGGTGTGAGATGGTCCAGTGTCCCGAATGCACCGCTGAACTGAACCTGGCTCCGGACGTGGAGGTGGGCGAAATCGTCCTCTGCCCCGACTGCGGGGTGGAACTGGAGGTGCGAAGCCTCAACCCCCTCGTCCTGGAACTGGCCCCGCAAGAGGAAGAGGACTGGGGGGAGTAGGATGCGAGTGGCCATTCTCTGCTCCCGCGTCCGGGTGGAGGAGAAACTGCTCTTCCAGGCCTTCCAGGCTCGGGGCGTGGAGGCCGTGCGGATAGACGATGAGATGATTGTGCTGGGTCTGCCCGGCTCTTCCCCGCTCCGCCGGGGGGAGGCGGATTCCCCGGATTCCTGCGATGTGGTCCTTATCCGCTCGCTGAGCCACTCCCGGGCCCTCTACGCCAGCCAGATGCTCCGCGCGGGCGGCCTGCTCACCGTCAACGAGCCGGAAGTGATCGCCCTCTGCGGGGATAAACTCCAGACCAGCCTGGCCCTGGCCCGCCATGGCGTCCCCACCCCCAATGTCCGCGTGGCTTTCTCGCCGGAGGCCGCGCTGGCGGCGATGGAGGAGATGGGCTACCCGGTCGTGCTCAAACCCCTGAACGGCTCCTGGGGCCGTCTCCAGGCCAAAATCAACGACCGGGACGCCGCCGAGGCAATTCTGGAGCACAAGCAGACCCTCGGCGGATACATTCACTCCATCTTCTACATCCAGGAGTACATCCCCAAACCCGGACGGGACATCCGCAGTTTCGTCGTGGGAGGGGAGACCATCGCGGCCATTTACCGCACGTCGTCCCACTGGATCACCAACACCGCTCGGGGGGCCCAGGCTTCCCATTGCCCCATCACACCGGAGATAGACGCCATCTCCCGCGCAGCGGCGGAAGCGGTGGGCGGCGGGGTAGTCGCGGTGGACATCCTGGAGGCCCCCGACGGCCGGTTGCTGGTCTCGGAGGTGAACCACACCCCGGAGTTCCGCAACAGCATTGCCCCCACCGGTGTGGACATCCCCGGTCGCATCGCCGATTATGTGCTGGAGGTCGCCATGAAGTCGGAACGATAAAGTTGGGCATTCTCTGCTCCCGCATCCGGCCAGAGGAGAAGGCCATCTTCCGGGCGCTGACCGCGCGCGGGGTGGAATTTGACCGGCTGGATGATGAGGACTTGTTCCTGTACCTGCACGCCAACGGCCTGGCCCGGAAGTACCGGTTGATCTGGAGCCGCGTGCTCAGCCACACTCGCGCCCTATATCTGCTGAGCATCCTGAGCAGGTGGGGACTGCCCACCGTCAACGACTACCGGACCGTCCTCACCTGTGGCGATAAAATCCTGACCACCCAGGCGCTGATCGGGCATGGTCTGCCGACGCCCCGCACCGCCGTCGCGTTCGGGGCCGAGGCGGCCCTGGAAGCCATAGAGGAGATGGGGTACCCCGTCGTGCTCAAGCCGGCCGTCGGCTCCTGGGGACGGCTGCTGAGCAAGGTGAACGACCGGGAGACGGCGGAGGCCGTGCTGGCCCACAAAACGGTCCTCGGCGGGCCCGGCCATAGCGTCTTCTATATCCAGGAGTACGTGGAGAAGCCCGGCCGGGACATTCGCGTGATGGTGGTGGGCGACGAGGTCATCTACGCCATCTACCGCCGGTCGTCCCACTGGATCACCAATACCGCGCGCGGGGCACAAGCCCTTCCCTGTCCGCTGACCCCGGAGGTGGCCGACCTGGCGCTGCGCGCGGCCCGCGCGGTGGGCGGCGGCATCCTGGCCGTGGACCTGCTGGAAGACGCCGACGGCCGCCTGCTGGTCTCCGAAGTGAACCACACCCCCGAATTCCACGGCGCGATGCAGGCCGTGGAGGTGGACATCGCCGGGAAGATGGCCGATTATGTGATCAAAATGGCCGGTTAGAGCTTGTCTGAAAAATACCGCGAGAGTAGCAAGGAGGTTCGTAGTCAGCCACGAAGCGAAGCGGAGTGGCGTTCTTGCTGAGCCAAAACGGCACTCCACTTCGTTCCGTGCCTCACTACGA
>DAOTWL010000073.1:0-2603 GCA_034435875.1 Anaerolineae bacterium
AGGCCGCCGCAACCCCCTCTTTTTTGTGTTTTGCCGTACCCGGCGCTTGTGGTAAAATAACCCCAAACCCGGTCAGGAGTCCGGCTGTGCCCACGCGATATCGCTGGAACCTCCCTCATCCTGTGCCCGACGCATACCGCGCCCATTTCCCCGACCTCCACCCGGTGGTCGTCCAGATCCTCTACAACCGGGAGCGGGACCCGGAGGAAGCGCGGGCGTTTCTGGAGCGGCGCCCCGGCCCCGATAACCCCTACGCCCTCTACGGGATGAATAAGGCCGTTGACCGGATTCGGTGGGCCATTCGGAGAAAAGAGCCTATCGCCGTCTATGGCGATTTTGACGCCGACGGCGTCACCGCCACGGCCCTCCTGGTCATCACCCTCCGGTCTATGGGCGCGGACGTCCGCCCGTACATCCCCCACCGAGTGGAAGAGGGATACGGCCTGAACATCCCGGCCATAGACGAACTGGCCGATGCCGGAGCGCGCCTGCTGGTCACCGTGGACTGTGGCATCCGTTTTCCGCGCGAGATCGCCCACGCCCGCCGCCGGGGGATGGACGTCATCGTCACCGACCACCACCTGGTGGGGGTAGAACCGCTGGAGGCGGTGGCCGTGGTGAACCCCCACCAGGAGGAGTGCCCGTACCCTTATAAAGGGCTGGCCGGGGTCGGCCTGGCCTACAAACTGGCCCAGGCCCTCCTCCGGGCCAACCGCCAGGTCCCCCTGCGCGGAGGTGTCCCCCTGGACGAGGAGGAGTTGCTGGACCTGGTGGCGCTGGGGACGGTGGCGGACCTGGCCCCGCTGACGGGCGAGAACCGCTCCCTGGTCAGCCGGGGGCTGGAGCGGCTGAACCGGACGCCGCGCGTCGGCGTGGAGGCGCTGATCCGCCAATCCGGCCTGCGGCCCGGCCAGGTGGATACCGGGCACATCGGCTTCGCGCTGGGCCCCCGCCTGAATGCCGCCGGGCGGATTGCCCACGCCCGCACTGCCTACCGCCTGCTGACCACCGACTCCTCTCAGGAGGCGGAGGGCCTGGCCCGGGAACTGGACGAACTGAACCAGGAGCGGCAGCGGCTGACCAGAGAGATGCAGGAGCGGGCACGCGCCGTCATCCTGGAACAGAAGCCTCTCCCTCCCCTTCTATTCGTCGCCAGCCCGGAGTTTCCCGCCGGGGTGGTCGGACTGGTCGCATCCCGGCTGGTGGAGGAGTTCTACCGTCCCGCCGTGATGGTGGAGCAGGGGGAAGAAATCAGCAAGGGGTCGGCCCGCTCCATCCCGGAGTTCCACATCACCTACGCGCTGGACGAGTGCGCCGACCTGCTCATCCGCCACGGAGGCCACGCCGTCGCCGCCGGGTTCGCCGTTCCCACCCGTCATCTGGACGAGTTGAAGCGCCGCCTGCTGGACATCGCGGCGCGGGAACTGGAGGGGGTGGAACTGACCCCGACGCTGGAGATTGACGTCGAAGTCCCCCTGCGGGAAGTCAACGGAGCGCTCTGGAAGGCGCTCCAGGCGCTGCGCCCCTTCGGAGAAGGCAACCCCGAGCCGCTGCTCCTCAGCCGAAACGTCCGGGTAGAGCGGCAGCGGCCTGTGGGAGATGGCAGTCATCTGAAACTGACCCTCTCCGATAAAGGGGTATGGTGGGACGGCATCGCCTTCCGGCAGGGGGAATGGGCCGGCCGCCTCCCGGAGCGGGTGGATGTCGTCTACTATCTTCGGGAGAACGAGTGGAACGGCCAGGTCCGCCTGCAACTGGAGATTCAGGACCTGCGGCCGGCGTAGCGCAAGATGAATCCTGCGCCACTACGGCGCGTAGCGGAAGGGGTGGCGGGCCGCCGCCTTCTCCTCAAAGAGTTGCTCCAGCGTGGGCCGGCCCTCTATGGCCTTCCGCAGCGCCTGGACGGTGGCCTTGTAGTTATTCAGCATCACCCGCCGCCCGATGGACGCGGCCGGATGGACGAAGGCGTTGACAATCAGGGCCAGGTCGTCCAGCACCGCCTCCGGCAGGAAGCCGTTCTCAATGTTCTGGCGGACGGCCATCAGAATCCCCTCGGCGGCGAACTCGTAGAAGAGTTGCCGCTGGCGGGCGGTGCGGATGGTGACCGTCGGCACCAGGAGGATGAGCGGCCGCTCGGAGATGACTTTCAGGCCCCGCTCGGCGCCCCAACCCTCCAGGGCCCGGGCGATGGCCTGCCCAACGGGCCCGTCCCGCCGACCGACCAGCAGGTCCACATGCGCGATTTCGTGGAAGGGCGGACCGGCGAACCCTTCCCCCACCCGCAGGGTCCAGCCGGAGACGTGGCGAGGGGTGTGGGGCGTGGCGGCAAGGCGCGTCGTCACCTGCCGGTCGCCCAGGTCGTAGACCACGTCCGCCTGGGGGATTTTGCCCAGCATCTCCAGTTGCATCCGCAGTTCCTCGTAGTCCTCCCGGCGGAAACTCCCGCCCCGCAGGATGGGGTGGCGAGAGACGCCGACGGGAATCCCCATCATCTCCAGCCCCTCCTTGACGGCCTGCGTGGGGCCGAGGGTGGCGACGATGCGCACCAGTTTCTGGATTTTCGCCTGCCACTCCTGGGCCGTCGCCAGGTCGCCCGCCAGGGT
>DAOTWL010000074.1:0-2094 GCA_034435875.1 Anaerolineae bacterium
GGTTCAGCGCATCGTATGAGTAGCAGGTGGGGACGGAGTTGGGGTCCACCGTCCGGATGAGGTTCCCCGCCGGGTCGTATTCGTAACGGGTGGTGACGTTAACGTCGGACGAAGGCGGCTCGCCTTCCCGGAAGTTGCGGATTTCGGCGGTGCGCCGGTCCAGGAGGTCGTATTCGTACCGGATGACCATCCCGGCCGTATCCGTTATCGCAATCAGGTTGTTGTCCAGGTCGTAGGCGTAGGCCGTGGTCTGGGAGAGGGCGTCGGTGACGGTGATGGGGCGGTTGGCCGCGTCGTAGGCGTAGAGGGTGGGGAAGCCGCGCGGGTTGACCCGGCGGATGAGGTTGCCGTTGGGGTCGTATTCGTAGCGGGTGGTGACGTTGACGTCGGGGCCGGCGGGATCGCCGGGGCGGCAGTTGCGGATCTCGGCGGTGAGCCGGTTAAGGTCGTCGTATGAGTAGCAGGTGACGGTGCCGTTGGGGTCTACCAGGCGCTTCAGATTCCCCGCCGGGTCGTACTCGTAGCGGGTGACCACGTTGGTGTCGGCATTCTGGGGGCCGTCGGGGACGAAGTTCTGGATGCGCTCCACCAGCCGGTCCAGGTCGTTGTAGACGTAGCGGGTCACCCGGCCTTCGGGGTCGGTCTCGGCCACCAGGTTCCCCACGCCGTCGTACTCGTAGCGGGTGGTAGCCCCTTCGGGGGCGTGGACGGCCTTCAGGCGCCGGAGGGGGTCGTATTCGTAGATGGTGACCCGCCCCTCGGCGTCCTGCATCGCCACCGTTTCGTTCATCAGGCCGTAGGTGTAGACGGTGGTGTAGCCCAAGGCGTTGATCTCGGCCACCAGCCGGTCGGAGGCGTCGTATGAGTAGCGGGTCGGGTTCCCGTTGGGGTCCACCCTCCGGATGAGGTTGCCGTTCGGGTCATAGGCATAGGTTTCGGAGTAGCCCAGGGGGCCGAAGGTCCCCGTGAGGAGCGCGCTTCCGCCATCGTAGGTGTAGGTGAAGACGGCGCCCATCGGCGTGGTCATCGCCACGGTGCGGCCCAGGCCGTCGTAGTCGTAGCGGGTGACCGCGCCCACCCCGTTCTCCACGGCGATGAGGTCTCCGGCGGCGTCGTAGGTGTTGGTGATGACGTTCCCGTTGAAGTCGGTGACCCGGAAGGGGAGGCCCCGGCCGTCGTAGGCGAAGGTGCGGGTGAAGCCCAGAGCATTGGTGATGACGGTGAGGTTGCCCTTGCTATCGTAGCCGTAGAAGGTCCGCCGGCCGGCCGGGTCCTGCTCCATCGTCAGGCGGTCCAGGTCGTTGTACGCCCACGCCCGCTCCCAGCCCAGGGGGCCCTCTTCGTGGATGAGATTGCCCCGGTCGTCGTAGGCATAATGCCATTCCCGGCCCTCTTTGTCCTTGAAGTAGACGCGGCGGTCCTGGCTGTCGTAGCCGTATTCTTCGGTGTAGTTCAGGGGGTCGGTGACCCGGATCAGGCGGTAGGCGGCATCGTACTGATGGAGGGTGGGGTGGCCGTAGGCATCCAGGATGGTACGGGTGTGGGAGGGGTCATCGTAGACAAAGGTGCGGCGGGCAGTGGCGCCCTCTATCTGCTCCACCACCCGGCTGAAGGATGGGTCGTTCCTATCCTCGCCGTAGCGCAGCCGGAGGATCGGGTGGCCCCTGGGGCCGAGGATGGCCGTGAGCCAGCCGAAGGTGTTGTAGGTGTAGCGCCAGGTCTGGCCCCGGGCGTCGGTGAAGCCGGTGAGGAGGCCGTCGGTGTACTCATAGCGCAGGCGCACCCCCTCAGGGGCGGTGATCTCCCGAATCAACCCCTCATCGTTGTAGGCGATCTCTATCCACCGCCCGGCGCTGTTCTCCACCCGGACCAGCCGCCCGTCGGGGCCATAAGTCAGCGTCTGGGTGTTGCCGTTGGGGTCCGCCACGCCGGTCAGCCGCCCGGCAGTGTTGAAGCGGTATTCGGTGAGGTCCTTCTGCTTCAGGACGTAGCCGCCGGGGACGGCCTGGAGGGTGTCGGTGTTGCCGGGGGACTCCGGGGTGAAGGAGCCGTCGGGATGCCGCTCAAAGATGGCCGTACGGCCGTCCGGGTAGT
>DAOTWL010000075.1:0-7706 GCA_034435875.1 Anaerolineae bacterium
GATGTGCCCGCCTCCACCCAGGTCTATTTGGAGCGCCCCCACTGGGGGATTCCCGAAAGCCGGCGGCGTTCCCGCAAGCCGCCTCGCCCTCGGGTGCTCCGCCCTTCCCAACCCGTGACCGTCCGCCAGGTGGCCCAGGACGCGCAGACCGTCTGGCAGACCCTGCGGGTGCGCCCCACCGAGCGGGGGGAATTGGTGGCCGAGTATGCCGCCCGGCGGGTTTGGACGCTGCGGGACGGTGAGCCGACCGAAGAGTGGCTGGTGATGCGGCGGGAAGCCGACGGCACCATTCGGTATGCGTTGAGCAATGCGCCCGCCGATACCCCCCCTGAGGCGGCTGGCCGAAATGGAAGCAGACTTTTCCCACTGGCTTGTGGGCCGACGAAAACGGTCAAATCGCCCCCAAAAATCTTCGCTTCGCGAATTTGCGCAAACCGGTGAACTTCCAGGACGTTCTGCATAGGGCTGCTCCCATCAGATTTTTGAAACGACTACCGCACCGGCGCCGGACGGGGGGGCATCTCCAGCGCCCGCCCCCGCCGGGCCGGAGCGGGTTTCTCGGTCTTCTCGCGGGTGGCCGGTGAAGGCGTGCCCCGGTCGCCCTTTTCGGGCAGGGGGCGCCCTTCCAGGACGGCGACGAACTCCTCCGCCTCCAGCGTCTCCACCTCCAGCAGCCGCTGGGCCACGGCGTCCAGTTGCTCCCGGTGCTCCTCCAGTACCTGCCGGGCCCGCCGGTAGGCGGTCTGGATAATCTGCCGCACCTCTTCATCTATTTGCTGGGCAACGGCTTCGCTATAATCCCGCTGTTCGCCGATCTCCTTGCCCAGGAAGACCAGTTCCTCTTTCTGACCGAAGGTCATCGGGCCCAACCGTTCGCTCATCCCGTAGCGGGTGACCATCGCGCGGGCCAGTTCCGTCACCTGCTCCAGGTCGTTGGCCGCGCCGGTGGTCGCCTCGCCGAAGACCAGTTCCTCCGCCGCCCGACCGCCCAGGGCGAAGGCCAATTGGTCCTCAAACTTGGAGCGGCTGATGACGGTGCGGTCCTCCTCGGGCAGGGAGATGGTATAGCCCGCCGCCATCCCTCGGGCGACGATGGAGACCTTCTGCACCGGGTCACACTTGGGCAGGTAGTGGGCCACCAGCGCGTGCCCGGCCTCGTGGTAGGCGATGATGCGGCGCTCCTCCTCGGAGAGCAGGCGGCTCTTGCGCTCCGGCCCGGCGATAACCCGCTCTATGGCCTCTTTAAACTCGGCCATTCCGATGGCCCGCTTGTTTCGGCGGGCTGCCAGGATGGCCGCCTCGTTCACCAGATTGGCCAGGTCCGCACCGACAAAACCGGGGGTCGCTTTAGCCAGCGCGGCCAGGTCCACGTCATCCGCCAGCGGCTTGCCCCGGGTGTGGACCTTCAGGATGGCCTCGCGCCCCCGCATGTCGGGCCGGTCCAGCACCACCCGGCGGTCAAACCGGCCCGGTCGCAACAGCGCCGGGTCCAGAATGTCCGGGCGGTTGGTCGCCGCCATGACGATGACGTTGGTGTCGGTGTCAAACCCGTCCATCTCCACCAGAATCTGGTTCAGGGTCTGCTCCCGCTCATCGTGGGAGCCGCCCAGACCGGCGCCCCGGTGGCGCCCCACCGCGTCAATCTCGTCCAGGAAGACGATGCAGGGGGAATGGCGCTTGGCCTGATCAAAGAGGTCCCGTACCCGGCTGGCGCCCACGCCGACGAACATCTCCACGAACTCGGAGCCGGACATGCTGAAGAAGGGGACGCCGGCCTCTCCTGCCACGGCCTTTGCCAGGAGCGTTTTCCCTGTGCCCGGAGCGCCCATCAGCAGCACCCCTTTGGGGATGCGCGCGCCGACCTGGATGAACTTCTGGGGCTCCTTGAGGAATTCCACCACCTCCCGCAGTTCCTCCTTCGCCTCGTCCACCCCGGCGACGTCATCAAAGGTCACGGACGGTTTATCGCTGGTATAGAGCCGGGCCCGACTTTTGCCGAAGGAGAGGGCCTGGTTGTTGACTCCCTGGAACTGGCGCAGGAAGAAGAACGCGGCGACCAGGAAAATCACCATCACCAGGATGGTCCCGCCGGTGCTGAAGAGAGCGGTCCAGTCCGGTGTTTCGGCAACGTCTATCTGCACCCCGGCGAGTTTCCCCTCGGGGACTCCCAGGGCTTTCAACTGTTCGGCGAGGGTGGAGCCGGACTCTTTCAGCGACCGCAGTTGCTGGCCGGTTTCCAGGTCCACCACCAGGCGGTCCCCGGTAACGGTAATCCGGGAAACCCGCCCGGCCTGCACCTCTGCCGCCACCCGGCTGATGGGGACCAGGTCCGGTGCGGGAGAGCGGTGCAGGAGGTTATAGGTCAGGAAAAAGACCGCCGCCAGCAACAGCAAGGTAATGAACGTACTGCCCCGAAATCGCGAATTCACGGTAGCCTCCCATTCAGACGACTCCTCTCAAAGTTATTATACCGCAAATTCCCCAGATTACCAGCGAGTGGTAGGCCTACAGGAAATCGCGGTGGCGCCCTCACGGGTTTAAGAACCCCCAGATGTAGGACAGCCTTTCCAGGCTGTCCCCAAATAGGGCGGGCTGAAAGCCCGCCCTACGTCTTCCCACGATTCAATGCAGTGCTACCAGCGAGTTTGCGCCTCCCTCCACAAAAAGAGGCGACCCCTTCAGGCCGCCTCTTTTCTCTAACCCACCCCCTGTATCAGTCCATCATCTCGTCCTCTTCGTCGTCCCCTTCGTCCTCTTCCACGTCCTCGTAGCCGTATTCCTCATCCTCATCCAGCAGGTCCGTGGTGACCGTCAGGAGGTCGTCATTCTCCTCGCCGACCATCAACTTCTCCAGTTCCAGTGCTTCCTCCAGCGCGGCCAGTTCCTCTTCCGCCTCCTCTTTCGGGGCCAGGAACGGCGGAGGAGTCACGGCAACGGTCGGCCGCAGCGGGACGCCTTCATAGGACGGGATGGGGCCATCGGAATCGGGCGAATCGCCCCGGTAGCCGGTGCCCGCCGGGATCAACTTGCCGATGATGACGTTCTCCTTCAGGCCGTAGAGCATGTCCTTCTGGCCCTCCACCGCCGCCTTTGCCAGGACCCGGATGGTATGCTGGAAGGAGGCGGCGGAGAGGAAACTATCGGTCGCCAGCGCCGCTTTTGTCACCCCCAGAAGGACGGCCCGCGCCTTCGCGGGTTGCTTCCCCTCGGCGATGGCCCGACGGTTGATCTCCTGCAACGCCAGCCGGTCCACCAGGTCGCCGGGCAGGAGGTCCGTATCGCCGGGGTCCACCACCTGCATCTTCCCCAGCATCTTGCGGATGATGACCTCAAAGTGTTTGTCGTTGATGTTGACGCCCTGGGAGCGGTAGACCTTCTGGACCTCAGAGAGGATGTACATCTGCGTCGCTTCCCGGCCCAGGACCTGCAGGATGCGGTGGGGATTGCGGGAACCTTCCACCAGTTGCGTGCCCGCCTTGATGTACTGCCCCTCCGCCACCAGCAGACGGACGGTCGGGGGGACTTCGTATTCCCGCTCGTCCCGCCGTTCGTAGGTTACCCGGACCCGGCGGCCGTCCCGATGGACGGTACCCCGATGACGGGCCAGAATCTGCTCCCCGGGCTCCTCCTCCGTCCCTTGGCGGGCAATGGGCTCCCCGGCATTGATGGTTTCCCCGTCTGATACCAGAACGGTCCAGCCCTCCGGGATGGTGTACTCATCGGTCAGCGTCTCGCTCTTGGAGACGATCACCCGGCGGCGGCCGTCCTCGCGGACGATGTGGACGATGCCGTCAATATCCGAGATTTCGGCCTCGCCCTTGGGGTGCTTGCGGGCCTCAAAGAGTTCCTCCACGCGCGGGAGACCGGTGGTGATGTCGCCGCCGGCCGCGACGCCGCCGGTGTGGAAGGTCCGCAGCGTCAACTGGGTGCCCGGCTCGCCGATGGACTGGGCGGCGATGATGCCGACGGCCGTCCCGATGTGGACCAAGGTGCCCCGGCCCAGGTCTCGCCCGTAGCAGAGGGCACAGATGCCCCGCTGCAGGGCGCAGGTCATCGGCGAACGGACGTAGACCTCGTGGATGCCGGCGGCTTCTATCGCCTCCACCGCATCCTCATCAATCTCCTCGTCGCGGGCGACAATGACCTCCCCCGTCTGCGGATGGACGACGGGCGCGGCGGCGATGCGGCCCACCAGCCGCTCTGCCATGCTCTGACCGCCCACGTCGTCGTCCCGGCGAATCCAGATGCCGCTGCGGGTGCCGCAATCGTGGGCGTTGATGATGACGTCCTGCACCACGTCCACCAGACGGCGGGTCAGGTACCCGGCGTCGGCGGTGCGCAGAGCCGTATCCGCCAGACCTTTGCGGGAGCCGTGGGTGCTGATGAAGTACTCCAGCGTGGTCAGCCCTTCCCGCAGGTTGGAGCGGATGGGCAGCGGGATGATGCGGCCGGACGGGTCGGCCATGAGGCCGCGCATGCCGGCCAACTGGGAGATGGGCCCGAAGCCGCCCTTGGAGGCGCCGGACTGGGCCATAATCGCCACCGGCCCCTCAGGGTCCAGCGCGCGGGAGACCGCTTTGGAGACCTCGTCGCGGGCCCGGCTCCAGAGGTCAATGGTGCGGGCATACTGCTCCTCAGAGGTCAGCAGGCCCCGCTGGTACTGCCGTTCCACCTCCGCGACCTGGGCTGTCGCCTCCTCCAGGATGCGGGATTTATCTGCCGGGATGGTCAGGTCGCTGGCGGCGATGGTCACGCCGGAGCGGGTGGCGTAGTGGAAGCCGACCGCCTTGATGCGGTCCACCACCTCGGTCGTCCGCTCCTCCCCCAGGCGGCGGTAGCAGAGGGCCACCAGGTCCTGCAGTTTGCCCTTGTCCAGCGGTTCGTTCACAAACCGGAGTTCGTCCGGGAGAATGCAGTTGAAGAGACATCGGCCCACCGTCGTCTCCACCGGTTGGGGCGGCGGGGGCTGATGCTCGTATACCTGCCGGACCCGGATACGGGCGTGGATGTCCACGTAACCCAGCAGGTAGGCCGTCTCCACCTCGTCCAGGTCGGCGAAGTACTTGCCGTCGCCCCGGTGCGGCCCCTTCGTCTCCATCGTCAGGTAGTAGATGCCCAGGCACATATCTTTGGTTGGCCCGACAATGGGCTGGCCGTCGGCGGGCTTCAAGAGATTGCGAGTCGCCAGCATCAGCCGGCGCGCCTCCTGGACCGCCATGTCGGAGAGCGGGACATGGACGGCCATCTGGTCGCCGTCAAAGTCCGCGTTGAAGGCCACGCAGACCAGCGGGTGAATCTGGATGGCCTTCCCCTCCACCAGGACGGGCTCAAAGGCCTGAATGCCCAGCCGGTGGAGAGTGGGTGCGCGGTTGAGGAGCACTGGCCGGTCCTTGATGACCTCTTCCAGAATTTCCCAGACCTCGGGCCGCTGCCGTTCAATGAACCGGCGGGCCGCCTTGACGTTGCTGACGTAGTTATATTCCACCAGTTTGCTGATGACGAAGGGCTTATAGAGTTCCAGCGCCATTTCCTTCGGGAGGCCGCACTGGTGGAGTTTCAGTTGCGGGCCAATGACGATAACGGAACGACCGGAGTAGTCCACCCGCTTGCCCAGGAGGTTACGGCGGAAACGGCCCTTCTTCCCCCGGAGCATGTCGCTGAGGGACTTCAGTTGTCGCTGGCCCCGGCGGGAGAGCGCTTTGCCCCGCTGACTATTGTCAATGAGGCTATCCACTGCCTCCTGGAGCATGCGCTTCTCGTTGCGGACGATGACGTCGGGCGCACCCAGTTCCATCAGCCGCTTCAGCCGGTTGTTGCGGTTGATAACGCGCCGGTAGAGGTCGTTGAGGTCGGAGGTGGCGAACCGTCCGCCATCCAGTTGCACCATCGGGCGCAGGTCCGGCGGGATGACGGGCAGGACGGTGAGGATCATCCACTCGGGGCGGTTGCCGCTCTTGCGCAGCGCCTCCACCACCCGCAGGCGGCGGATGGCCTTCTTGCGCCGCTGTTTGGAGGGGTCATTCCGCGCCTCATTCCACAACTCCTGGGCCATCTTGTCCAAGTCCATCCGGTGGAGAATTTCGTAGAAGGCTTCGGCCCCCATCCCGGCGCGAAAGACCTGTCCCCATCTGCTCTTCAGTTCCCGCAGGCGGGCCTCGGTGAGGAATTGAAGCGGGGCCAGGCTGAGGAGTTCTTCCTGCTCGTCCTCAAAGCGGGTTCGCAGAGTTTCCAGGTCGCGGGCCCGTTGTTCCTGGATATGTGCGATTTCGTCAGCGACGGACTCCTGCCAGTGTGCCAGGTCGGCCAGCAACGGGGCCAGTTCCTGCTCCTCCTCGGCCCGCAGGCGGCCCTCCAGATGCTCCAGTTCCTCCTGGATGAGGCGGCTCAGCAGGCCCAGGTGCTCCCGCCCGATCGTCTCCCCGGCCTCGGCGATGACGGCACCCGTTGCCTTGAGAACAACCGGTGTGCGGACGGCGGACCCCTGGCGCTCTTCCAGGCGCTTGCGCAGGCTCTGCGCCTCTCTCATCAGCGCCTCGGTCTCGTTGTTGAGCCGTTCCTCGGCCCGGGCGCGAAGGACGGCCATTTCCGACTCAATCCGGGCCCGCTCATGGGCCAGCCGCTCTTGCAGCGTCGCGATGGCTGTGTTGGCCTTCTCTTCCAGTTCCCGCTGATGGTGGTCGTACTCGTCCTTCAGCCGCCGCAACGCCTTCTGGCGCGCATCTTCATCCACAGAAGTGATGACGTACTGGGCGAAGTAGAGGACGCGGTCCAGGTTCCGGCGGGAGATGTCCAGGAGGATACCCAGGATGCTGGGGGTCTGGCGGGTGTACCAGATGTGGGCAACGGGAGCGGCCAGTTCAATATGCCCCATGCGCTCCCGGCGGACGGAAGAGCGGGTAACCTCAACACCGCACTTATCACAGATGATGCCGCGATAGCGGATGTTCTTGTACTTGCCGCAATAGCACTGCCAGTCCCGCGTGGGCCCGAAGATGGCTTCGCAGAAGAGGCCGTCCTTCTCCGGGCGCAGGCGGCGGTAGTTGATGGTCTCGGGCTTGGTCACCTCGCCGTACGACCAGGAGCGAATTTCCTCCGGCGAGGCCAGGCTGACGCGCAGAGAAACGAAATTCTGGATTTCGGCTGAATCGTCCAGATACTTCATAAACCCCCTCCAATCCCCCTCACGTTACTGGGGATAAACACAAACAAAGCGCTTGAGCCCCTGTCTCAGCGCTTGGCGAAGATGGTCACAAGTTTACCGGTACCTGCTGGAAAGTGGAAGTATTATAAACTCTTTTGAGGTTTTGTCAAGTCACGGAGTCTGAGGTTCGGAAATAAGTTGGGACGTAACTACTACGACAATGGCAAATTCTAATCAATATTAGGAATACAACTTGCGCTGAGTCCGAGATGAGATATACTTTCAAGTGTGGCGACGGAAACTGCATCCCAAGTTTTGATGGACCTGGACCGCTGGGGACTACCCCCTGAAGCGATAGAACGCCTGCCCAGAGCCCTCCAGGAATTCTGGCAGCGATACCGCCACCACTTCCGGAACAGCACCCGAGACCCGGCCCCGTATGCCTATCATTACATCAGCGCCCTTCTGCGAATGAAGGCCAAACGATACTTCGCAGAAATCGGTCGGGAAACAGGTGTGCCGGGAGAGAACATCCAACACTTTATGTCCAATTCTCCCTGGTCGG
>DAOTWL010000076.1:0-24711 GCA_034435875.1 Anaerolineae bacterium
GGAGGGGGTGGCGGCGCAGCCGCCGGGGGAGGGGTGAGGCCGCAGGGGCAAGCCCTGCCCCCACATTGTGGGAATGGCTGGACTCCCCCCATCCCCCTGAAATCGCCGAAGAACTGGCCGCCCACCGGGAGGCGCTGGCCGCCGGCGCGCCCTTCCCCGGCCTGGAGTTCTACCTGCCTTACTTCTACACCCACCCGGCCACCCCGCTGGATTACCTTCCCGCCGACGGACTTCTGGTGGTGGATGAACCGGCAGAATGCCGGGATGCCTGGGCGGAACTGGAGGAGGAGGCAGTGGACCTGCGCCGAACCGCCGAAGAAGAGGGCCTCATCCCCCCGGATATCCCCATCCCCTACCTGACCTGGGACGACTGGCAGGAGCATCTGGCGGACCGTCCCCATATGGTTCTGGGGCACGGGGAGGAGGAGGTAACGGGCGACCTGGCGGCCTGTTTCCATCCGGCCCCCCGCTACGGCGGCAACCTGAGCGACCTGATGCAGGACGTGGAGCGGACCCTGCGCGCGGGCCAGTGGGTGGTCGTGGTTAGCCGACAGGCACAGCGGCTGGCCGAGGTCTGGGGCGAGCGCCACGACCCCCTCCTGCCGGTGGAGGGACTGCCCGAACCGCCCCACCGTCCCCTGACCTTCGTCCAGGGAGCGCTGGAGGAGGGGGTTGTTCTCACCCTCACCCCTACCCCCCTGCCCCCCTCCCCCTCTCCCGCAGAGCGGGAGAGGGGGAGGGGATGGCCCGAAGGGCCGGGGGTGGGGGTGAGGCTCCTCACCGACGCCGAAATCTTCGGCTGGCGGATGCCGGAGCCCCGCCGCCCCCTCTATCGCCGCCGCGTCGCCCCCGAATCCCTCTACGCCGACCTCACCCCCGGCGACTACGTCGTCCACGAAGACCACGGCATCGGCATCTTTCGCGGCCTGGTCACCCTCACCCTGGAGGGGGAGCAGCGGGACTACCTGCTGGTAGAGTACGCCGGACGGGACCGCCTCTACGTCCCCATCTACCAGGCCGACCGGCTGAGCCGGTACGTGGGCGCGGACGAGGGGCCTCCGGCCCTGAGCCGTCTGGGGAGCGCCGAGTGGGGCCAGGTCAAGGCGCGCGCCCGCCAGGCCGTGGAGGAGGTGGCCCGGGAACTGCTGGAACTCTACGCGGCCCGGGAACTGGCCCCGGGCCACGCCTTCAGCCCCGACACCCCCTGGCAGGCCGAACTGGAGGCCGCCTTCCCGTACGTGGAGACCCCCGACCAGGCGCGGGCCATCGCCGAGGTCAAGGCCGACATGGAGCGCCCCCGTCCTATGGACCGCCTCATCTGCGGCGACGTCGGCTACGGCAAGACGGAGGTCGCCCTGCGCGCCGCCTTCAAAGCCGTCATGGACGGCAAACAGGTGGCCGTCCTGGTCCCCACCACCGTCCTGGCCCAGCAGCACTACACCACCTTCCGCCACCGGCTGGCCCCCTTCCCCGTCGTTGTGGAGCACCTCTCCCGATTCCGCACCCCGGCGGAGCAGGCCCGCATCCTGGAAGGACTGCGGGAAGGGACCGTGGACATCGTCATCGGCACCCACCGTCTCCTGCAGCAAGACGTCGCCTTCAAGGACCTGGGACTGGTCGTCATAGACGAGGAACAGCGCTTCGGCGTGACCCACAAGGAGCGGCTGAAGAAACTGCGGACGGAGGTGGACGTCCTGACGATGACGGCCACCCCCATCCCCCGCACCCTATACCTCTCCCTGACCGGCGTCCGCGATATCAGCATCATAGAGACGCCGCCGGAGGAGCGGCTTCCCGTGGCCACCTACGTGGGCCCGTACGACGCCCAGTTAGTCCGACGGGCGATCCTGCGGGAACTGGAGCGCTCGGGCCAGGTCTTCTACGTCCACAACCGGGTGCAGACCATAGAGGGGGTGCACCGTCGCCTGGAGGGACTGGTCCCCGAGGCCCGCATCGCCATCGCCCATGGGCAGATGCCGGAGCGGGAACTGGAGGAGACCATGCTCCGCTTCGTCGCCGGAGAGATAGACGTCCTGCTGTGTACGAGCATCATTGAGAGCGGGCTGGACATCCCCAACGCCAACACGCTGATTGTGGAGGGGGCGGAGCGGTTCGGACTGGCGCAACTCTACCAGTTACGGGGCCGGGTGGGACGGGGGGCCCGGCGGGCCTACGCCTACTTCCTGCACTCCCCGGGCCGTCTGACGGAGGACGCGCGCCAGCGACTGGAGACGATGCGGGAGTTCAGCGACCTGGGCGCGGGTTACTCCATCGCCATGCGGGACCTGGAACTGCGGGGGGCAGGGGAGATTCTGGGGACCCGTCAGAGCGGGCATATCGCGGCCATCGGGTTTGACCTCTACACGCGCCTGCTGGCGCGCGCGGTGGAGGAACTGCGGGCCCGGCGGGAGAGCCGTCCTCCGCCGCCGGAGCCGCTGAGCGGTATCCACATAGAGCTGCCGCTGCCGATGGGCCTGCCGCCGGACTACGTCCCCGACGAGCACCTGCGCCTGCGCCTCTACCGGCGACTGGCGGCGCTGACCGATGAGCGGCAGATTAGGGAAATGGAGGCGGAACTGACGGACCGCTTCGGCCCCCCGCCCGCGCCGGTCCGCAACCTCTTCCTGGGCCTGCGGTTGAAGGCGCTGGCCCGGGATGCGGGCGTCACCCGCATCGTCGCCGAGAACGACCACCTGGCCCTGCAGATGCCCGGGCTGGAGAGCGCCGCGCGGGAGCGCTGGCAGCGCCGCCTGGGCGACCTGGCCCATGTAGGCCGCCAGGCCGTCTACCTGCCGCTGGCCCGCGGCTGGCCGGACCGGCTGCGGGCAGTGCTGGAGAGACTCGTAGCGCAAGATTAATCTTGCGCTACGTAAAACGCCAGGGTCTGGGCCAGAATGGCCAGGCCGATTTCTATGGCCTCCTCGTCAAAGTCAAAGCGGGGATTGTGGTGCGGCGCGCCCAGGCCCCTGGCCGGGTTGGCCGCCCCGACGAAGAAATAGCACCCCGGCACCTGGCGCATAAAGAAAGCCGCATCCTCGCTCCCCATCGTCCGCTCCCCGGAGGTGACCCGCTCCGGGCCCAGGACCGCCTCCGCCGCCCGCCGCACCACCGACGTCACCGCGTAGTCGTTGATGACCGCCGGGGTGAGCGGCGTCATCTCCAGTTCTGCCCGCGCGCCGCATGCCGCCGCAACGCCCTCCAGCACCTCCCGCACCCGCCGGAGCACCACCTCCCGGGCCGACGGCTGGTAGGTGCGGATAGTCCCTGTCATCTCCACCTGGGCCGGGATGACGTTGAAGGCATCGCCGCCGTGGATGGCGCCAACCGTCACCACCGCCGTCTCCAGCGGACTCACGTTGCGGCTGACCACCGTCTGCAGGGCGGTGACCATGTGGGCGGCCGCCACAATGGGGTCCACCGTCTGGTGAGGAAGAGCGCCATGCCCGCCCTGCCCGTGGACTGTACAGGTCCATCGCTCCGCCGCCGCCATCACCGGGCCGGAGGTGATGTCCACCGACCCCACCGGCCGGTCGGTCCAGATGTGGGCGGCCAGGAACACGTCTGGGCGGGGGTCCTCCAGAGCGCCGTCCCGGATCATCGCCTCGGCCCCGTTTCCTCCCTCCTCGGCGGGCTGAAAGATCAGTTTGACGGTGCCGGACATCCGGTCCTGGTACGCGGTCAGCAACTCAGCCAGCCCCATCCCCATGGCCACATGCCCGTCGTGGCCGCAGGCATGCATCCGCCCTGGAATGGTGGAGGCGTATTCCGCCCCCGTCTCCTCGTTGATGGGGAGCGCGTCCATATCAAAGCGGACCATCACCACCGGGCCGGGCCGGGCTCCTTCCAGGACCCCCACCACCCCTGTCCGGCCGACGCCGGTCCGCACCCGATAGCCCAGCCGCTCCAGATGGGCCGCGATAATGCCCGCTGTCCGCTCCTCGGCGTAGCCCAACTCAGGATGACGGTGAAAATCCCGCCGCCAGGCGACCAGTTTTTCCCGCATCTCTCTGGCAACGGCAAGGAATTCGTTCATAGCGACCTCCGGGATAGCGGTGTGTACAATGCTTCCACGCGCGGGGCCAACACCGACCAGTCGTAGCGGCTCTCCACAAAGTGACGGGCAGCCCGGCCGATGGCGGCCCGACGGGCCGGGTCTTTCAACAGTGACACCACCGCCGCCGCGAACGCTCCCGCATCATCGGCCAGGAGCAATTCCCGACCGTCCTGTACCTCGTATCCCTCCGCCCCCAGGCGAGTGGCGACGACCGCCCGCTCCATCGCCATCGCCTCCAGGATTTTCAGCCGCGTGCCTCCGCCGATCCGCAGGGGGGCAACGTAGACCGTCGCTCCGGCGATGGAGGGTCGGGTATCCTCCACATAGCCAGTCAGCACGATAGCGGGATTTCCCCGCAGGACTTCCAGCCGACGGTGAGGGCGCTGTCCCACCACCCAGAACCGGACATCCGGCATCCGCTCCCGAATGCGGGGCAGGACCTGGTCAGCAAACCAGAGCACTGCGTCCACATTGGGGCGGAAGTCCATCTTGCCGGTGAAGACCAGGGCGTTTTCTGCCATACCGGGGGCCGGGGGGATCTGCGGGTCGTAGGTGGAGACGTCCACCCCATTGGGAACAACTATGAGCCTCAGGTCCGGCACAAGGGTGCGCAACGCCTGCGCGTCCGCTTCGGAAACCGCGAGCACGCCATCGGCGCGGTGGCAGATTTCAGCCTCGTACCGCCGGAGCCGCCACCACTGGACCAGCGAATAGAGGGCGCCGTGCCAGCGAGTCGGATGGCGCAGGTCGGTCAGGAAGGCCCGTTTCTGAAGGAGAAACTCGCAGTTGAAATCGTCAAAAATAATCAACGGGCGCGGGCGGGCCTGTTCCAGAACGTCCAGAAAGGGGGCCATCTCCATCCCCTCTATGTGGACAGCGTCAAAGGGCTGAGCGGCCAGTCGTTCGGCCAGACGCTGGCGAAAGAGGGGGCTTTCCAGCCGGAGGGCCATATCAGGCTGGCGGCTGAGCAGAAGGTCGCGCAGGCGTCGGGGGAGAGGACGGGGCGGAGGCTCGGGCACGACATCCAGAGAGATGTGGCCGAAATCGGGAGGCCAGGGGGGAATGCCAACAGCATCGTGGAAAGACAGAATGGTAACAGTGTGGTAGCGGGCAAGGGCGGAAATCATCCCCCAGGCACGAAGAGCACCACCCTGGCGGGGTGGATAGGGCACCTGAGAGGTCAGAAACAGCAGGTTCATAGGGCGGGGAGTTCGGTCTCCTCACCCCAGGTCCGGCGGGGCGGCGGATACGGCCACTTTCACAGCAGGTTCATAGGGCGGGGAGTTCGGTCTCCTCACCCCCCTACCGAAGGGCCAGGGAAGGGGTGAGGCTGAATAATGCCCGGCCGCTTATACCGGCTCAAACGGAAGGAGGGCACCATTGGGCGCCAACTGGCTGACCTTCAGTTCGGCCTGGTCCAGTTGCTGGTTACAGTACGCAGCCAGAGCCTGCCCCCGTTCGTAGATGGCCAGGCTCTCTTCCAGCGTCAATCCACCCGCCTCCAGTTTGCGGACCACCTCTTCCAGTTCGGCGAAGGCTTCTTCAAACGTCATCTCAGAGACCGGCTTCATATCCCCCTCCTCCGACATTATCTTGACGCCACTCCGCTGCGTTCGTAGTCAGGCACGAAACGAAGGGGAGGGCCGTCTGTGACGCCCCTCCGCTGCGCCCTGTGGCTGACGACAAACCGCCTTGTTGCTTACTATGAACGGAGTCCTCTTACAAAACGCGAACAACCAGCAGGCCAAACAGGCTGATCAGCAAGCCTACGTGGAGCCAGAGATGTTTCTGGGCCATCCAGCCAATCACCGGCCATTCCGGAAGCAGTTGGAGGATGAAATTCAGCCCGATCAACCCCATGCCGATGACCACCAGAAGCCCCGGCGCTCTGGCAAGGAAATCGCTGGTTGCTTTGACCAGTTTCGCCAGCATATTGCCCCTCCTGGCCCTGATTGTAGCACATCCTGGCCGGGACGTCAACAGGGGCAGTCCACTTGACTTCTGGCAAATTTGGGGCATAATAGAAGCGCCATGGTACAATCCACCGTATCCCAACATCCTGTCAGGAGGTGATGCGCGAACCATTTCGGATGAGCGTTTGCTGAATCTACCACAAGTCCTCTGTGTATCTACAAATAAACCCCAAAATCCAATAAGGAGGAGAAAACCATGCGGAAGTGGGTCCTGACCTTCATTACTCTGACGCTGCTGGCCTCTCTGGTAGCCTGCGGCCCCAAGCCGACGCCGGAAAAGAAGTTCCGCGTCGGCATGGTCACCGACGTCGGCGGGATTGACGACAAGTCCTTCAACGCCACGTCGTGGCAGGGGATGGAACTGGCGAAGAATGAACTGGGCGTGGAGGTCGCCTATCTGGAGTCCCAGCAGCAGGCGGACTACGCCTCCAACATCACCCAGTTCATTGACCAGGGCTACGACATGATCATCACCGTCGGCTTCCTGCTGGGCGACGACACAAAGAAGTTCGCCGAGCAGAACCCGAACGTCAAGTTCGCCATCGTGGACTTCGCCTACGACCCGCCCATCCCCAACGTCCTGGGCCTGACCTTCGCCACCGATGAGGCCGCCTTCCTGGCCGGGTACCTGGCCGCCGGAATGACCAAGACCGGCAAGGTAGGGACCTTCGGCGGCATCAAAATCCCCCCGGTCACCATCTTCATGGTCGGCTTTGAGTACGGGGTGAACTACTACAACCAGAAGCACGGCACCAACGTGCAGGTACTGGGCTGGAACACGGCCAAGGACGAGGGCCTCTTCGTGGGCAACTTTGAGTCCACCGACGACGGCCGCCGCGCCGGTGAGGACCTGATCGCCGAGGGCGCGGACATCATCCTGCCCGTCGCCGGCCCGGTCGGCCTGGGCACCGCCGCCGCCGTGAAGGATCACCCCGGCACGATGCTCATCGGCGTGGACACCGACTGGTGCATCAGCGCCGCCGAGTACTGCCCGGTGGTCCTGACCAGCGTGATGAAGAACATGCATATCGCCGTCCGGGATGCCATCAAGATGGCCAAGGAGGGCACCTTCCAGGGCGGCGTGTACGTGGGCACGCTGAAGAACGGCGGCGTGGGCATCGCGCCGTTCCACGAGTTTGACGACGACGTGCCCGCCAGCCTGAAGGCCGAACTGGAAGAGGTGGCCAAGGGGATCAAGGACGGTACGATTGACACTGGCTGGAAGTAATTCGCTGGGTGTCAGACCTGTCCCCAAAAAAGAGGGGCGACGCAAGGCGTCGCCCCTGCTTTTTGTAGGACCAAAAAGGCCCGATTACTTTGTGCCCCCGGGCCTTTGTGGTAAAATTCTATCCACATGAACGGAGCACCCTCCGGCCCGCACGAATGGCCCAAAGTCCTGACCATCTACCTGGCGCTCTCCGAGTACCCCATCCTGGCCCGCCAGATTCGGGAGCGGATGCGCCAGGAGATGTTTGCGCGCGGCGTCATCACCCCCGAGCAGTTTGAGGCCGAGGTTCGGGCCAAAGCCATCCTTACCCAGCAGGAAGAGGGCCTGACCGAACCCCTCTTTCAGGAATCGGCCGAAGAGTGGGGGGAGCGAGTTCGCATCATCCGCGACCACCTGACCGACTTCTACTTCGCCCTGAACCTCCCCTACTCGTTATTTGAGGACATCGTCCGATCCGCCCTCCGCCCCCGCCGGCCGGAGGAGGAGATTGTCCTCACTTTCAACCCGGAACTGGCCCCCTGGGACCTGCTCTTCCCTCAGGCGGAACAATACGAACAGTTGCCCCCCGAAAAGCGGGAGAAAATCATCCACCACCTGCGACAGATTTACGTCGTCATCATCCGGGGGATGATCAGCGATCAACTGGGCTTCATCGGGGTGGCGCGGGAGTATTTCAACATCAACGACCTGAAGGAAATCCGCCGTCGCCGCATTGGCCGGGGCAAAATCGGCGGGAAAGCGGCCGGGATGTTGCTGGCCCACAAAATTCTACAGGCGGATAGCACCGATGCCCCTCTCTCCCTCCGGGAGCACGTCATCATCCCGGAATCGGTTTTCCTGGGCGCCGACGTCTTTTACGACTTCATCGCCCACAACAACCTCTACCCGTTCTTTGACCAGAAGTATAAAACTGAAGCGGAAATCCGGACGGAGTACCCGGAAATCTGTCGCCGCTTCGCCGCGGGTGAGTTCCCCGCTTATGTGGTGGACGCCCTGGCCCGGGAACTGGACCGCCTGGGGAACGTCCCCCTGATTGTCCGCTCCTCCAGCCTGCTGGAGGATAACTTCGGCACCTCCTTCGCAGGCAAGTACGAGAGCGTCTTTTGCCCCAATCAGGGAACCCCGCGCGAGAACCTGCCGGCCGTACTGGACGCGATCCGCCAGGTCTACGCCAGCACGCTCAATCCCGATGCCCTCCTTTATCGCCGACAGGTGGGCCTGCTGGACTACGACGAGCGCATGGCGGTCCTCATCCAGCAGTTGGAGGGGCGCCGGTATGGACGGTATTTCTTCCCTCAGGTCGCCGGGGTGGCCTTCAGCCGCAACCCCTTCCGCTGGACGCCGCGCATTGACCCCGAAGAGGGCTTCCTGCGCATCGTCTGCGGGCTGGGCACCCGGGCGGTGGAGCGCGTGGCGGGGGATTATCCCCGCATGGTCGCCCTGAGCCACCCCACCCTGCGGCCCGAGGTCACCCCCGCCGATATTCGCAAGTACTCCCAGCACCTTATAGATGTCATTGACCTGGAAGCCAACGAGTTCCGCACCCTCCCGATTGCCCAGGTCCTTCAGCCCGATTACCCCGGCCTGGAATACCTGGCTTCCCTCTGGCAGGACGACTATCTGACCGACATCTCCCCCGCCAGGGAGATCGCCCCGGGCAACCTCGTCCTCACCTTTCACCGCCTGCTCCAGGAACGGTCCTTCACCGAGATGATGCGGGCCATTCTGCACCGGCTGGCGCAGACGTATGGACGTCCCGTAGATGTAGAATTCACCCTGGACATCCTTCCGGGCCGTCCCCATCCCCGCTTCGTTTTCCACCTCCTCCAGTGCCGCCCGTTAGCCAGCCGGGAAGTGACCACCACCCGTTCCCTGCCGACGACGTTATTTCCTGAGGACATCCTCTTTGTCGCCACCCGACTGGTGCCCGACGGCATCGTCTCGGGGATTGAGTACGTCGTCTACGTGGACCCCCGAGGGTACGCGGCCATCCTCGATGATGCCACCCGCTACGAGGTGGGGCGAGCCGTGGGGCGGCTCAACGAGCGGCTGGCTGGTCACCGCTACATTCTCCTCGGCCCAGGACGGTGGGGCAGTTCCAACATCTCGCTGGGCGTCAAAGTGGGCTACGCCGACATCTACAACACCTCTATGCTGATAGAAATCGCCTTCGCCGGCCCGGCCGGTACTCCGGAGGTCTCCTACGGAACGCACTTCTTCCAGGACCTGGTAGAGGCGAACATCTACCCGCTGGCCCTCTACCCCGACGAGGGGGACTTTTTCCGCCGGGAGTTCTTTGAAGGGAGTCCCAACCTCCTGCCCACCCTGCTCCCCACCGACGCGCCCCTGGCGGAGGTCGTCCGCGTCATCCATATCCCCACCGTCTGCGGCGGACGGCTCCTGGATGTGGTGATGAACAGCCAGGAAGCGAAGGCCGTCGCCTACCTGCGACCTGCTTAAGGAGGAGAACAGTCCAATGATTCCTTCCCCCGTCCTTCGGCTCTTTCTGTCCACTCTCACCCTGCTGGCGGCGCTGGCGGCCCTGCTGGGCGGACTGAGCGGTTGCGGCGGAACGGCGCCCGCCGCCACGCCGACGCCCACCCGCACCCCCCGCCCAACCGAGACCGCCGTCCCACCGTCCCCCACCCCGATTCCCAGCCCCACCCCTTCTCCCACACCGACGCCCATCCCGGAGAACATCAACCCCCTGACCGGCGAGGTGGTGGCCGACAAGGCGCTGCTGGATCGGGTGCCCGTCCTCATCAAAATTACTAACTACCCACCCCAGTACGTCTGGCCCCAGGCGGGCATCAACAGCGCCGACCTCATCTTTGAGCACTACAACGAGGGCTTCCGCTACGGCACCCGCTGGACGGGCATCTATCTGGGCAAGGACCCCCAGCGGGTGGGGCCGGTGCGGAGCGGGCGGCTGATTGACCTGGAACTGACCGCCATCTACAAGGGGGTGCTGGCCGCCTGGGGCTTCAGCGACGGCGTCCGGGACATTATGCGGGATTCCGACCTCTACCCCGACCGCATCGTCTCCTACAGCCTCCCCGAGACGCTGAGCCCGGAGCCCTTCTACCGGGACCGCAGTCGGGATGTCCCGCTGGAGCATACTGGCTACACCGATCCGGGGCGGGTGCGGGCGTGGGCGGAGGCGCGCGGGGTGAAGGGGCGACAGCAGGGGCTGGAGGGCATGGTCTTCTCCAGCGAACCGCCCGGAGAGGGTATACCGGCCCGCCGTCTGCGCATCTCCTGGCATCAACTGGAGACGGAATGGGTGTACGACCCGGCCTCCGGGCGGTATCTGCGCTTCTCCAACGGGCTGGCCCACACCGACGCGCTGGATGGGCAGCAACTGAGCGTAGCCAACGTCGTCGTCCTCTACGTCTCCCAGTGGCTGACGAACATTGTGGAGGAGCCGCACAGCGGTCTGCTCTCCATCCAGTGGGCGCTCTGGAACCAGGATAATCCCTACCGGCGCGCGGTCATCCTGCGGGACGGGGTCGCCATAGAGGGGGTCTGGAACCGGGAGAGGCGCTGGGATATGCTCACGCTGACCGATCCGGTGGGCAATCCCATCCCCCTGAAGCCGGGGAATACGTTCTTTGAGGTCGTCCCGACGGCGGGACAGTGGGAGATACCGATCGTGATAGAACCGTAGGGGCAGGCCTTGCGCCTGCCCATCTGGGGCAACCGCAAGGGGGCAACCGCAAAGGGGGGCAACCGCAAGGGTTGCCCCGACGGCCTCACCCCTCCCCCGGCGGCTCACCTCACCCCCGGCCCCTCTCCCGAACTCCGTTGGGGAGAGGGGAGGGGGCCGGGGGGTGGGGTGAGGAACCCGGGCAGGGCTTGCCCCTGCCCCACCCTGCCCCAGATGGGGCAACCGCAAGGGTGGTCCCTACAAGCGCCAGGCGTCAACCTTCGTTGACGTTTCTCAGAACGTCGCTGTAAAACTGTAATTGTAGGACAACTTGACCTGGCACTGGACATCGGCTGCCGGCACGGTATCCCACCGGAGAGTCGGGAACGGTACGCGGCAGGGGTCGCCCGATTGATCCGACCCGGCGGCCTCTATATGCTCTACGCGTTTCTCCCCCATCCCGGCGGCCCGTCCGGACGGGGCATCACCCCCAAAGAGGTCCGCCGTCTCTTCGGCCCGGGCTTCCAGGTGGAGCGGCCGGAAGGCGGGGAGGATCCATCGGGGAGAGGGGCGGCCTGGTACTGGATGCGCAGACTTTGACGCCACTCCGCCGGTTCGTAGTCAGGCACAAAACGGAGTGGAGTGCCGTGAACGCCACTTCGCTACGCTCCGTGGCTGACTACGAACGGCTCCGTGGCTGACTACGAACGGGGCGGACCACGAACGTTTGGGGTTGACTACGAACCCAAAATGATGCGCGCCTGAGCGATGTCCCGCTGAATCTGCTCCACCAGGGCGTTGAGGCTGGGGAAAGTCTGCTCGTCCCGCAGGCGGGCGATGAAATCCAGCGCCAGCGTCTGGTCATAGAGGTCGCCGTCAAAATCCAGCAGGTGCGCCTCCACGGTGAGGTGGTCGGGGGCAATGGTGGGGCGGACGCCGATATTGACGACGGCAGGCCACGAACCCGCCTGCTGAGTGTGGGCATACGCGGCGTAGACACCGTTGGCCGGGATGAGGCGCTCCGGCGGAGGAGCCAGATTGGCCGTGGGGACGCCCAACCGTCGGCCCAATCCCCGTCCTCGCACTACCCGCCCGGTCAGGCGGTACGGGCGGCCCAGACAGCCATTGGCTTCCTCAATTTCTCCCGCAGTGAGCGCGGCCCGGATGCGAGTGCTGCTGACCACTGCGCCCTGCCACTGAAGCGGCTCCACAACCCGAACGACAAACCCCTCCTGTTCCCCCATCCGTCGGAGGAAAGGGACATTCCCCTCCCGGCGGTGCCCGAGGGCAAAATCCGGCCCCACCCACAGTTCCACCATATGCAGGTGACGGCGGAGCAGTTGAATGAAGCGGGACGCCGGGGTCCCGGCCATCGTCGGGGTGAAACGCAGGACCACCAGCACGTCCACGCCCAGGTCGGCGATCAACGCGGCCCGCTCCTGGGGCGTCGTCAGCGCGGCCACCGGGCTGCGGCCCAGAAAAGCCCCGGGATGGGGGTCAAAGGTCAGCGCGACAGCCGTCCGGCCAGCCTCATGAGCGGCCCGGGCCATTGAGCCGATCAGGTGCTGGTGCCCCCGGTGCACCCCATCAAACGCCCCAACGGTGACATGGGAAGGGGTGGAGAGGTTCAGGGATTCCAGGTCGTGGGTGAGTTCCATAGACGGTCGCAGGGCGCAGGGCGCAGAGCGCTATTTTCGGGCCAGCGAGAGAGCGCGAGTGGCCGCCTCCTGGGGGGTATCCGCGTGGATGACGGGCGCGGGCGGATGTCCCTCCCGCCGCACCTCCCAACTCCCCAGCGCCACCACCGGCACGCCGAAAAGCAGGGCGAACGCTATCTCGCTCAAAGTGCCGTAGCTCCCCCCGACCGCAACCACCGCGTGAGCGGTCCGGGCAATGATGACGTTGCGCGCCTCGCCCAGGCCGGTGACGATGGGGATGTCCACATAGGGGTTGGCCTCGCGTCGGTCCGGGCCGGGGAGAATGCCGATGGTCAGGCCACCAGCGGATTTGGCCCCCCGGCAGGCAGCCTCCATTACGCCGCCGCGCCCGCCGCAGATAAGGATGGCGCCCCCTTCGGCCAGCGCGCGGCCCACCACCTCAGCAGCGGACTCCTCTTCGGGCGTCGGCGCCGCGCCGCCGATGACCGCGATCATGGGACGAAACGGGATGGGTTGCATGGCGAGATAGACCAAGGTGCACAAGATAAATCTTGTGCTACGTTACGTCAGGACTTTGCGGGGATGCCAGACATCCCGGTCGGGACGGTACTCCAGGACCGCCAGCAGATGACCCTCAGGGTCATAAGCACGAGCGAGCCGGGCACGGTTATCCGTCGGGCGGTGACCCTCTAACCGAATGTCCCGGCCGTGGCGGACGGCGCGCGCCCGGGCCGCATCCAGGAAGAGCGCCGGATACCGGCGCAGGGCAACATCGGGTGGGAGCAGGAGTTCTGGCAACCGCTCTGGCGTGAGCGCGTCCAGTTCGGCCGCGTCCTCCAGCCGGAAGTCGCCGCTGGCAAGCCGCACCAGTCCCGTCAGATGGGCGCCGCATCCCAGCGCTTCCCCCAGATCGCGGGCCAGAGCCCGGATGTAGGTGCCGGGGGAGCAGAGGACTTCCAGCGTCAGTTCCGGAGGTTCCCAGGCCGTCAGGTCCAGGCGGTAAATCTCCACCGGTCGGGGCTCCCGCTCCACCATCTGGCCCTGGCGGGCCAGGCGGTGGAGAGGCCGGCCCTCTCGCTTCAGGGCCGAGTACATCGGCGGGACCTGCAGGATGGGGCCCCGAAACCGCTCCAGTGCCGCCTCCACTGCCATCCGGTCCACCTCTACCGGTTTCTCCGCAATGACTATCCCCTCAGTGTCGTCGGTATCGGTGGTAATGCCCAGGCGGATACGGGCGCGGTAGAGTTTGGGGGAATCCATCAGGTATTCGGCCAGGCGGGTGGCCCGACCCAGGCAGAGGAGGAGGACGCCGGTAGCCATTGGGTCCAGGGTGCCCGCGTGGCCGACTTCCCACTGTCGGGCAATAGAACGCACGCGCGCCACCACGTCGTGGGAGGTCAGGCCGCGCGGTTTGTTGAGGTTCAGGATGCCGTCCATAAAATGGGACGCAGATTCAACGCAGATTTTTCTGTGTGTGAACTCCCAGGGTTAACGGTCATCCAGTCGGCCGGAGCGACGCAGTTCCTCCAGACGCGCGATGGTGGCCTGGACCGCTTCCTCCAGAGGTGGGTCCACCTCAAATCCAACGGCCATCTTGTGCCCGCCCCCGGTGGGAAACGAGCGAGCCAGCGGCACCAGGTTGAAGCCGGGCTTGGAACGGGCGCTCACCCGAATCATCCCTCCCTCAGGCCGTTCCCGAAAGACCAGGGAAATCCGGACATCGGCCGCGTCCAGGATGAAGTTGGCCAGGCCCTCCGTATCCTCCATCGTCGTCCCGGTGGTCCGGTACATCTCCCGCGAAATGGAGGTCCAGGCCACACCATCCCGGACCTCCATTCGGGTCAGCGCCTCGCCCCACAGCCGGAGCGCCTTCAGCGGATGCTGGCCCCGGTAGGCGGTCATCACTTCATAAAGGGACCCGCCATTTTCCATAAGGAGCGCGGCGGCCTGGAGCGTCTCCGGGCCGGTATCCGGGGTGGCGAAGGCACGGGTATCAAATACCACACCCGCCAGCAGGCAGGTCGCGATGGTCCGGTCTATCGGGATACCCAGCACCTGGATGAGCATCAACACCACCTCGGCCGTGGAGGCCATCTGGGGGAAGACGGCGCTGAGGCTTCCGTAGCCGGTGTTGCTTTCGTGGTGGTCCACCACGACCAGCGGGACGCCAAGGCGGAGGATGGCGTTGTACAGCCGGGGGCCGATCTGAGCGGGCTCTCCGGCGTCTACGGCGATCACCAGGTCCGTCTCCGGGCCGGGCAGGTCAGCCACAATGGTATCCAGACCTGGCAGGAAGTCCAGGCCGAAGGGGATGGGGTCAAACAGAAAGACGGTGGCCTCTTTGCCCAACCGGCGCAGGGCATGGGCCAATCCCAGGCTGGAGCCCAGCGCGTCGGCATCCGGCCGCTCGTGGGTCACGATGGCGACATGGCGCGCCCGGCGGATGTACTGACCGATTTGCTCCAGCAGCGAATGGGGAGGAGATGAGGTCTCCGTCATTCTTCCGACCGTCCCTCCTCCCGCAGACGGTCAATCAGGCCCGCGATGCGCTCCCCCCGCTCTATGGAAACATCCCAGTGGAAGACCAGTTCGGGGGTGTTGCGCAGACGGAGTCGTTGGCCCAGTTCCCGACGGAGGAAGCCTGCGGCGCTCCGAATTGCCGCCTGCACTTCGGCCTGCCGCTCCGGGTCCCCCAGGGCGGTGACGTAGACATGAGCCCGGGTCGCATCCGGGGTCACTTCCACTCCGGTGATGGTCAGCATCTGCAGGCGCGGGTCATTGACCTGCGTCTGGAGCAGGTCGGTCAGGTGGGTTTGAATCAAATCGGCCGCCCGTTTCTGATATTTTTTGCCCATAGTGAGTAGCGCAAGATTAATCCTGCGCTACGCGCTCCTTCACATAGAATTCCAGGATGTCCCCGACCTGGATGTCGTGGAATCCCTCCAGGCCGATGCCGCACTCGTAGCCTGCCTTAACCTCACGCACGTCTTTGGCGAAGCGCTTCAGAGAGGCCAGGGGGCCGTCAAACTTCTGCTCTCCCTGCCGGAAGAGGCGGGCGCGAGCGTTGCGGCGCACCTCCCCCTCCAGGACATAGCAACCGGCCACCCGACCGACTTTGGGAATCTCAAACGTCGCCCGTACCTCGGCCTTGCCGATGGTCTTCTCCACGTAGGTCGGTTCCAGAAGGCCCTTGAGGGCCAGTTCCACTTCGTCTATTAACTCGTAGATGATGTCGTAAATGCGGACGTCCACCCCTTCGCTCTCAACGAGCCGCCGGGCCGCCGGGTCCACCGTCACCTGGAAGCCGATGACGATGGCCCGCGAGGCCATCGCCAGGTTGATGTCGGACTCGGTGACGTTTCCGGCCGCCGCGTGGATGATGTTGACCTTCAGGTCCTCGCGGCCCCGTTTGGAGAGGGAGGAGACAATCGGCTCAATGGCGCCCTGGACGTCGGCCTTGATGATGAGGTTCAGTTCTTTGACCTGTCCCTGCCGGATGCTGCGGGAGAGGTCGTCCAGGGTGAGACGGGTGGGACGGGCCGCCTGAGCCTCGCGCTCCTGCAACCGCTGGGCGGCGATGGCGCGGGCAACCTTCTCGCTCTCCACCACCTCAAAGATGTCCCCGGCAGTGGGGACGTCCGAAAGACCCAGAATCCGGGCAGGCGTGGAGGGCGGCGCCTCCCGGATGGGCTTGCCGTGGCTATCCAGCATCCGGCGCACCCGCCCATAGACCGTCCCGGCGACCACCGCATCCCCCACCCGCAGGGTGCCGTTCTGGACCAGGACGGTCGCGGTGGGGCCCATGCTGCGGTCCAGTTGGGCCTCCAGGACGGTCCCGACGGCAGGACGGTTGGGATTGGCCTGGATGTTCTGCTCATCGGCGACCAAGAGGATAGTCGCCAGCAGGTCCTCCAGACCAATGCGCTTCTTGGCCGATACGGGAATGACAAACGTATCACCGCCCCATTCGTCCGGGGTCAGGCCCAAGTCGCTCAGTTGCCGCTTGACCCGTTCCGGCTGGGCAGTAGGTTTATCTATTTTGTTCAGGGCAACGATGATGGGCACGCGGGCCGCGCGGGCGTGGTTGATGGCCTCTACTGTCTGGGGCATCACGCCGTCGTCGGCGGCGACGACCAGGATGGCAATGTCGGTGGTCTGGGCGCCGCGCGCCCGCATGGCAGTAAAGGCCTCGTGGCCCGGCGTATCCAGGAACGTGATGAGGCGCCCGTTGTGCTCCACCTGATAGGCGCCGATGTGCTGGGTGATCCCGCCGACCTCCCCGGCGGCGACGTCGGTCTGGCGGATGGCATCCAGCAAGGAGGTCTTGCCGTGGTCCACATGCCCCAGGACCGTGACGACCGGCGGGCGGGGACGCAGGTTCGCCGGGTCCTCCTGAGCGTATAATCGCTCCCAGAGAGGCGTCGGTCCGGCGAGAGCCGCCTCCTCTTCCGCGACGGCGACGGTTTCCTCACGCGGCTCAAACCCCATTTCCGAGGCCACGATAGCGGCCGTCTCGTAGTCAATGGTCTGGTTGATGGTGGCGATGATGCCGTCGTACATCAACCGCTTGATGACATCAATGGGGCTGACGTTCATCAATTGGGCCAATTCACGGACCGTCAGACGAGCCGGTATTTCAATCATCCGGTTGTTTTTATCTGCCATAATTCCTCCTTCTGGGCCCAGAGTTATCGGAGGGGCAACAGTACCGGTTGCCCCTCCGACGCGTCAGCCTCCTCCAGGCGTTCCGGCAGGGACTGGGCATAGGCCCTGAGGGCCTCCACCGTGGCCTCGTCCAGGGTGGTGCGCAGGGCCGTATCCAGCCGACGCCGCTTCAGCGCCTCTTCCCAGCAGACCCGTTGCGCGCAGAGATAGGCGCCCCGTCCGCTCTGCTTCCCCCGTTCATCCACCCGGACCTCCCCCTCTGGGGTGCGGACAATGCGGATGAGGGCCCGCTTCGGGCGCACCGCGCGGCACGCCACACAGGTGCGCTGAGGAATGTGTTTGCGTCGGCCTCGGGTCATGGGTTTAGTCCGGAGTCCGGAGTCAAGTCATCGTTGGTCTTTCCGCAGATAGTTGATAAAGCCGATGATGAGTTTCCTGCATTGGGCAGCTAAATCGTAGAGCCGCTCAAACTCTGCCTGGGTAATGTATCCCTGATCCAGGGCGATATACATTGGGACTGGACTTCTGTTGCGGAGCGACGAGCGTAGCCCAGAAACCGTATAAACTCGGCATCGGAGCCGACATCAAAACCTTCTGCAATGTTGTGCATCACCGACCCTGCTGCCCGGCGAATTTGGTCCCGCAGACCCGTATCCCGGGCAAAGGCGCCCCGCCCCGAGATCGCGTACACCTCCCGAACCAGTTCCCGCGCTCGCTGCCATACCTGAATGTCCTCAAAGCGCTGAATGACCATTCCGTCCTCCTTATGGACTGTGAACTGCGGACTCTGGACTTTGGGCTGTGGACCGTGAACTGCGGACGCCGCCCCCTAAAACTCCTCCCAGTCCTCTCCACGCCGCCGATGCTTGCGGATGGCGACGGCGCGGCCCAATTCCTCGTCGTAAATGAACTCCCGCCGGAGTTTCTTATGCCGCTTGGGCGGCTTCCGGCCCAGTTTCCGTTCCACCACCTCTTCCTCTTCCCACTCCTCCGTCTCTTCCTCTACCTCTCCCACCTCCACTTCGGCAGGGAGTTCCACAGAGACCGTCGTCGGCTCCGGAGACGGGACAACCGGCGCTTCGGGACGTACCTCCGGTGCCGCGATTTCGGGTTCCACTGCCACAGGCGTTTCTTCCTGAACCGGCAGCGGTTCCGTTGAGACCGGTGCCTCGGGCAGGGATACGGGTTCTGCCGGGGCCTTCGCTTCCGGCATCCACACGGGCCCTGCAGGGACTTTCTCCTCGGGCAGGAACTCGGGCTCACCCGGGACGGTTTCCTTCGGGAGCACGGAGGGTTTCGCCGGGACTGCACCGACGAGAGGAGCAGGCACCGACGAGATTTCCTCTGGGACCGCTGGCGGCACTTCCTCCACCGCCGGGACCGCCTCCGCGACCGGGGCCGTCGGCTCCGGAACGGCTTCCGACGCCGGGGCTTCCTCCACAGGGGCCGGTACCGGGAGCATAAACGGTTCCATTGCCTCGCGAATCTCCGTCAGCACGCGGGCGCCGATGCCCTCCAGACGGAGCAACCCCTCCTCCCCCTCCGCCAGCCGCTCCATAAGCAGACCAACAGTGGTCAACTGGTGCCGCTCCAGATGCTTCTGGGTCCGCTCGCTCAGGCCCAGTTCCGAAATGGGAATCTGGTACGTGTGCACAGGTATACGGGCGCGGGCTTCCCGAATCGCCGCCTCGCGCGCCTGGCGTTCCGCCTCAACCGCCGAGGGGCGCGCCTTCTGGACCTTGTGGCGGCCTTTGCGCGCCCGCTTCACCTCCAGAAGATGATGGCGGACTTTCTCCACGACCTGGCGGATGGCCAGCAGTTCCTCGGCCGTATAGGGCGTTTTTTCCTGATGGCGGCGCGCCAGCGCCGCCTCCACCTGCGGCAACAACTCCGCCGTCGGGCCCAGCGCTTCCCGAGTGTCCGGATCGGCCTTGATCTGCCGGAGGGCCCACTGGACCGCTTCGGTGGCGCTCTGGATGTCCACGCGCCAGCCCGTCAGTTTGGCCGCCAGGCGGGCGTTTTGCCCGCTCTTGCCGATAGCCAGGGACAACTGCTCATCGGGGACGACGACGTAGGCGATGGGCTCTGTGGAATCCTCATCCAGCACCACGCTGAGGACCCGGGCCGGGCCCAGCGCTTTGGCGATGAAGGTCACCGGGTCGGGGCTCCACTCAATGATGTCCACCTTCTCGTTGCCCAGTTCCCGCAGGATGGACTGGATGCGCGTCCCGCGCACGCCAATGCAGGACCCTACCGGGTCCAGCCCCGGCTGCCGGGAGGCAACGGCGACTTTGGAGCGGGAGCCCGCTTCCCGGACAATGGCTTTGATCTCTATGGCGCCGCTCTGAATCTCCGGCACTTCCAGTTCCAGCAACCGCTGGAGCAGTTTCTTGTGGCTGCGGGAGACGATAATCTGCGGACCGCGCGGGGTCTTGTTGACCTCCAGCACATAGACGCGAATCCGGTCATGGAGAGCGTACTGCTCCCCTGGCACCATTTCTTTGCGCGGCAGGATGGCCTCGGTGCGCTCCAGATGCAGCATCACCCCCTGGGGGGTGATGCTCTGGACAACTCCGTGGACCAATTCTCCCTCCTGCTCCGCCAGACGGGTATAGCGGACCTCGCGCTCGGCCTCCCGGATGCACTGCATAATCCGCTGACGCGCAGCCTGCGCGGCGATCCGGCCAAAGTCGTTGGGGGTGCTATCCACCATCAGCGTCTCCCCCAACTGGACGTTCGGATTGATCCTCCGCGCCTCTTCCAGCGAAATCTCCACCTGCGGGTCAGTGACTTCGGCCACAACGCGCCGTTCGGCAAAAATGCGCGTCTTCCCGGTCTCCAGGTCAATCTGAGCAGTGACGTTCTGATAAGGAGGCGCGCCCACATCCCGCTTATAAGCGGAGACGATCGCCGCGCGGATGGCCTCCATCACCACCTCTCGCGAGAGGTTCCGCTCAGCGCAAATCTGATTGAAGGCCAGCAGCAGTTCGCTTTTCATACCCGAAAGTTCCTCCCAAAACGCAAGGCCCTATATGTGAAAGAAAGTGGGTTGGAGCCCACTTTCCTTCATCCCAATACCCGTTGTCTGGGAAATATTATAGCATACGCAGGGGATTTTCGCAAATTCACCTCCTTACCAACCGGGACATCCGCTTTCTGGAAGCGGGTGACCTGGACCGCCCGGTGGGCGACTTCATGACCCGCGCGCCGCTCATCACCGCTCCGGTGGGAATCACGCTGGAGGAAGCGAAGGCCATTTTACAGCGGCATCGGATTGAGAAACTGCCGCTGGTGGACGGGGCAGGGGTCCTGCAGGGGCTGATCACGGTGAAGGACATCCTGAAGGCCCGCCAGTACCCCCACGCGGCCCGCGACGCGCAGGGGCGGCTGCTGGTGGGGGCGGCGGTGGGCGTTGGGGACGACCTAAGGTGGGGGTCGGGGCGGGGTCTATCTGTACGACGCGCGTCGTGGCCGGGGCGGGGATGCCGCCACTGAGCGCCATCTACGCCTGCGCGCAGGTCGCTGTGCCCGCCGGAGTTCCCATTATTGCGGACGGGGGCATCAAATACAGCAGAAAACCAGGGGGTTGGCCGTGTAGCCGGGATCAAAGAGAATGGCCCCGTTTACTGGGGGAATGCCCATTTTGTTCCCGTAGTCCTCTATCCCGGCAACGACACCGTTGGCGACCCGGCGGGGATGGAGGATGCCCGGCGGTAGACGTTCCGGTGCCATATCCTGGGGGTCGAAGCAGAGAATATCGGTGTTGGCAATGGGGCGAGCCGAAACGCCCAGGATGTCCCGAATCACCCCGCGCCTCACTACGAGCGGTCTACGGCACTCCACTGCGTTCCGTGCCTTACTACGAACGACTTTTCAGACAATCTCTAATACGCCCGCGCGAAGACGGCGCGCTCCCACGCCTCCCGCCCGCAGACGACACACCGGCCCGTCCCCGGCTCCTGCTCCAGCGGGATGCAGCGGATGGTCGCCGTCGTCTCCTCCTTGACCTTCGCCTCGCACTCCGCATCGCCACACCACCAGGCATAGGCAAAGCCGTTCGCCACCGCCTCCCGCAACCCCTCAAACTCCTCCGGGTAGAACGTATTGGCCTCCCGGAAGGCCAGCGCCCGCCGGTAGAGGTCGGCCTGCACCGTCATCAACATCTCCCGGACGGCGTCGGCCAGGCCCGCCATCGGGACGGCCGTCTTCCCCTCTTTGCCGGGCCGGTCCCGGCGCGCCAGCACCACCTGCTCCTGCGCCACGTCCTGCGGACCCACCTCAATCCGCAGCGGCACCCCCCGCATCTCCCAGTCGTTGAACTTCCAGCCCGGCGATAGCCCCTCCCGGTCGTCCACCTTCAGCCGGACCTCCGGCTCCAGGGCCGCCTTCACGCGCCCGACGGCCTCTATCACCGCCGTCCGCTGGTCCTCGTCCCGCCAGATGGGCACCACCACGACCTGAATGGGGGCCAGTTTGGGCGGCAGGATCAGCCCCTGGTCGTCGCCGTGGACCATCACCACCGCCCCGACCATCCGGGTGCTCACGCCCCAACTGGTCGTCCAGGCGTACTGCAACTCGTTGTTCTGGTCCAGGAACTTGATGTCAAACGCGCGGGCGAAGTTCTGCCCCAGGAAGTGGGACGTTCCCGCCTGCAGGGCCCGCTTATCCCCCATCATCGCCTCAATGGTGTAACTGGTCACCGCGCCAGCGAACCGCTCGCTCTCGCTCTTGCGCCCCTTGATGACCGGAATGGCCGCGTCCTCTATGGCGAACTCGGCGTAAATATCCAGAATCCGCAGCGTCTCCTCCAGCGCCTCCTCGGCGGTGGCGTGGGCGGTGTGACCCTCCTGCCAGAGAAACTCCGTCGTCCGCAGGAAGAGGCGGGTGCGCATCTCCCAGCGGACGACGTTGGCCCACTGGTTGATGAGGATGGGCAGGTCCCGGTACGACTGCACCCACTTGGCGTACATGTGGCCGATGATGGTCTCCGACGTGGGCCGGACGACCAGCGGCTCCTCCAGTTGCTCGCCGCCGCCGATGGTGACAATCGCCAGTTCGGGCGAGAATCCCTTGACGTGCTCCGCCTCTTTCTGGATGAAGCTGAGCGGGATGAAAAGCGGAAAGTAGGCGTTGACGTGGCCGGTGGCCTTGAAGCGCCGGTCCAGCCCCTCCTTGATGTTCTCCCAGAGGGCATAGCCGTACGGTTTGATGACCATGCACCCCCGGACGGGCGCGTAGTCGGCCAGGTCGGCCATTTGCACCACGTCGGTGTACCAGCGGGAATAGTCCACACTTCGGGGCGTCACTTTGGCTGGCATCGGTTCTCCTCCTTATCCTCTGACTCTTCCCAGAAGACGGCGGGTCAGTCGGGCCAGGCGGCGCAGGAGACGGGCCGAGTACCGGTCGGTGAAGTGGCGCGCGGCCTCCTCCGGCCGTACCTGGGGGCCGAACTGCTCCCGCAGAAAGTGCTGATGGTCCATAATCCAGAGATACAGGTCCGCCTCGGTGCGGCCCGGGAAGTGCTTCAGGATGTCCTGCTCCCGGATGATGCGCACCAGCGGCATGTAGAGGTTGTCGTACCAGTCGCAGACGGCCTCTTCCTCCGGGATGAAGCGCCCCTGCTCCAGGCCCATAAAGTAGCGGTGGACGGCGATGTGCTCCAGCAGCCGCCCGTAGCCGCCGCCGATGGTGAAGCGGATGTCCTGTTCGGGCCGCAGTTCGTCCAGGCGGGTGCGCTCCAGGAAGTCGGCGTACTCCCCCAGAATTTCCAGGTCGTCCGCATCTACGGTGGCCTCCACCGGCACGCGCGTGCGGGCCTCTATGACCTCCGCCTCAATGAACTCCTGCCCCCGGTCCCGGGCGACGGAGACGCGGTGGTTGCCGTCCAGCACAAAATAGGCGTCGCCGACCTTGTAGAGTTTCACCGGCGGCAGGCTGACGTCGTCGTAGAACGCCCGGCTGATGGAACGCCAGCGATGGACGGTATGGGACTGGGTGGGCAGGAAGGCGCGGTCAAAATCCCGATACCGGTCCACGCTGCCCACAATCTGGCTCAGCGGCACCGTCTGGATGCCCCGATAGACCTGGCCGCTCAGGCGCAGGTGGTCTTTGACGTCCTGCCAGGAGAGCAGGCGGTTGGGGCGTCCGCTCAGGGCCGCCCAGACGTCCCGCAGGAAGGCCCGGAAGCGGGCCTCCTGGAAGTCCAGAAGGGTCTCCACGTCGCTCATCGCAAGATAACTTACTGTAGGACGGCCTTTCCAGGCCGCCCGGACGGGCTGAAAAGGCCGTCCTACGGTGGTTACAGTTCCAGAACGGCAAACGGATAGACGTTAACCACCAGGGTTTCCCCGTAGCGGGTACGGGTGGTCTGAGGCTTGTAAACGTGTTTGTGGCCGTGGAGCAGGTAGCGTGGGCGGAAGCGCTCCATCAGCCACCGGAAAACAGCAAACCCCCGGTGCGGCAGGTCCAGGTCGTTGTGGATGCCCAGGGGCGGGGCATGGGTCACCAGAATGTCCAGATACCGCCCATACCGCAGGCGGTTGAGCAGCAGCGCCGGGAGCAGGCGGACGACTTTCCAGCGCATTTCTGCCTCACTGTACTGGAAGGGGGCATTGGGCTTATAGCGGAGCGCGCCTTCCAGCCCCGCCAGCAGGACGGGGCCCACCCGCGCCGTGCGCCCGTCCAGGTTCACCCAGCCGCGCGGCCTGGTCAGCAACTCTCCCCGGCCCAGGTCCTCCGGCTGGTCGTGGTTACCGTGGACGTAGAAGGCCGGGACGCCCAGCATGGTCACAACGTATTCCAGGTAGGAATACGGCAGGTCGCCGCAGGAGATGAGCAGGTCCACATTGGCGAACCGCTCCCGGACCTCGGTGCTGTAGATGGACTCCACGACCTGATCGCTGAGGGCCAGAATCTTCATTGGCCGGCCTCACACAAAGACACAAAGGGCCCAGGGAATCAGAAAACCCGCGTTCATCTGCGTCCTATTACCTGCCCGAGAGTTTGGAAAACAGGACGCGGACGAGCGCGGAAAACGCGGAAAATCCCCTTTTGCGTTTTTTAAAAAAATCCGCGTCTATCCGCGTTTTTCCGCGTCCTATCCCATAAAAAACCAGCCTCCGGGTCTGGAGGCTGGCTGGTATATCCTGGGAGAAGGGGCCGGCCCAGCGCGCCTGACCAGACCGTCAGGTCTGGTTCTCAGGGGCCGGCGGGATGGGTAGGCGATGGACTTTCATCGGACTCTCTCCGGGAAGAGTGGGTATAGTATACAACGAAATAGGGGGATTGTCAAATAGACGCGGCGCCGGGGACAGACCCCAGACGATAACCGCGGTCCGGAGTCCGCAGTCCATAAGTCCGGAGTCTGCGGGCCGGCTCTACCCCCTGCCGCGCACGGGGGACAGCGGCAGGATACAGGTGGTCCATAAGTCCGGAGTCTGCGGGCCGGCTCTAACCCCTGCCGCGCACGGGGGACAGCGGCAGGATAC
>DAOTWL010000077.1:0-13135 GCA_034435875.1 Anaerolineae bacterium
TTATTGGGATGCCCACTGCCATCCCTTCGTTTGGGGGCATCGGCGCCGTCACCGGGCCCGTCGGCGCCGGTCGAAAAAGTGAAAGGGAATTGCCGAATGAACCACTAAATAGCCCGTAGCGCAAGATTTGTCTTGCGATCTGGCTTTGTTTTCTGAGCCCGGACGTTCACGTCCGGGCGGGATTGGCCAAAAGTGTCAGGTAGCCAATTGTTGTTCCATGGCCAGAGGAGCAGGATAGGAGTCTTTGGAGCAAGGTCGTATGCGTAGTGGAGGGTTTTGGCCCCGCAGAATCCTGACTCTCTATGCCGTATACGTCAGCCGAACCTTCCCCAGCCGAAGTTCGTCGCCGTCCTTCAGCGGGTGCGGCTGCCCGGGTGTCAGTTTCTGCTGGTTGACGTAGGTGTAGTTGGTGCTGTTCAGGTCCTCAATGAATATTTGGTTGCCCTGGGCAAAGATGCGGGCATGGCGCCGGGAGACGCCTCCTTCATCGCCGCCGTGAGGGGTCAGGTCTATATCGGGGAAGATGTTGCTGACCGGGTCCTCCCGACCGATGAGGATTTCGCTCTTGCCCGGTGGGAAGGGGAGGACGGCGTTGGTGCCCTGGACGACCAGTTTGCCCGAGACGGCGCCGGCTGTGGGATACACGGGCGGGTACGGGGGCGGGTAGGTAGCCGGAGGCGGCACGGGTGTCGGGGGGTAGCCGGGAGCGGGACCGGGCGGGTAGACGGGTGGAGAAGGCGGGGCCGCCGTCAGCCGCGCGCCGCACATATCGCAGAAAGCGCTGCCCGGTTCCACCGGGGCGCCGCATTGCGGACATGTCTGCCCACCGACCCCTGGGGTGGGCAGTGGAGGAACGGGGCCGGCCGGGATCGGGGGCGGGATGGGAGGAGAGGGGGCCGGCCCCGGGGCGGCGGGGTTCAGCGGCGCGCCGCAGTTATTGCAGAACGCCTCGCCCGGGATCACCGGAGCCCTGCAGGACGGGCAGACAGTTGGGCCTGCCGCCGGAGCCGGAAACGGCGCGGCGACCGGCGGGGTCGGAGCGATCCCCCCCAGAGCCGCCCCACACTGGTCGCAGAAAGCCGCTCCATCCGGTTGCTGAGAACCGCATTGGGGACAGGTAACCATCGCAATCCTCTTCTAATCCAGTTTCTGGGTCAGTTTCCGCGTCTCATAGCGGAGTTTCTTGGTGCCGGCGGAGGAGAGGCCCTTGCCTTCCTCCAGCCGCCGGGCTTCCTCCAGAGCAGTGCGGGCCAGTTCCCCTTCCCCCAGTTCCAGGAGACGGGTGGCGGCCGCACGCAGTTTCTGGGTCGCCCCGGCGATGTTGCCCACCGCCGCTTCGTCCAGCGCCTGCGTCTGCAGCCGATGGGCCGTCACCTTCTCCACGATGTTCATCACGGTGGGGTTGACCTGGGCGGCCCGCGCCACATCCTGGGTGAACTCCAGGACGATGTCCGTTTTGGCCTTCCGGCCCGTGTACCCCAGAGCCGCCACGTCGTAACTGATTTCGGCCTGGGCGACCCGGTAGGTGCCCGGGGCGCGAGGAGGGAGCAGCAGTTCCACCAGGATGCTCTGCATCTGGCCCACGTCCATATCGCCCAGGGTGACCTGGACGTCCCGGTCGGAGAGGGCGCGGTGGCCCAGTTTGGCGATGAGGGGAGTGACCCGCCAGACGGCCCGGGGAACGACCCCCGGCACCAGCCGCAGGATGCAGTGGGCGTTTTGAATGGCCGTGGCCTGCGCGGAGCGGACGTGTTCCTCAAAACTTTTCAGAATGGCCTCTGGCTGCCGGTCGGGAATAAAGTCGGAGACCCCCTTGCTGGTATCGGCGATGGCGTCCAGGAGTTCTTCGTTCCAGTCTTCCCCCAGGCCCAGGGCGATCACCGGGATACCGTTGCGGCCGGCCTCGGCGGCCAGTTTCCGGCAGACGGCCTCGTCGCCGAAGGTCTCCCCGTCGGTCAGCAGGAGCATCCGGTTCACCCGGCCCGGGCTCAGCCCCTTGCGCAATTCGTCCAGGCCGGCCCGCATCCCCCGGGACATCTCCGTCCCGCCGCCATCCCGGATGTCATCTATGGCCCGCTTCAGCGCGGTGGGGTTATCGGCAGGCCGGCTGGGGACCAGCACCTGGACCTTGTCGTCAAAGATGACGATGGAAACCAGGTCGCCGGGCCCCAGGCGGTCTATCGCCAATTTGGCGGCCGCCTTCAGGTTGGCCAGTTTGGCGCCGCTCATAGAGCCGCTGTGGTCCAGGACGAAGGCGAAGTTGAGCGGCATCCGTACCCGGGCCACCGCGCCGGTAGGTCGGGCTTCCACCAGCACGTAGGCCAGTTGGGTGCTGCCGGTGGCCGGGTAGGCCGGACGGTTGGTCTGAACGACGAGGGTCACCTCTTCCGACATCCGGAATCTCTCCTGCAGCTCCGTGGTTTTGCCCCGAATGGCACGAATTTCACGAATCGCCAGACTCCAGTCACGAATTTTTCTACCTGTGCGGTTGGGATGGTTTGAACCGCCAAGGGCGCAAAGGACGCAAAGATTTGGCGAGGCCCGTTGGGCCGTGGCCCTGATGGGCTATCCGAAAGCCCCCGAAGGGGGCTTCGCATCTGATCCAGGGGCTAAAAGCCCCCGGCATGTCAGTTTTCCGCGCCGGTTTTGCTGCGCGCGGGGGTGAGTTTCGGGCTGAACTGGGCCAGTATCCCTCCGCCAATGGCCAGTACCAGGCCCAAGAGCACAATACCCAAGCCAATGGCGGTGATCCAGAAGCCGTACTCCAGCCGGATCAGCATACCCAGCCCCATGTTCTTCGGGTCGGACCGTTGATGCTGGATATTCGTAAAAAACGCGCAGGAAGGCAAGCAACTGCAGAGCCATGCCAGTATTGCTACAACGGCCGGCACCAGAGCGGAAAGCCGATGGTAGATAGGGGGAAGAGTCTTACCCAAAAGGCCCAACAGGTTGCTCCCCAGACCAAGCATCCCCAGCACGATCAGCCCGAGCGCTCCCAGAGGTACTAACAGGAGGATACGGGCCGTTTCTTCAGCCCCGTATTGAGAGGGTTGGGTGGCCACCTCCAACCCGCTGACCTGAACTCCACTGCAGGAGGCCCAGGGCAGGATGAAGCCGAACAGGATCAGCAGAGCACCAATGGTAAGGATGGTATGTCCTCCGAGGATGCCTGCTTTGCCCGCGATGCCTACCATACTGGATCGCGAAGTCCGCGAAGCACCGGAAGGTTCCGAAAGGGGCGGAGTTTCCCGGAGAGGGGCTCCGTCTGCAGGGAGCGCGGCCCCGCAATTCCGACAGAACCGGGCGTCGGGGCGATTTTCGTACCCACATTGAGGGCAACGCATCTTGCCTCCTTTCACCGCTGCGCCAGGGAGCGGATGTTCTCCTCCATTGAGATGAAGAGGGAGATCATCTCACCGAAAGCGTAGAGGGTAACGGCGATGAATCCGCCGTAGAGGAGGACCAGGCCGGTGATGATTCCGCCGACCACCCCCCCGATGGCGGGCACCGGTGTACCGAATCCTCGTCCCAGGTCTCCCAGGGCCGAACCCCCGGCGATCCCGGCCATGCAGACGCCGATGGCTCCCAGGGCAGTGAGCGCCGCGACAATCCCGCCCAGGACTTTATAGATGACGCTGAGGACCCGCAGGATGGGATACCGCTTTTCCACGGCGACGGGCCCGGCGGGGATCGGAGAGGGCATTGGTGGAGGAGGCGGGGCGGAGAAGGCGGGCTCGGCGGGGGGAGGACTCCAGGCTACCGTCTCGGCGGTGAGCGGGGCTCCGCATTTGGCGCAGAAGCGTGCACCAGGGCGATTGTCAGTACCACAGGTGGGGCAAATCATGGCAACCTCCTCCGACATAGGGGATGGGAACGCAAACGGTTTGCAGAAATCCTGGTGCTACCGGTAGCACTGTATTATTATATCATATCAGGACAGAAATGCCAAAAATTTCCGGGCCATCTCCTGGCGGACGTTCAGGTCCAGAAACGCCCGCTGGCCCGTCCGAACTGGATGACGTCCCCCCGCCGGAGGGTCTGCTGCTGGACCCGCCGGCCGTTGACGAAGGTGCCGTTGGTGCTCCCCAGGTCGGTGACCCGCCAGACCCCGTCCCGATATTCCAGCCGGGCATGGCGGGCCGAGACGGTGGGGTCGTCCAGCGCCACCGCACAGCGGGGGTCCCGACCGACCTCGCCGCCCGACGCCGGCACGGCGTACCGCCGTCCTCCGATCTCCAGCCAGGCCGCTCCCGCCGGGGCATGGGCGACCGGGCGCGGGGATTCCGGTATCCTCTGGGGGCCCGGCTTGCCCAACTGCAGCTCTGTGGCCCCTATCCGAATTCGGTCGCCGGGGCGAAGGAGTGCTTGTTGCACCCGCCGGCCGTTGACGAAGGTGCCGTTGGTGCTCCCCAGGTCGGCCAGCCAGTAGCCAGAGGGGGCGGGGGCAATCTGCGCATGGCGCGCAGAGACCATCGGGTCGGCCAACACCACGTCGCAGTGGGGATCGCGGCCGATGAGGATGGGACGGTTGGGGAGGGGGATCGTCGGCGGCGCGGCATGTCCGTAGAGGACCTGGAGATAGGGCCTCCCCGCCGATGCGGCATCGGACGGGGGGCGAGGCGGCGCGGGCGGACTCCCCCCGCGCCGGGGCGGAGCGATTGCCCCCCTGGGCGAAGGACGGGGAGGTCTGCTGGCCCCCGATGGGGGTCGCCGTCTCCGGAGCGCCCATACGGCCCCCGCCGTCCCGGTCAGGAGGAGAAGGCCCATCAGCGCCCCCGCCCCGGCGAGGAGCCATCTCATCAGGCTCGTTTGCGGGCCTGCCACCCGGGGGCCCGCCGCCCGGCCCACAGCGGTCAGGACATATTCGGTTGTCCCTTCCGGCACCTCTCGCCCCACCACGGCGATGGTCCATTCCCCGGGAGTCGGGTCGGAGATCACCAGGTAGACAGTCTGGGGCGCTACCTCTATCCAGGCGCCGGGATAATGCTCGTCTACCTCCCGACCCTGGGGGTCGGTCACCACCAGGTCCAGCGCGCTGCCCGGCCAGTTGAGGAGGAAGCCCACTTCCGCTTGCTCCGCAGGGATGGCCCACGACGAGGTCTGCCGCTGGCCTCCGGCGACGGTGCCCGTCCGCTGGGCCAGGACCCGGGCCTGCCCGGCCGCCTGGGCGCCGGCCCGCCCGTGGATGAAGCGCACCCGCCCATCCGGGGGGACGTCCCGCTCCCCCGCGCAGTGGGGGCACCGGAAGTTGTACTCCGAGACCCGATACCGGCCGTCGGCGTAGACCCGCTCCACCACCGCGACATGCCCGTAGGTGGGGTGGGCGTCCTGAACCCCCGAGGGGAAGACAGCGATGGCTCCAGGGGCCGGGCGAGTGTTGACCTCAAAGCCGCACTGCTGAGCGGAATCGGCCCAGTTGCGGGCGTGGCCCGCCGAACCCAGAAAGCAGGGGAGGTCCTGCCGCCGCTCCCAGGCGTACCAGGTACATTCCCCCTGCGGGTAGCAGTTGGTCTGGGTCTGGGCGCAGAAAGAAGAAGGGGGTGGTGAGGGAGAAGGAGAGCGACGGCAGGCGGCCGTGAAACTCAGGTCAGGCGCGTTGGGGTCGCCCCCCATCTCGCGGTAGGCGTCGGAGACGTTGGCAACCCAGTGTTCACATCCGCCCGCACACCAGCAGTGGGAGGTGCAGGTCCCGTGGGGCCGAATCGCAAAGGATGGAATGGTGCGCTGGTTGTAGCGGCGGAAGTAGTACTCGCCGATGTCCATCGTGACCTGCCAGATGCCCTCCTCCCAGGAGGAGAACGTCCAGCAGTTGGGCCATCCGCCGCCGTATCCCCAAGCGTTGTGCCGCTCCGTCGCACAGCGGCCATTGGTACCGAGGGAGGATTCGGCGTTGGCGATGGCGACGACAAAGCGCGGGTCCACGTCGTAGCGCTGCCCGGCGCTGACGAACGCGCCCGCCGAGCCGGCCAGCGGAGACCCCCGGCGGGCCAGATAGGCCCGGATGGCGGCCTCTGAGCATGGGTCGGTGCCGGGAGGTAGCGGCGGCGGTTGGGGGGGAGGCGGCGTCGGGGCGCCTACTTCCACCGTCGCCCGGCTGGTCCGACCGTCCCCCCGGGTCAGGTCCACCCAGGCCCGACCGTCCGGGCTGTACTGGGGCACGAACTCGTACCGTCCCTCCCGGTCCAGGGAACGGTTGGCATCGTAGGTGAACGTCTCACCCGGCCCCAGGCGGAAGTTCTCCAGCCACTGGAAGTCCGCGTTGAGGCCGCCCGGCCCCCGTCCTTTGACGCCGAAATAGCGGGCGGTGAAAGTCTCCCCGCCCTCGTTGCGGACGGTGAAGCGGGCGTTGACCGACTGGCCGGGCCGAATTGGGGAAGGGGAGACGATCAGGTCGCCGGTGAGCACCACCCGGGCCGGTGATGGTGGACGGGGGACGGCGGTGGGGGTGGGAAGCCGTGTGGGGGTAGCGGTTGGCCTGGGGATCGGCGTAGGGGTCGCCGTGGGTGTGGCTCCGCATTCCCCGCAGCCGCCGATGGCCTGGACCCGGTTGCAGGCCCGCAGCTCGTAGTAGAGGGTCCCGCCGCGCAGGGAGAGGGGCGGTTCCAGCGGGAGGACGGTGGGCCCCTCGCACCGGTAGTACTCACTGCCCCCAAAGCCGGTGGCCGTCAGCAGCAATCGCTCCCCGCTTCCGCAGAGCACCAGGACGCTGTACATCAGGCTGGTGAGGCCGGAATCGTAGTAGTCTATGGTCGGCTGTCCACAGAGGGCACCGGTCTGGGGCGGCGGTGGCGGTCGGGGAGGGACGGGGGTGAAGGTCGGCGTCGGTGGGAGGGTCGGTGGAGGCACAGGCGTCGGTGAGGGCGGGGGCGTTGGCGCTTCCTGAACGGTGATGCAGAGCGTGTTGGCGTTCCCGTTGGGCCAGCGGATGTCGGTCCAGGTCTGGCCGTCGGGGCTGTATTGGGGCGTGAAGCAATACTGGCCCGGCGGGCCCAGGGGGCGGTTGGCGTCGTAGGTGAATTCCTGGCCCGGCGCCAGGGTGAAGTTCTCCATCCAGAGGAAATCATAGTTGGCGTTGCCCGGCCCCCGGCCCTTGGCGCCGAAGTAGCGGGGGGCGAAGGTCTGCCCGCCCACGTTGCGGACGGTGAAGCGGGCGTTGACCCACTGGCCGGCGACAGGGAACGGCGGGGTAATGGATATACCGGTGACCAGCACCACCTGCGCCGGGGCGGGAGCGGGCGTGGTCGGCGGGGGCGGCGGGGTGGGGGTGGGGGCGCGGCAGGACTCGGCCTGGCGGCGGTAGACCCAGCCGGTGCCGCCGCTGGGGTCGCCGGCGGCCCGGCGGCTGGTATCCCACCACTCCTCCCCGTCGGCGTAGCGGGGCCCGTCAATGATTTTGACGGCCCAGTTGTCCTCCGGGACGACGGTGTGGACCCGGTAGCCGAAGCCGGGCCCTTCCCGAATTTCCGTCCCCCGGCAGAGGCCGACGATGTTGCCGACGACCCAGTCGTCGGCCTGGACGGAGGAGACGACCAGGGCACTCAGGACCAGCGCAATGAGCAGAATTCTTCCCGGGAAACGGTCCCTTATGGCGTTCATGGCCGCGACGATGGGGGCTGTGGCTGTTCCTCCCCAGATGGCGCTGTCGGTACCGGATTGGTCGTAGGGGTAGCGGTGGGCTTTATCGGCGTTGGCCGCACCGGGGGAGGCGTGAAGGTGGGAGTGGGTGGCCGGGGTGTGGAGGTAGGGAGCCGCGTGACTTCCGGAGAACGGGGAACGGCAACCGGGGTGGGGGAGAGCGTGACGGGAGCGCCGATCCCCTCTATGTGCGAGGGGCGCGTCGGAGTGGCTTCGCTTCCACCGCCGCCGCCTCCGGAACCGCGCGGGATCACCAGGGCCATCAGCAGGCCCAGGAGGGCCAGCCCTCCGGCCCCGGCCGCCGCCCAGCGGGTCCAGGCGGGAGTGGCAGCCCCTTTCCCGCCGTAGCGGATGACGGCCACGGAGACGTTATCACCTGTGCCTCGCCGGTTAGCCAGTTCTACCAGTTGCCGGGCGGCCGTTTGAGGGGACCCCTTCGGAGCCAGGGCCTGGATATCTTCCCCGCCGGCCACATCGGTGAGGCCGTCGGAGCAGAGGACAACGGTGTCGTTCTCCTGGAGGGATTCGGTGATCAGGTCTACCTCTACCTGCCGGCTCCGTCCCCCACCCAGCCAGCGGGTCAGGGAACCGTAGTTTTCGTCGTCCTGCAGCCAGACATGGTCGCGGGTGAGCAGGCGGGCCCGACCGTTCCGGACCAGGTAAGCCCGGCTATCTCCCACGTGGGCCACATAGAGTTGCCCCTGGTGGACGACGGCGGCCACCACGGTAGTGCTCATCTCTGCCCAGGAGGGGATCCGCTGGGCCAGTTCGTAGAGGGCTTCATGGGCAGTGAGGATGGCCTGACGAAGGCTTTCCCCGATGGCGGGATTCTGGTCGTCGTAGAACCGCTCGGCGATGATGGTGGTCGCCATCGCACTGGCCGTCTGACCTCCCTCCTGACCACCGGTACCGTCGGCCACGATATAGAGATGTCCTCGGGCCATCCGTTTTTCGGCCGGAACCGATGTGCACTGGTAGATAGCGTCTTCGTTCAACTGGCGTCCGGCAGGATCCGTCCGGGCATCCGCGAAGATGGGAATTCCTTTTGGCACTTTGCACCTCCTATCCTTCGGCGCTTGTCGTCGGGGTCGCCGGACGAGGGAGCGGGGTGCTGGTCGGCGGGATGGGTGTGGATGTGGGAGGACGGGTAGGAGAAGGCACTGTCGGCATCAGAGTGGGTGTTGCGGTGCCGGGCGATACAGTCAGTCGGGAAACCGGGATGCTCACTGGAGTAGTCACTTCGGTCGCCGAAGAAAGGGCGGTTTTCTCTGTTTCCCCCCGACGCCCGAGATACCATCCCCCGGGAAAGCCCAGCAGGATTCCCAGAAGGAGTCCCAGCCCCATCCCCAGCCAGAACCGGGCACCTACCCGGCGCGGGGGTCGGGTGGGTGCCTCGGCGGCCGCTTTCTCCAGTTCCTCCGCCAGGACGATGGCCGAGGATGGGCGTTCGGTCGGGGTTTTGCTCAGATCACGGCTCAGAACCGACGCTACGGCTGGAGGGAGAGCCGGGGAAGAGAGGTCCGGTTCTTCATAAACAATCTGGTAAAGGAGTGCCGATTCGCTCTCTCCCCGGAACGGAAGGCGTCCGGTTACGGCTTCGTAGAAGACCACGCCCAGGGAGTAGAGGTCAGAGGCCGGTCCGATTTCCACCGCCTCTCCGGAGGCCAGGCGAACCTGCTCCGGCGAGGCGTATTCCACCGTCAGGGTCGTCTGTCCGGTAGCCACCCGGCCCATCGGGCGGGCGATACCGAAGTCGGTCAGGACGGCGTGAATCTTTCTCCGCTCCGGATCCTCCCGGAACAGAATGTTGCTGGGCTTCACATCCAGGTGAAGGATCCCGGCCTGGTGAGCTGCGTCCAACGCGCTTCCGATCTGGCGGAGCATTTCCAGTGCTTTGGGGAGGGGAATCCGTTTGCGGCGGGCCAACCAGTCGGCCAGCGAGCTGCCCGCCATATATTCCATCGCGAAATACCAGCAGCCGCTCTCCGGGTCTTTCACGATGTAGTCGCTGGTCCCACCGCCCAGGGGGGTCGGGAGCACCCGGATAATATGGGGATGGTTCAACTGAAGGGATTTCAGGAATGCCGCTTCATCCTTCAAAAATCCCCCCAATCCAGAGTGGGCCACCTTCAAGGCGACGGACGGTCCGCGGCTTCCCAGGCGGGCCTCATAGACGATGGCCATTCCCCCTACGCCGCTGGGAATCTGACGGATAATGGTGTACGGGCCGATGCGGGTTCCTGGAGGGAAAGGTCGGACAGGATGAGTGTACCCTTCCATCAGAGCCCTCCTTACGAAGAGTGGGAAGAGGGTAAAGGCCGGGTGTCCGCAGGGCCAGGGGTTTCCCGTTGCTGCTCCGTCGGGGGGAGCACCCGCGTGGACGTCTGCTCCGCCGGGGCGGCCCCGAGAGATGAGGGGGGAGCGGCCGGAGCCGGCGAAGGGCTCCCCACTCGGAACTGCAGCCGCAGGTCGGGGCCCAGCCGGATGATGGTGCCATCGGGAAGCGGCACTGCCTCGCTGATTTCCAGCCCCTCGGAGAGAGAACGGGGCACCCGCTGCTCGTTCACCCACGTGCCGTTGGCACTGTTCAGGTCCCAGATATAGAACTGCTCGCCCTCCCGGGCGATTTTGGCGTGACGGCGGGAGATGTAGTCGTCCCAGTAGAAGACCAGGTCGGCCCGCTCCTCCTCCCGCCCCAGGAACACCACTTCCTCGTCAATAGTGAACTCCTTATCGGCGAAGGGGCCCCCGATGACGGTCAGGGTAGCCAGATGGGAGCGGGCGGCCGGAGCACCCGCGCCGAAGATACCCGTCCGCTGGCGCCAGACCCGGGTGCGCCGCTGAATCTCCGCCGCCACACCGCGCACCGCCTGCATCCCACCCCGCCGGAAGAGGATCACCGCCAGAATCAGCGCGCTGAGGGATACGGCCAGCGCGATGAGCGTGGCAACGGTCTGGACCCGGTTCACAGGGGCAAGGGGGGGGAGAGGTGTTGGGGTCGGCAGCGGCAGGCGGGCTCCCAGGGTGATGGCCGCTTCGCCGCAGAGGCCGCCGATGTCGCAGGCGACGACCCGCAGCCGGTACACATTCGGCTCTGTCGGACTGCTGGCCCACTCGCGGGTATCCCACTCAAAGATCCACGGCGGCGCAGAGGCGGTGAAGACCAGCCGGTCGTCCAGATAGAATTCCACCCGCGCGATGTCCCGCTGGGCCATCGCGATCCCCGGCCGCACGGTCACCGTCCCCTCCAGGATTTGCCCCTCCTGGGGGTACTCCACGCTGACCCGGGGCGGGAGCGGCGGCACCGGATAGGTCGCCCGGTCCTCCCCCGTGTATCCCCCGAAGGAGGCGACCAGGCGAATCTCCGGCGTCCCCTGGTACTGGGCGGAGGAGTAGGTCAGCCGGTACCCCCGCCGCTGGGCCACCAGATGGTCCAGGAATGCCTCCATTTCCTCCTTCTCGCCTGCCCGACCGGGCTGATACCACATATAGTACCCGCCGGTTTCTTCGGCCAGGCGGCGAAGGAAGGCGGAGCCGGGCTGGTCGTGGGCCAGGTTGGCCCCCATCCCCACCGTGTAGATGAGCAGGTGGGCCCGGACCGCCTCCTGGATCACCCGGTCTACCTCAATCCCGCTGGTCTTGTCCACCCCGTCGGAGAAGACCAGGAGGGCCCGGCGGCGCGTGCCCTGGCGAGCCGCCGTTTCCCCTATGGCCCGTTTCAGAAGGTCAAAGAGGGCCGTATACTGGTTCCCCGCCGTGGTGACTGCCAGCAACCCCTGATCCAGCGCCTTCTGGTGGTCGTAGGTGAAGTCCATCAGCCGCTGGGGCACTCCGTCCTGGAACGCGTAGATGGCCACCTCGTCATCGGGGATCAGTCGGCCGAATTCCGGGGCGATGAGCCATCTGGCTGCCTCTTTGGCTTTCTCTACCCGCGGGGCGCCTCCCTCCCGGGTGTTGAAACTGACTGCCGAATCTATGACAATGGCGATCAGCATCGGATGTTCCGTCTCCTCCACCGAGAAGTCGGAGACGGGAACATCGTTCTCGGTGAGGGAGAAATCGGAGGCCCTCAGGCCTTGCAAGGGATTCCCGTCCAGGTCGCGGACAACGAAGAAAACCTCCACGGCGGGGAAAGCGGCGGGGTTGACCAGGGTGATGCCCAGTTGGCCGACCCCTGCCTGGGCTCCGACGGCGTTTGCCCCTCCAATGGAGAAGAGAACGGAAAGAAGGGCCAGTAATGAAATCCGGCGGACCTGCTTCAACGGACACCTCCTGACAGGATTTCCGCAGTTTTTCCTGCAGCGAATGCTGCCAGGCCTGACATCAAGGGGGCGTGCCGGGCACTCCCGGAAATGCCCGGCCCGCCCGGCCGAGGCAGCACTGGATTGAATCGTGGTGAGGCGTAGGGCGGGCTTTCCGCCCGCCCTATTTGGGGACAGCCTGGAAAGGCTGTCCCACATCTGGGGGTTCTTGCACCTGTTAGAGCGCTGCCACGATTTCCTGCAAACCTACCCCGACCAATACCCTTACGGGATAATCTTCACATCGTCTATGTAGACATAGGTGTTGTACCAGTTATCGTACCGGGAGTAGAGGCGGAAGGATACCGTCACGGTCTGCCTCCGATAGGACGTCAGGTCTATGCTGGCCTGGGCCCAGCCGGAAGTTGCGCCGTTGCGCGGGTTATCCTGGTCGGGGACGCGCCACCACTTATCGCAACTCACGACTTTGTGATTGCGGTTAGTATCATCAAACTTCCTCTCGTTGCCCAGCCACACTTCAAACAGGTCGTAGTCATATTTATTGGATGGGGAGGCGTCCTGCGTCCATATGATATACTTGAAGGTTAGCGAGACCGCATCGTGAGGAACAACGAAGGTCTGCTCTACGGCAACATACCCGAGGGGAACCCCGTTGCAGGAGTAATTGGGGTTACCCAGCAACAGTACCCGCTGGCCATCTGCCGGAGGCGTTGTGTTGCCGGTACGTTCGGCCACATTCGGGACGACGCTCGCCGGCAGCGGACTTTGGGTGACCGTCCATCCCGCCAAGTCGTTCTCAAAACTGCCGTTGACGAAGGGCCGGTAGTTGCGCAGGACCAGGGGGATATAGACCCGCCACCTCGCCACCTTCGTGGTCGCCGTCCCCGCACCCCGGTTGCCGACCCGGTCCACAGCGGTGATGCTGAAGACGTAGGTGTGCTCCAGCGTGCCGCTGACGAAGGTGGCCTGCGTGGTCGTGGTGACCGGTATCCACGTCTGCCATAGGCCGCTGTCCTCCCGGTAGACCACCGAGTAGAAATCCACGCCGGACCCGGAGTCCGCAGCAGACCAGGAGACGACGAAGGTGCCGGTGGCAATCTGGGTCGGGGCGGTCACCACCACCGCCGGCGCCGTCAGGTCCGGCGTGACGACGGTGCTGAGGTCGCTCCAGCCTCCGGCGTTCCCGGCCCCGTCCACCGCCAGGACCCGGGCGAAGTATCCGGCCCCCTCCGTCAGTG
>DAOTWL010000078.1:0-5769 GCA_034435875.1 Anaerolineae bacterium
AAACCCAGCCTGAAATGGATGCATATGGGGTGGGGTGAGGACTTCCCCACTCCGGCATTGTATGGTAGAATACATCCTACAATGCAGCGGAAATACGGGTACGGGTTGCTTCTGGTTTGCCTGCTGATCGGTCTCTGCGCTCCCACCGTCCGCGCCTCTGGCGAGCGCCTGGTCCTGGCCTTCTACTACGCCTGGTACGACTCGGCCACCTGGGAGCGGCCCCTCTCCGATTACCCGGCCCAGCGGTACGTCTCCGCCGACCCGGCGGCCATAGAGCGCCACGTCCTCTGGGCCAAACAGGCCGGAATTGATGCCCTGGTCCAGTCCTGGTACGGCCCCTGGACCGCCAACAACCAGACGGAGACCAACTTCGCGCTGTTGCTGGACATCGCCGCCCGGCACGGCCTGCGGGCCGCCGTGGACCTGGAATTGACCAGCCCCTTCATCGGCTCCATCGGCGACGTGGCCGCCGCGCTCCGGCACCTGCGGACGGTCCACGCCGCCCATCCCGCCTACCTGCGGGTGGGCGGGCGCCCCGTCATCTTCTTCTGGCGGCAGGAGCGGTACTCCGTGGAGACCTGGCAGGCCATCCGGCAGGAGGTGGACCCGAACCGGGAGACGGTCTGGATCGCGGAGGGGACGAACCTGGATGACCTCCAGGTGTTTGACGGCAACCACCTCTACAGCGTTGCCTGGGACTCGGCGCCGGAGGGGGTGCTGAGCCGCTGGGGCCGACGGGTGCGGGACTGGAGTGCCCACAACGGCGCGGAGAAGTTCTGGGTGGCAACGGTTATGCCCGGCTACGACGACCGGGCCACCGGCCGCGCCGACGCCTTCGTCCGCGACCGGGCCGGGGGAGCGTACTACCGCCGTGGCAGGCAGGGCGCGACGGCCAGCGGGGCGGACTGGGTCATCATCACCAGTTTCAACGAATGGATGGAAGGGACGCAGATTGAGCCCAGCGTGGGGTACGGGGAGTACTACCTGAACCTGACCCGCGAACTGGCGGAGGCGTACCGGGCCGGGGCCTCCCTGTCGGCGCCCCCGGCGGCCCCGCCGTCCCCTTCTCCGACCCCGTCGCCCACGCCGTCGCCCCTCCCGCCGACGCCGACCCCGACGCCGACGCCCACTCCCTCCCCCACGCCCACGCCGACGGCGACGCCGTCCCCCCCCACCACGCCCACCCCGACGGCCACCGCCACCCCCACCCCAACGGCGACCCCGACCCCCACGCCGACGCCATCCCCAACCCCTCCGGCATCGGTACCGGCTCCTCTGGGGGACGCGGCCTCTTTTCTGAAGGCGAACCCCGGCCTGCTGGCCGCCGCGCTGGCGGCCCTCCTGGCCATAGGAAAGGGGGCCCGAAATGGACGGCGCAGGTAACGGCCCGATTGTCTCCCGCCGCATCCACATCACCGGCATCGTCCAGGGGGTGGGATTCCGCCCCTTCGTCTACAACCTGGCGACCCGCCTGGGCCTCTCCGGCTGGGTGCTGAACAGTTCCTCCGGCGTGGAGATAGAGGCGGTGGGCCCGGAGGCGATTGTGGACGAATTCATCGCCCGCCTGCGGACGGACGCCCCGCCCCTGGCCCGCATTGAGCGCATCACCGTTACCCTCCTCCCCCTCTCCCGTATGACGGGAGAGGGGGAGGGGGGCAGGGGGGAGGGGGTGAGGTTCCGCATCCTCCACTCCGAGGCCCGGCCGGGGGAGTTTGTCCCCATCTCCCCCGATGTCGCCATCTGCGAGGATTGTCTGCGGGAACTCTTTGACCCCCGGGACCGGCGCTACCGCTACCCGTTCATCAACTGCACCAACTGCGGCCCCCGCTTCACCATCATCCGGGACATCCCCTACGACCGGCCCAACACGACCATGGCCCCTTTCGTGATGTGCCCGGATTGTCAGGCGGAGTACGACGACCCGGCGAACCGGCGGTTCCACGCCCAGCCCAACGCCTGCCCGGTCTGTGGGCCGCGATTGGAGTTCCGGGCCGGGCCGGACGCCCCGCCCCTCTACGGCGAGGAGGCGCTCCAGGCCGCCCGCGCGGCCATTATGGCGGGCCAGATCGTCGCCGTCAAGGGACTGGGGGGATTCCACCTGGCCTGCGACGCCACCGCCGACGCGCCGGTGGCCCGTCTGCGGGAGCGCAAAGGACGGGTGGATAAGCCCTTCGCCATTATGTCCTTTGACCTCCCGACGGTGGAGCCGTACTGCGAGGTGAACGACGCGGAGCGGGCGCTGCTGACCTCCCGCCAGCGGCCCATCGTCCTCCTGCGCCGCCGGGCGGACGCCCCCATCTCCCCGCTGGTGGCGCCGGGCAACCGCTACCTGGGGGTTATGCTTCCCTACACCCCCCTCCACTACCTGCTTCTGGAGCCGGCGGACGGTTTCCCCATCGCGCTGGTGATGACCTCCGGCAACTACTCCGAGGAGCCCATCGTCACCGATAACGGCGAGGCGCTGGAGCGCCTGGCCGCGCTGGCGGACACGTTCCTCCTCCACGACCGGGAGATTCACGCCCGCTGTGACGATAGCGTCACCCGCATCGTTCGGGGGGCCGAACTCCCCATCCGGCGCTCGCGCGGCTACGCCCCGTACCCCGTCCACCTCCCCTTCCCGGTCCGACCGGTCCTGGCAGTGGGGGCCGAACTGAAGAACACTTTCTGCCTGACCCGGGAGCGCTACGCCTTTCTCAGCCAGCACATCGGCGACATGGAGAACTACGAGACGCTGCGCTTCTTTGAGGACATGGTGGAGCAGTTGAAGCGGACTTTCCGGGTGGAGCCGGAGGTCGTCGCCCATGACTTACATCCGGCCTACCTGGCCACCCGCTACGCCCGGAGCCTGGCGGACCGCCTGCCGACCGTCCCCGTCCAGCACCATCATGCCCACATCGCCGCGTGCATGGCCGAGAAGGGGCTGGCGGGCGACCGACCGGTCATCGGCGTGGCGTTTGACGGGACCGGCTACGGGGTGGACGGGGCCATCTGGGGCGGGGAGTTTCTCATCGCGGACTACGGGTCCTTCCGGCGGGCGGCCCATCTCCGCTCCATCCCCCTCCCCGGCGGCGACGCGGCCATCCGGCGGCCCTACCGGGTGGCGCTGGCCCATCTCTGGGCGGCGGGGGTCCCCTGGGATCCGGCGTTGCCGCCCGTGGCCGCCGCGCCGCCCGACGAGCGGGCCGTCCTGGAGCGGCAACTGGCCCGGGGGCTGAACACCGTCCCCACCTCCAGCATGGGGCGGCTGTTTGACGCCGTCGCCGCGCTGGCGGGGGGGCGGCAGGAGATTAACTACGAGGCCCAGGCGGCGATAGAACTGGAGATGCAGGTGGCGGACGGCGTGGAGGAGGCGTACCCCTTTGGGGTGGGGGAGGAGATAGACCCGTCGCCGGTCATTCGGGCCGTGGCGGAGGATGTGCGGGACGGGGCGCCCATCGGCGTGGTCGCGGCCCGTTTCCACAACGGCGTGGCGGCCATGGTGCGGGAGGTCTGCCTCCGCCTGCGCGCCCGGACCGGCCTGAACGAAGTGGCCCTCTCCGGCGGCGTCTTCCAGAACGTGACCCTGCTGGAGAAGGTGGTGGCGCTTCTGGAGGGGGACGGATTCATCGTCTACACCCACCGCCTGGTCCCGCCCAACGACGCTGGCATCTCCCTGGGCCAGGCGGTCATCGCGGGACGGCAATGACTCCGCCCCTTCACCTTTCACGTTTCACGTTTCACGTTTCACTTTTCACAGGAGACCCCTATGGATCAAACCATCATCCTGATCCTCTTCATCGTCGCCTTCCTGGGCTTCATGCTCTGGAGCCAGTGGCGGGCGCGCCGACAGTACCAGCAGCGAATGGACGAACTCCAGGCAGGGGATGAAGTGATGACCATCGGCGGCATCTACGGCAAACTGACCTACCTGGATCGGGAGGGTGGCCTGGCGCGCCTGGAGATTGCCCCGGGAGTGGAAATCCGCATCAGCGTCGGGGCCATCAGCCGACGGGTGGGGCCGTACGGCAGGTGAATCCGGCGACCGTCACCCGATCACTTCCACCGCCACGCTCATCCCCAGCCCGCCGCTGACGCAGAGGGTCGCCAGGCCCAGCGCCCGATGGTGTACCCGCAGGGCGTTGAGGAGGGTGACCAGGATGCGCGCGCCGGAGCATCCGGTGGGGTGCCCCAGTGCGACCGCGCCGCCGTGAACGTTGCGCCGGGCCGGGTCCCAGGGCAACTCCCGCTCCACGGCCAGCACCTGCGCAGCGAAGGCCTCGTTCAGTTCTATCAGATCAAAGTCGTCCAGTGCGAGGCCGGTGCGCTCCAGCAGGCGGTGGGTGGCGGGGACGGGGCCCAGACCCATCTCCCGGGGGGGGACGGCGCCGGAGGCGAAGCCCACGAAGCGGGCGATGGGCGCAAGCCCGTGGGCCCGGGCCCAGTCGGCGGATGCGACCACCAGCGCCGCCGCGCCGTCGGCGATGCCGGAAGCGTTCCCGGCGGTAATGGTGCCCTCTTTCTTGAAGGCCGGGGGGAGTTTCGCCAGTTTCTCCAGCGACGTATCGGCTCGGGGCCGCTCGTCCCGCTCCACGACGACCGTCCCCCCTTTGGGGCCGGGGGCCTCCACCGGCACCACCTCGCTTGCGAAAGCGCCGTTCTCCCAGGCCGCCACCGCCTTCCAGTGGCTCTCCAGCGCGAACCGGTCCTGCTCCGCGCGGGAAATCCCGTACCGCTCGGCCAGCAGTTCCGCCGTCTCCCCCATCAGCATCTCCGCCAGGGGACACATATAGCCGTCCCGGTACATCGCGTCCACCACCGTATCCTCCCCCAGCCGGTAACCCCAGCGGGCCTTCAGCAGGAGGTACGGAATCTGGGACATCTGCTCCACGCCGCCGACCAGGACGGCCCCGTTCTCGCCGGTGAGGATGGATTGCACCCCCAGGGTGACCGCCTTGAGGCCGCTGGCGCAGGCCTTGTTGACGGTGAAGGCGGGGCGGTCCACCGGGACCCCGCTGTGCCAGGCGACCTGTCGGGCGACGTTGGGGCCGTTCCCGGCCTGTCGGGCGCACCCGAAGATGACCTCGTCCACGGCGTCGGCGGGGATTCCGGCCCGCTCCAGCGCGGCCCGCGCGGCGATCGCGCCCAGCCGGGCCGCCGGGATGTCCTTCAGCGCGCCGCCGAACGCCCCGATGGGCGTCCGCACGGCGGAGAGGATGACCACGTTCTGTATTTTCATATGAATCCCCCAATCTGGTAGGTCTGCAGGAAATCGTGGCGGCGTTCTAACCGGTTGCAAGAACCCCCAGATGTAGGACAGCCTTTCCGGGCTGTCCCCAAATATGGCGGGCGAAAAGCCCAATGGCACTAACTTTTTCGGCGCGCTTGCCTCACCCCTCCCCCGGCCCCTCCCTCAAGTTTGGCCTTTTCGCCAGCGGGGTAAAAGAGAATATATTTTTCATTGCGGCGGCGAAGCCGCCGCAATGAAAAATATTTTCTTCTTACCTCACCTCGCTGGTTTGGGGTGGCTTTTAAATTTTCTTCTCCGCCCCTTCGCCCCAAAAGCCAAAGTTCAGGGGCCGGGGGTGAGGGCCGCCGCCGAAGGCAAGCGGGAGAGGGGCCGGGGGCATATGCGTTAACTTAAGGGGCTGCACCGGTTGGGTCGCCGCCTCGGGCGCTGACTGAAGTCAGCCTCTTTGGGCCTTCGGCCAGGTTGCTTCACTTCGTTCGCAACAAGGTCGGCCTTCGCCGACCCTGAGAAGGGCGTCAACGCAGGTTGACGCTTGGCGCGAG
>DAOTWL010000079.1:0-4806 GCA_034435875.1 Anaerolineae bacterium
CTTCGGCCGCCGCAAAACCCCGTTCCTCCCTTCCCCCCTGGCCGCAGGCCAGGGGGAGAAACGCCCCTACTGCCCCAGCATTTTCCCCACCCGCTCCAGCGCCCGGGCCAGATAGTCCACCTCTTCGGGGGTGTTGTAGAGATAGAAACTGGCGCGGACGGTGGCGGTCAGCCCCAGACGGCGGTGGAGGGGCTGGGCGCAGTGATGCCCCGCCCGGACGGCGACCCCTTCCATATCCAGCATATGGGCGACGTCGTGGGGGTGAATGCCCCGGAAGGTGAAGGCGATCACACCGCCCCGCTGATGGGCTGGCGGACCGATGATGTTCAGGCCCTCCAGGGCCGATAACCGCTCCATCGCGTAGGCGGTCAGTTCCCGTTCGTGCCCGGCGATGGCCCCCATTCCGATGCCTATCAGATAATCCACTGCCGCTCCCAGCCCGATGCCCTCCACGAAGGCCGGGGTCCCGGCCTCAAACTTCCAGGGGAGCCGGTTCCAGGTGGCGGATTCCCACTCCACCTTGCGAATCATATCCCCGCCGCCCAGGAACGGCGGCATGGCCTCCAGAAGTGCCTCTTTCCCGTAGAGGACGCCGATGCCGGTGGGCCCGCACATCTTGTGCCCCGAAAAGGCCAGGAAGTCGCAATCCAGTGCTTGGACGTCCACCGGCATGTGGGGCACCGCCTGCGCCGCGTCCACCAGTACCACCGCGCCGACGGCATGGGCTTTCCGGATGATTTCCTGAACCGGGTTGATTGTCCCCAGCACATTGGACATCATCGTGACGGCGACCAGTTTGACCCGTTCGTCCAGCAGGGAATCCAGCAAGTCCATCCGCAGGAGGCCGTCGTCGGTGATGGGGAGGTAGACCAGCTGAGCCCCCTTCTCCTGCGCCAGCAGTTGCCAGGGGACCAGGTTGGAGTGGTGCTCCATCTCGGTCAGGAGAATCCGGTCGCCGGGGCGGATGTTCGTCCGTCCCCAGGCGTAGGCGACCAGGTTGATGGCCTCGGTGGTGTTGCGGGTGAAGACAATCTCTTCCCGTACGGGGGCGTTGATAAAAGAAGCCACCCGGTCCCGTGCGTTCTCGTAGGCCAGAGTGGCTTCTTCGCTGAAGGCGTAGATGCCCCGGTGGACGTTGGCGTAACACTCCCGGTACACCCGCTCCATCGCCTCCAGGACCGGCAGGGGCTTCTGGGAACTGGCCGCGCTGTCCAGGAAGACCAGGGGATGGCCGTGGACGGTTCGGGAAAGGGCGGGAAAATCGGCCCGAACTTGTTCCATATCCAGCATGTCCCACCTCGCGGGCGATTTTAGCGGAGGTAGTATACCATAATCCTTCACCGGTGCAACCCGGTTTTCAACGACGTTTCTCTGCTTTTTTGACAGGGCGGAGTGTTGTGGTATAATGGAAAAAGATCAGGTTTCTCTTGAAAGAGAGGAGTGAATTATGAACGAAACTCAGCAACCCCTTTCTGAGCAGGAAATTGCCCGCATCCGGGAAGCGTTGCGGGACGTGTACGACCCCGAGATCGGCCTCAACGTGGTGGATTTGGGGCTGGTGCGGAAGATTGAGGAGGTGGACGGGGAGGTCCAGATTACGATGATCCTCACTGCCCCCTTCTGCCCGCTGGCCGGGATGATTTTTGAGCAGGCCCGGCGGGCCGCCCAGGCCGTCACCGAACGACCGGTGAAGGTGGTCATGGGGATGGAGCGCTGGGACCCCTCCATGATGTCCGGCGAAGCGCATCAGCGCCTGGGCTTCGGGTTCTGAGCGGGGTAGTGGGGCGGCGCGAAGCGCCGCCCCACAGCATGGATGCCGGAAGATGCCCGGGGAGGTCTTGCTGGTCCCCGTCGGGGAAGTGGAGGCCGACCTGACGGCCTGGCTGGCGGAGGAACTGAGGGCGGCCCTGGGATGCCCGGTGACCGTTGGAGAACCGGTCCCCATCCCGAAGGGGGGATACGACCCGCACCGCCGCCAGTACCGGGGAGAGGCCATGCTGGCGGCGCTGCGCGCCGTCTCCACGCCCGCCGGGCGGATTCTGGGCCTGGCGGACGTGGATTGCTACGCCCCCGGGCTGAACTTCATCTTCGGACAGGCGACCCTGCGGGGGCGGGAGGCATTCGTCGCCCTGCCGCGCCTGCGTCCTTCCTTCTACGGCCTCCCTGAGGACATCGCTCTCTTCCGTCAGCGGGTGCTCAAAGAGGCCGTCCACGAGTTGGGCCATACCTGGGGGCTGGGCCATTGCCCCGACCCCCGCTGTGTGATGCACTTCTCCAACACCCTCCACGACACGGACGTGAAGGGGGCGGCGTTTTGCTCTCGCTGTCGGCAAAACCTTCCGCGATGGACGCCGACATCCGCTCCGAACTCGGGCGCCTGACCCGGATGCCCCCCTGGGGACGGATTCAACACGACGGCTGGGACCGGGCCAGCCGGTTTATTTACCGCATCCGCTCCCTGGAGGCGTTGCGTCAGGAGACCCGTCGGGTGGCGGCGGAGCGGGGATTTCCCCTCCGGCCGTTCGCCGCCTACGTGGTTCGGCGCTGGTACAACTTTCACACCCACCAGGTCGTTCTGGAGATGTGCTGTTCCCACCCCCGTGTTGTCCCCGAACGGAACCCCTTCCACCCGTCGGTGGATTTCTATCTGGATGGTGTCCCCTTTGACCTGAAATTGACCGATTTCCCGCGCGGGTATCCCCTTTCGCTGGACGAGGCCCGAGCCCAGCCGGAGGGCCTGGTTACCTGGCTGTACCGGAATCAGTCCCGGGAGGGGCGCTATCACATGGCCAACCGCCTCTTCGTTGTCTTCCACCATGCCCTTGCCCCGGAGCGGACCTGGGAAGTGCGCCGGATGTTTGACCGGATAGAGCCACTGGTCACGGCCTACCTGGACCACCCCGGGCTGGTCCGGGCGCAGTGCATCGGGCCGGACGGTGTCCTGTATTCTCCTCTGGCCGGGGTGATTTTCTGCATCTACGAAGGCTGACTTCACTTCCCCCGGCTATCCTGCTCCCGACCATCTGCCCTTACCCGAAGTTTTCACACAACCTTCGCAACTGCTTCACAATTTCTTCAGGGGAGATGCCTTTTGCTATGCGTTTTGAAAAAAGAGGTGGCCGTCACCCGCCAGGTGACGGTCACCCCATCCGGCAATTACCGGAGCCCCGTCTCCAGACGGGCGATGACCAGCCGCTGAATCTCGCTGGTCCCCTCGTAAATCTCCGTCACTTTGGCATCCCGGAAGTACCGCTCTATGGGCAGTTCCTTGCTGTAGCCCATGCCGCCGTGAATCTGGATGGCCTCTTTGGTGACCCAGGTGGCGGTCTCGGAGGCGAAGAGTTTGGCCATGGAGGCCTCCAGGGTGTAGCGGCGGCCGGTCTTTTTGAACTCCTCTTTGGCCAGCGCGGCCTGGTAGATAAGCAACCGGCTGGCCTCAATGCGGCACTTCATGTCGGCGATCTTCTGCTGGATCATCTCAAACTGGCCGATGGGCTGGCCGAAGGCGTACCGCTCCCGTGCGTACTGGACCGACGCCTCGTAGGCGGCCTCGGCGATGCCCAGGGCCTGGGCGGCGATGCCGATGCGACCGGCGTCCAGCACGGCCATCGCAATCTTGAATCCCTCGCCCTCCTCCCCCAGCCGGTTCTCCGCCGGACAGCGGTAGTCCTCAAAGTGAATCTCGCTGGTGGCCGAGGCGCGGATGCCCAGTTTCGGCTCCGTCTTGCCCCGGTGGAAGCCGGGCAGGTCGGTATCAATGATGAAGGCGGTCACGCCCCGATGGCGGGGCTGGGCATTGGGGTCGGTCTGGGCGAAGAGGACGATGTACTTCGCCACCGGCGCGCTGGTGATCCAGGACTTGGTGCCGTTGATGGTGTAGTAGGAGCCGTCGGGGGAGCGGACGGCACTGACGCGGATGTTGCCGGCGTCGGAGCCGGATTGGGGCTCCGTCAGCGCGTAGGCGCCGATGACCTCTCCGCTGGCGACGGGCCGGAGGAACTTCTGCTTCTGCTCCTCGGTGCCGTAGTGGAGGATGCCGTAGCAGTAGAGGGAGTTGCAGACGGACATGATGACGCCGTGGGAGGCGTCCACTTTGGAGATTTCCTCCAGCGCCAGGACGTAGGCCAGGGTGTCCAGGCCCTGCCCGCCGTACTCCTCGGGCACCTCAATGCCCATGAAGCCCATGGCGCCCATTTTTCGCACCGTCTCGTGGGGGAACTCCCCGGTCTCGTCGTAGTGGCTGGCGATGGGCGCAATCTCCTTCTGGGCGAAGTCCCGGGCCATGTCCCGGATCATGCGGTGTTCGTCGCTGAGTCGCAGGTCCATGAGTCGCTCCTCCTGAGATGGGGCAATTATCCTCACCCCTCCCCCGGCCCTTCGGGCCACCCCCTCCCCTCTCCCGAACGAAGTGGGAGAGGGGAGGGGGTCAGGGGGAGGGGTGAGGCGAAAATATCCCAAGTCGGGTTTGGGATAAGTTTTGGGATAAAAGCCGCCGGTTACCCTTGACGAATTCGGGCAAGCGCGGTATAATATAAGCGCATTGCGGGGTAGAGCAGTGGCAGCTCGTCAGGCTCATAACCTGAAGGTCGCAGGTTCGAATCCTGCCCCCGCGACCTGAAAGGTGACGGTTCCCTTCAAGGTGACCGTCACCTTTTCTTATGCCAGCCCCACGGTCAGGCGGGCGTGGGCCTGCTCCCGATCCCGAATCCCCAGCGTTGCCAGCAGGGAGTCGCGCACGCGCACATCGGCGGCCAGGTCCAGGATGGCGCGCACGGGGCGCATGCCCCTGGGGGCCTTGACCAGCAG
>DAOTWL010000080.1:0-8037 GCA_034435875.1 Anaerolineae bacterium
CCTCCCCTCTCCTGACCTTTGGTCAGGAGAGGGGAGGGGGTGGCCCGAAGGGCCGGGGGAGGGGTGAGGAGCGCCGGCCGTCCTCCGGCCGAAGGCCCAGGGAGGCTGACTTTCCGTCAGCGCCGATGCGGGGCAGGGCTTGCCCTTGCCCCGGATTGGGCAACCGCAAGGGTTGCCCCTACAGGGCCTGGATGATCTCATCGGGCCGGATCATCCGCCCAATGGCGGTGACGGTTCGGACGTGGGGCGGGATGCGCCGTCCGAAGAGCAGATGCGCCAGTTGGGCCTGGTGGTTCTCCTCGGCAATCACCACGCGCGGGTAGCGGTCTATCGTCTCCAGGTAGACGGCGGGGAGTGGCAACAGGGTGCGGGGGATCAGCAGGGAGACGGGCATGCCCTGGGCCCGCAGGGCGGCGACCGCCTCGCGCACCGCGCCGGCGGTGATGTCCCAGGTCACCAACAGCGTCCGGGCCCCCTCCTGCTCGTCCAGGTGGTAGAGGACGGGGGTCCGGGCCTCCACTTTGGCCTGGAGGCGGCGGGTGTTGGCCATGGCCTCCTCGCTGGTATGCTGGATGATGCCACAGCGGTCGTGGGTGGAGGCGTTCAGCCGGACCTGATGCCGGTCGTTGCCCACCGGCAGGAAGGGCGGGACCAGCCCGTCGCCGGGGTCGTAGGGGCAGTACGGGCCGGGGCCGTCGTAGAAGGCCCGGCGGACCGGTGGTATCTCCGGCAGGCGCGCCAGGTCAAAACGCTCCTGGGTCATCACCATCTCTTTGGAAGTCAGCAGCACCACCGGCGTCCGGAGGTCCACTGCCGTCTGCAGGGCGACGGGCGGGAGGAGCCAGCAGTCCTCCAGGTCGGAGATACAGAAGACCGGGAGGGGGTAGCCGCCGGAGATCAGGCCGTTCAGGAGCAGGAGGTCGCCCTGGGCACCGGCCGTGGCCGAGCCGGTGGCCGGGCCCAGCCGCTGGACGAGGATCACCAGCATGGGGAGTTCCATCATATAGGCCATATTGAGGGACTCCACCATCAGGGCGAACCCCGGGAAGGAGGTGGCGGAGACGGGGAGGGATCCGGCGGCGGAGAGACCGGCCATCCACTGCAGGGCGGTGATTTCGTCCGGGGCCGGCAGGGCCACGGGAAACCGGCGGCTGGCGTAGAAGAAGATAAGGCTGGCCGGCGTAATCGGGTAGCCGACGTAGGCGTCGGCGCCCGCGCGGACGCAGGCTTCGGCGATGAGCCGGGAACCGTCCATCAGGACAGGGTGAGAATTGGTCAGGCCCATAAACATCCATCCAGGGGGAAACGGGTGAACACAGACTTACACGGAAAGACGTGGATGTTCTTTAATCTTTGAAATCCGTGTTCCTCCGTGTTTTTTCGTGTCCCATTTATCCTTCCGCCAGGCGGGCGAGTTTGGGCTCCACCTCCCGCCAGGAGATACGGGTGAGGCCCAGTTTCTGCCGCAGTTGCTCCGGGGGCATGCCCTCCCGATAGTCCCGTACGGCACAGGTCCAGCGCAACGTCTCAAAGGAGAGGCCCTCGGGTAACCCGGCCTGCTGGGCTACCTCATCCAGCACGTACTCCAGATTGCGCGCGGTGCAGGGAAACAGTCGGTCCTGGAGGTCGTACCGGGCGCGGTATTCGGCCAGCACCGCCGGCCATTCGGCGGGGAGCGGGAGACGCCGTTCTTTGTGTTTCCGGCGCGGGCTGGCGTACCGCACCCACAACATCGGCCGCGCCGGATCGGAGAGGTCTATGTGGTCCAGCGCGATGTTCATACATTCGCCCTTTTTGATGCCGGTAGAGAGGAGCAGCGTGACCAGAAGATGCGGCCGGGGGTCGGGCGGGTCGCGATGGCGCAGGGCCTCGGTGACTTCCAGGACGCGAGTCACCTCCTCGTCGCTGAGCACCCGGGGCGGCCCGGTGAGGACGGGGCGGTGGATCACCGGGGCGGCGGGGTCCTCCGGCAGGACGCCGGTCTCCGCCAGCCAGCCGAAGAAGACCTTCAGTGTCGTGATCCGGCGGGAGAGGGACTTGGGCGTGCAGGGGACCTCCCGCTCGTCGGTGAGCCAGTGGACGAAGCGGTTCAGGTCCCGGGTGCCGATATCGCCCAATGCCCGGTCCATGCCCAGGTATTCGCCCAGGATGCGCAGGTCGGAAGTGAAGGAGCGAATGGTGTACTCGCTGAAATCCCGCGCGCGCATATAGTCCTGGAAGGCCGGAAGGGCCTCTTCCAGGGACGAGCGCGCGGTCAGGCCGACGCCCTCCGGCATAATGCCTCCTTGTATATCTTGTGCATACTACGCGCGGCGGCGCAGGAAGGCGGGAATCTCCAGGTCGTCCTTATCAAAGACCGGCATCGGGCGCTCCACGGTCTCCCGTGCAGGGACGCGGGCCGCCTTCTGCGGGCGCTGTCCGGCGTCAAAGCCGGTGGCAATAAGGGTGATGCGCACCCGGTCGCCCATTTCCTCGTCAATCACCGCGCCGAACCGCAGGTCCACATCGGGATGCGCCGTCTCCCGGATGACCGTCGCCGCCTCGTAGACCTCGTGCAGGGAGAGGTCCGGGCCGCCGGTGATGTTGAAGAGGATGCGCTGGGCGCCGTCAATGGTAATATCCAGCAGACGGTTGGAAATGGCCTGCTGGGCCGCTTCCTGGGCCCGGTTCTCGCCGCTGCCCTGGCCCACCGCCATCAGCGCCGCGCCGCCCTCGGACATCACCGCCCGGACGTCGTTGAAGTCCAGGTTGATGAGGCCGGGGACGGTGATGACCTCGGATATGGCCTGGATGCCCTGCCGGAGCACGTCGTCGGCCAGGCGGAAGGCATCCTGCAGGGAGACCCGTTTCTCCACAATCTCCAGCAGGCGGTCGTTGGGGATGACAATGAGGGTGTCCACCTGCTCTTTGAGGGCCTCAATGCCCGCCGCTGCCAATTCGGCCCGCTTCTTCCCCTCAAAGAAGAAGGGGCGGGTGACGATGCCAATGGTCAGGGCGTTCATCTCCCGGGCGATTTTGGCCACGACCGGCGAGGCGCCGGTCCCCGTCCCGCCGCCCATCCCGGCAGTGATGAAGACCATATCGGAGCCGTCCAGGACCTGGTAGAGTTCGTCTACCGACTCCTCGGCGGCCTTGCGGCCCAGTTCCGGGTTGCCACCGACGCCCAGCCCGCGCGTCAGTTTGTCGCCGATGCGCACGCGGGTGGGCGCGTTGGAGAGCATGAGCGCCTGGGCATCGGTGTTGACGGCGATGAAGTCCACCCCGGCGATGCCCGTCTCTATCATCCGGTTGACGGCGTTGCTCCCGCCGCCGCCAACCCCGACCACACGGATTCGGGCGAAGTTCTCGGACGGTTTCATGAGCGACCTCCAGGATGTGGGATGAGAAAGTGAAAGGTGAAAAGTGAAACGTGCAGCGATTCTTCTGATTCTCCTGATTCTCCGATTCTCCTACCCCGGCAGCAGCGCGCGCAGCCACTCCCGGAGCCGTTTCCCCAGTGACGGACCCCCTTTGGGCAACGGGCGGCGGATGTCGGCGGTCATCCCCCAGCCCATCAGGCCGGCGGCGACGGCGAAGGCCGGCCCGCTGATCCGGTCCACCAGCCCTACTAGCCCCTGCGGACGGCCCACCCGGACCGGCAGTCCCAGTACCTCCCGCGCCAGTTCCGGCATGCCGGGCAACTGGGCCGCTCCCCCGCAGAGGACGACGCCCGCCGGAAGCAGGCCGTCGTAGCCGGAACGCTTGATGTCCGTCTGGACCATCTCCAGAATCTCCACCGCGCGGGCCTCAATAATCTCCGCCATCTTCCAGCGGGGGAGCATCTGCGGGCCGCTCTCGCCGAACGGCTCCGCCGGAAACCGCTCGTCCTGACCCACCTGCGCGGGCCGGGCATGGCCGTAGCGGACCTTCACCTGCTCGGCGACTTCGGTGGGCAGCCGCAGGCCAATAGCGATGTCGTTGGTGATGTACTCGCCGCCGATACCCAGCGACGCCGTATGCCAGACCGTCCCGTCAATGAAAATCGCGATGTCGGTGGTACCGCCTCCGATGTCCACCAGCACCACCCCGACCTCCCGCTCGTTCTCGCTGAGGACAACGTCCCCCGCCGCCAGTGGGCCCAGGACCATCTCCTCCACCTCCACCCCCGCGCCGGCGATGCACTTGACCAGATTCTGGATCGCCATAGAGGACGCCGTAATCACATGGGCCTCCACCTCCAGCCGGAATCCGTGCATCCCAACCGGGTCCCGGATTCCTTCCTGCCCGTCCACGATGTAGTGGCGGGGGATGATATGGAGCAGTTCCCGGTTGTACGGTATGGCGACGGCACCCGCTGCGTCCAGGGCCCGGTCTATATCCTCCACGGCGATCCCTTCCTCCCGGCGCGGGACGGCGATGACCCCCCGGCTGTTGAGCGACGCGATGTGCGGGCCGCTGAGGCTGACGTAGGCCCGCTCAATCCGGTAGCCGGACGACCGTTCCGCCTCCTGGACAGAGGCGGCAATGGCGACCGTCGCCTCGGTCAGGTTGACGACGGAGCCCTTGCGCAGGCCGCGCGAAGGGACAATCCCGACGCCGATGATGCGCAGGCCCACGTCCTCCCGAATCTCTCCCACCAGGGTGCAGATTTTGCTGGAACCCACATCTATGCCGACGACCGTCTGCTCCATGCGGCCCTCCGGCTACCACTCGTTCGTCACCGAATAATACGGCGCGTCCGGGAAGCGGACGTCCACGAATTGGGGTGTGACGCCTTTTGCCAGCAAATGGGCCCGGATTTTCAGGTAGACCTCCAGCCGACGGGCCATCCCGCTCCCCTGACCCAGGACGACCCGCCAGCCTGCCGGGTCTTCCAACACCAGCCCGCGACCGGGCCGGTAGAGGACGGGGCCCGGGCGGACTCCCAGCCGCTCCAGTTCCTCCAGCCCGACCAGCACGTCCGGGTTCACCCGCCCCTTCTCATCCGTGGGCAGCGGTCCGCTGACCTGCCATTTTCCCTCCAGTGACGCAGGCTGACAGCCTGCGCCACACGGGAACGCGCCGCCAGCGCGGTCCACCCAGTAGACCGTCCCGCCCTGCTCCCAGGCCGCCACCGGCTCCCGTTCGGTGACAGTGATGACGCACCGGGCCGGGAGCCCGCAGGAGACCCGCACCCGCTCCACGGACGGAATCGCTTCCAGGATGCGCTGTTCCGCCGCGCGCGGGTTGGCCCAGAGGATATGCAACCGCTCCAGCCCGCTGGCGGCGAAGACGGCCTCTGCCGGGACCCGCTGGGCACCGACCACCTGTGCGTTCATTACATAGAACTGGGGACTGAAGGCAAACCACAGAATAAGCCCCAGCAGAAGAAGGCCCCCTACGCGGCTCAGCACAACCGCCGGGCGCGCGGTCGCGGGCCGTGCCGTCTCCCGCCCCCTGATCACCAGTGGGACGCTTTGGCGGAAGTTCTGCTTTCGTCTTCGGCTTCTCCCTCGTACGGCGGGCATATTCTGAACCTTTGTGGCGCGTCTTCCGCATTTCAGAAAACGTACAATGTACGTTAAAACGTACAATTGTACATTGAAATAAACGATCTGGCGTTTTTACGCTTTTTCAATCCTTTGACACTCTGCATAAAAAGTATTACGTCCCTGGCCTTTTCTTTCCAGATGCCCTGTAGTTACCAGCAATTGGAGTAAATAAGAAGCCTGCCGCTCATTAACCCGACACAGGGTCATCACCTCTCTGCGGGTTATACGGCCGTATGACCGCACATACTCCAGAATCATCTGTTCCATCTGCGGGCGGTCAAAACCCCGTCGACGCACGTACTCTACTTTTTCCCCCATCTCCCGATATACGGCGAGGCTCAGGTAATAGCGGCGAGCCCGAGTGCGGCCGCGCCCCTCCACCAATCCGCTTTCCAGAAGGCGTTCCAGTACCTTACGTGCTGCTGCCTCGTCCTGCTGAATCAAATGAGCCGCTTCGCTCACATCCACTTCCCGCTCGCGCCAGAGGTGACTGAGCAACAATAGTTCCTCCACTGAAAATGGGCGTTGCCTCCTGCTCTCCTCCTGCACTATGAGCGAGACGAATTTCAGATTGCTCGGACCACCCGGCAGGATCAGGATCACCGATGTATGGGTGGTTCGGGAGTAATTGGGCGGCAGGCGCCCAGTTCGCAGAAGCCCTTCGTAGATGATGCTCACCCCGCGCCCTGTCCGTTCTACCAATCCGATGCGCTTGAAGGCATCTGCCAGAACAGGGTTGCGTGGTTTGGGCCCGGCAACAAGAATATTGTGGACTGTGACCCCCTCTACGAACCCACCGGGATTGGAGATCAGGACGTGCTCTTCATGCAACTGGATGTGTACGGCGCCCAATCGGGTATAATCCCTGTGAGTAAGAGCATTGTTCACCGCTTCACGAAAAGCCCGAGGATCATAAGCCGGTACTCCCACGCGGAAGAGGCCCACCATTAGCTCTCGTTCCTCATTCCGGACTGCGAAGGCTTCCATCACCCGCTCAAAAATCCGCAGGAGCGGCCATCGGTAGAATTCGTTCAGGCGAACTTCCCGCCTCTCCAGAACCTGAAAGGCCACCTCGTGAGCCGGCAAAAAGGTGCGAAGGGCCTCCTCCCGTCCCACCAGCAGAAGGCCTGCTACGGTTGGGACAGTCTGCTGACCCAGGTCGGTGATCAGGTTCAAAGCGCGAGCCATCTGCTGGTCATTCAAAGCCAGCAATTGAGAATCACCGTGATATTCCTGAATCAACCGACGCAAGCGCTCAAACTCCAGTGGGTCCAAATCGCGCCAATCAGCCCCCTCTACCGGCTGAGCCGTGTAGTCAAAGAGCCCACGATCTGCACGCCATGCGGGCAGTTCATAGGGATAAAGGGGGCGGCAACCTGGTTTACCGTGAACATCCAGATACCGGATCATCAACCGACCATCGCTGGTGGCGACCGGCTGGTTTGCCCGGGGCACTTCAATGATAGCGACCCATTGCCCTTCCCAGGATTCAAACGATACCTTAACTGACAAGTGCGGCTGTGTGCGGGCCCCGATAAATGCTGCCAGTTGCTCTGGGCTTGTACGGTGTCCCTTGTGCAATCCGGTTACCCTGCCGTCATCTTCCACGCCTACTACCAATATGCCACCTAGAGCATTAGCCAGGCATACAACAAGTTCCAGTAACTCACTGTCGGAAAGGGGCCCTCTATCGCTCTTGAACTCTACCCCGAAAGACTCGCCCTGGCGAATCAATTCCTGCAGCCGACGCTTCTCCATATCCCTGCTCCCTGTTACTCCTCCGGCTGGTACGACACCCGGTTCCGTGCCAGGTCCGCATGCCGCTCCAGCGCCAATTGAATGAGCCGGTCAATCAACTCCGGGTACGGGATGCCGCTGGCTTCCCACAACTTCGGGTACATACTGATCGCCGTGAAGCCCGGGATAGTGTTCAGTTCACTGACGTAGAGATCCCCTGTCTCCCGGGAAAGCAGGAAATCCACCCGCGCCATCCCGGCGCAGTCCACCGCCAGGTAGGCCCGAATTGCCAGTTCGCGCGCCCGCTTCGCGACCTCCTCCGACAGCGGCGCGGGGATCAGCAATTTGGATGCCTGCTCCCCATCGTCCAGGTACTTGGCGGCGTAACTGTAGAACTCCCGGCTGGGGATGATTTCTCCTGGCACCGAAGCGATCGGGTCGTCGTTGCCCAGGACGCTGACCTCAATCTCCCGCGCCTGCGGGACCGCCGCCTCTACCAGCAGTTTCCGGTCGTACTGGGCCGCATCCCGGAGCCCCTGCACCAGTTCCTCCCGGTTGCGGCACTTGTTCACCCCCACGCTGGAGCCCAAATTGGCCGGTTTGGTGAAGACGGGATACCCCAGTTCCCCCTCCACTCGGCCCAACACCCCCTCCGGGTCCCGCTCCCACTCCTGCCGCTTGACCACGATGTACCGCACGACGGGGAGCCCATGGGCCCGCATGACGTCTTTAAAGAGGACCTTGTCCATCCCCAGCGCCGACGCGGCCACCCCCGCGCCGACGTACGGGA
>DAOTWL010000081.1:0-4794 GCA_034435875.1 Anaerolineae bacterium
GCGACCTCCACCTCCCGACTGTCCACCCAGGCCCGCCAGCCGGGGTAGAAGAAGCGGTTGACGGTCATCCGGAAGGGCTGGGGGCTTTCCACCCACGCCTCGGCGGAGAGAGGACCCGTCTGCTCCTCCTGGATGGCCGCGCCTTCCGGCAGCGCATCGGTGTCAAAGACCGTCCTGGGAGGGTCGGAGGGAAGCACCCGGACGGGGCGGGGCAGGAACTCGTCGCTGGCCGTGGCGGTCCCCCGCCTTTCGTATTCAAAGGTGTGGAGGCTACCGATGGAAACCTGCTCCCAGCCGGGGACGTAGCGGGGATGAAGCCAGAAGAGGTCAGCGAGCATCAGCCCCACCACCATCGGGATGCCGAGAGCCCATCGCCAGCGCAGAGGACTCAGCAGGCTGACCGTCGCCGCCGTGAGGACCGCCAGTCCCAGCGAGGCGAGGCCGAGAAACCGCCACGGGAACTGAAAGGTGTGAAGAAGCGGGAAAGCGCTCCAGATAAATCGTGAGGCGGGGGTCGCCAGGAACAGGGCACCAACCAGCATGACAGCGAAAAAGGTAACTCTTCGGCGCTGGGTGGAGGGAAATCGCCAGAGGCACAGCAGGGCGGGAAGTCCCGCCAAAACTGGAACCAGTCCCAGTGTACGGGGAGGGGTTGGATTGATCCAATCGGGCTGAACCGGCTCTATCGCTGTCAGCGCCTCCTGCCAGGGAAGGAAGTGGGCGGCATAACCACCGGGGAAGCCGTATACGATTCGCTCCACTTGGACCAGCGGCCGCTCGGTCCACGCCGGAAGCCAGGAGAACGCCGATACGCCAAGACCAAGCCCCATCAGCAGCAGGAAACTCCCCAGCCGCCTGGATACGCTCAGGGAAGAGGGAGCGAAAACCTCCCCGAGGCCGTAAAGGGCAACCACAGCCACTCCCACGATGGCCGTCAGGTTGTGATTCATGGGGAGCGCTCCCAGCAGCAGAGCGCCCGTCACAATCCATCCCCCTCGGGCCGTCCGAATGGCCCGCCCGGTGGCCCATAGCGCCCAGGGCAACATTGCCCACCCCATTGCCTCCGGCACGGCTCCTCTGAAGAGGGCGTTGTAAGCCTGATAGGGAGCGTACATAGCGGCAACGCCGCCCAGCAGCGCCACCTCTTCGGGGAAAAAGTCCCGCGCCAGGTAGTATGTCCCCAGTCCCCGAAGCAGAATGGCCAGACCGGCCACCACCTGGAACCCCAAAGGCAATCTCCCTCCCAGACGGCCGATGATCAGGGCGAGGTAGTAAGAAAGAGGGGGGTAGAAGTTGAAAACCGGCAGCCCATACCCCAGCCCCATATCCGGCGCCATCCGGCTGAAGAAAACCCCCTGGGACCAGAGATGGTCCAACTGGGCGATCCGTAGCAGATGCAGGACGTGATCAGGGCCGCTACAGGGGAGCCCGCCTAAGGCGGCCTTCATCGGGATCCAGCCCACGGCCAGAAGGACGAGAGTGGGAACGAGCCAGGAGGGAAGGGTAAAACGGTGGCGGTTGTCCATACGGCAGCGTTATTTCTGAGAGCCCTCTTCTCCGGATGCCGGCCCCTGCGGCACGTACCACCCCACTGTGGCGTTGGAGCGGCGCAGGACGGCCTGGGCCACCCGCAGGACGTCCTCCGGCGTGACCGCGCTCAGCCGGTCCAGGTACCCCTCAAACCAGGTGTAATCGGCGAAAATCTCGCTCCACCCCAGCCAGAAGGCCTGGCCGGTGACCGATTCGCTGGAGTAGGCAAACTGGGCCCGGGCCTGCTGGATCGCCTTGTGGAGTTCCTCTTCCGAAATCGGCTCGGCGGCGATCCGCTCCAGTTCGGCCCACAGCCGCTCCTCCACCTCGGCGGGAGTGCGGCCCGCCCGCACCGTGGCCGTCAGCGAGTATACGAAGGGGGCCACCGTGGGGATAAGACTGCCGGAGACCTCGGCGGCCAGTTCGGTATCCACCAGCGCGCGGTAGAGGCGGGAGGTCTTGTTGGTGCCCCCTTCGCCGAAGAGGGTCATCCCGCTGGCCCCGCTGAGGACCGTATCCAGCACCACCAGCGGGTGGAAGTCCCCATCAGTCGGGGGCGGGGTGTGGAAGACGACGGTGAAATAGGCGGTCTGCCCCTCTCCCTCCACCACGACCCGGCGCTCCCCCCGCTGGGGCGGCTCCACCGGAGCGGCCCCGTCCGGCAGGTTCCCGGACGGAATGTCGCCGAAATGGCGACGGATGAGGTCCAGCATCCGCTCGGTCTCAAAATCCCCCACCGCTACCGCCAGCGCGTTGTTGGGGACGTAGTAGGTCCGGTAAAACCCGTAGAGGTCGTCCCGCGTCATCCGCAGCAGGTCGCACATGTGCCCCAGCGTCTCGTGGCCGTAGGGGTGGACGCGGAAGGCGGCGGCCATGACCTCCTCGCCCAGCAGGAAAAGCGGGTCGTTCTCCGCCCCCTGCCGTTCGCTGATGATGACCGTCCGCTCCGCCTCCACCTCCTGCGGCTCAAAGAGCGCCCCGGTCATCCGGTCGGCCTCAATCTCCAGTTCCAGCCCGATCTTCTCCGCCGGAAGGGTGGCGTAGTAGGTGGTGAAGTCGTACCAGGTGGCGCCGTTCCATATTCCGCCCTCCCGGGAGATGGCCTTATCGGCCGTCCCTTTGGGCCAGCGCGGCGTGCCCTTGAAGAGCATGTGCTCCACCCAGTGGGAGATACCGGTAATGCCGACGTGCTCCCGCCCGCTGCCGACGCGGTACCATATCCAGAAACTGGCGACCGGAGCCGTGTGGACCTCTTTCAGGAGGACGGTCAGCCCGTTTTCCAGCGTCGTCTTCAGAATAGCCACGTTCACCTCCTTGCATGCCGTCGGTGGACGACCCACCAGACCACCAGGGAGACGATGATGATCATGAGCGCCAGGACGAGATAGGGCGCGACCAGTGCGATGACGGACGTGATGGTGGAGATGATGTCTTCTATGGTGCTGACGATGGGGTTGGCCGTGCCACCGGTAGTGACGGAGAGGAGGGGGCGCCCGGTGGCTTTGACCGCGTGGACTCCGCCGGCCACGATGACCCCGCAGATGGCCGCCAGGACGGGGTGGAGGTGGATGGTATGGGTGCTGGCGGCGAAGAGGATGGCCCCGGCGGTGGGGCGGACCACCGTCTGAATGACATCGTTGATGCTATCCACGACTGGGATTTTATCCGCCAGAACCTCCACCGCTAACAGTACGGCCAGGACGCCGATGGTCCACCAACTGCTGAGCCAGGCCCACGGCCCCTGCAGGTCTATCAGGCTGTCGGTCAGACGGTCCACCAACGCGATGACCAGCAGGGGGATGTAGGCGTTCAGCCCGGCGGAGGCAGAAAGGCCGAACGCTGTAGATAGGCTGAGGAATGCCTGGACAACGGACATCGCGCACCTCCTTCTGCGCCGATTGGAAATTGGTCTCCCTGGGAGCAACCGCAAGGGTTGCCCCTACAAGCGCTGATTGGAAATCGGCCTCTCTGGGCCTTTGGCCCGGCGTCCGTCTGCACGGACGCCGGAGAGGGGACGCGCAGGCCGCCCTCCGGCCGGAGGCCCAGGGAGGCTGACTTGCAGTCAGCGCATCGGCCCCCAGGTCCGCCGATGGAGGGGGGAGGGCCCCAGTTGCCGGAGAGCCCGGCGGTGCTGAGGCGTACCGTAGCCCTTATGGCTGGCGAAACCGTAGCCGGGGTACTCCCGATCCAGTTCCACCATCCGCCGGTCCCGCTCCACTTTGGCGATGATGCTGGCGGCGGCGACGGAGAGACAGCAGGCATCGGCCCGGGGGAGTGCCCGTTGGGGAAGCGGAACCTCGGGCAGACGCACGTAGTCAATGAGCAGGGCGTCCACCGGCCCCGGGAGTTGGCGGACGGCGCGGGCCATCGCCAGCCGGGTGGCCGGAAGGATGCCCAGTCCGTCTATCTCCTCCACCTCCGCCCAGCCCGCGCCCACCGCCAGCGCGACCTCCCGGATGATGCCGGAGAGGGCTTCCCGCTGGGGAGGGGAGAGTTGCTTGGAATCCCGCACGTCGGCCAACCGGCGAAGGAGGTCCGGGCGCTCCAGGGGCAGGACGACCGCCGCTGCGTAGACCGGACCGGCCCACGCGCCGCGCCCGGCCTCGTCCACCCCGGCGATCCGCCGGTATCCCAGGGCCAGAAGGTCATGTTCTTCCTCCAGATTCGGCGTCGGCTTGACAGGGAGGGATTCTGGCATAGAATGGAAAAGGACGCGGATGAACCCGAATCAACGCGGACTTTTTCTTTGATTTTTACAGATTCGCCTCTTATGGCATCATCGCAATAAAATTGTAGTGCAAGATTCATCTTGCGCTACAGTGCCGTTCCCGATACACTCTTCGGGATTATACCACACTCTTGGTAAAAGCATAAATCCGCGTCTATTGGCGTCTATCCGCGTCCCACTTCCAGGAGGGAGAAATGCCGCTGTTCCGCCGGGTCCCCCTCACCCTCTGCCTGAGCCTGGGCCTCCTGGCCCTGGTCTTTCTGGCCCTCGGCCCCGCCCCTGGCCGGGCCGACAATGGGCGCGTTCAGCGCCCTTTGCCCTTGAGCCCCGGCGTTTACGCCGGGGCGACCGCCGGTACGACCGCCAGGACGACCGCCGCCCGTCCTGCCCAATCCCCCGCCCCCAGCGCCGTCGTCATCAACGAGGTCGCCTGGGGCGGCACCGCCGCCAACTCTGCCCACGAGTGGATTGAACTCTACAACACCACCGACCAGCCCATCTCCCTGGACGGCTGGCGGCTCTTCTCCTCCGACGGC
>DAOTWL010000082.1:0-3152 GCA_034435875.1 Anaerolineae bacterium
GCACTAAAGTAAAATCCGCACCGCGCTTGCTATAACTTCTCTGTGGGGCACCAAGCCCCCACCTATAGGTTTCTGGTGGTCGCAACTCGCCCTCACCCTACCCCCTGCCCCCTCCCCTCTCCCGCTCGCCTCCGGCGGCGGGGGAGGGGAGGGGGAGCAAAGAAGGGGTTTTGCGGAGGCCTTTGGCCTCCGCAAAACCCGCCCCACCCCCGGCCCCTCCCCCAAGCGAAGCGATGGGGAAGGGGGGATGAAGGGGGGTGGGGGCAAAAGCGACTTCCCTGGACTGCATAAGGTGTTGATTTTACTTTAGTGCGAAAAGAGGTACGTTACTGGGAATTATCCGGCAGTCTGGTCTACCTCGTGAACTCTTTGAAGTGAAGCGATAGGATCAGCCTGATAGGAGAGCAAAACCGATGTTGATGCCGAAACGGGTGAAATACCGCAAACAGATGCGCGGACGGATGAAGGGCCGCGAGAGCCGGGGCACCGAAGTCGCCTTTGGGGAATACGGTCTGCAGGCCCTGGAGCCGGCCTGGATCACCAGCCGTCAGATTGAGGCCGCCCGGCGGGCCATCGTCCGCTTCGTCCGCCGGCGCGGGAAGTACTGGATTCGGATTTTCCCGGATAAGCCGGTCACGGCCAAGCCCGCCGAGACCCGCATGGGCAAGGGCAAGGGCGCCGTGGACCACTGGGTGGCCGTTGTCCGGCCCGGCCGCATCCTCTTTGAACTGGCTGGTCTGCCCGAAGAGCAGGCCCGGGAGGCGATGCGGCTGGCGGCCAACAAACTGCCCATCAAATGCCAGTTCGTCACCCGAGAAAAGTTGGTGGGAGAGTAGCATGCGAGCCAGAGAACTCCGGATGTGGACGGATGCAGAATTGCGGGCCCGATTGGAAGACGCCTATCGGGAACTCTTCGTCCTGCGGCAGGACTGGTTTATGAACCGTCTGCAGGATAATAACCGCATCACCGCCACGAAGCGGGACATCGCCCGCATCAAGACCATCCTACGGGAGCGGGAGTTGGCCCGGATGATGCAGGAGGCGACGCGATGAGAGAGCGGCGAAAACGGCTGATCGGGCGGGTCGTCAGCGATAAAATGCAGAAGACGGTGGTGGTGCAGGTAGAGCGGACCCGTCGCCACCCGCTGTACGGCAAGGTGGTGCGGGTGCGCAAAAAGTACTACGCCCACGACGAGGAGAACTCCTGCCGCACCGGCGACCTGGTGCGGATCGTGGAGTCCCGGCCGCTGAGCCGACTGAAGCGGTGGGTAGTGGAGGAGATTCTGGAACGGTCCGAACGTCCTGAGGAGGTGGCCGCATGATCCAGCAGGAGACCCGTCTGACGGTGGCGGATAATACCGGAGCGAAAGAACTGCTGTGCATCCGCGTCATGGGCGGCTCCAAGCGGCGGTATGGCTACGTCGGGGACGTCATTGTGGCGACGGTCAAGCAGGCCACGCCCAACGCGTCGGTGAAGAAGGGGGACGTGGTGAAAGCCGTCATCGTCCGCACGGCCAAGGAGTACCGGCGTCCCGACGGCTCTACCATCCGCTTTGACGACAACGCGGCGGTGCTGCTGGACGCGACGGGCGTCAACCCGCGCGGCACCCGCATTTTCGGGCCCGTCGCCCGGGAGTTGCGGGATAAGGGCTTTATGAAGATCATTTCTCTGGCACCAGAGGTGCTGTAGGAGTTCGGAGTCCGTAGTCCATAGTCCGTTTTGAGGTGAAGAATGGGCATTCGGGTCAAAAAGGGAGACACGGTGGAAGTCATCGCCGGGGATGACCGGGGAAAGCGCGGCGGAGTCCGGCAGGTGCTTCCGAAAGAGAACCGGGTGGTGGTCTCCGGGGTGAATCTGGTCAAGAAGCATCAGCGCCCGATGCGCGCCGGCCGGGGGCAGATTCAGCCTGGGCGAATCCAGTTTGAGGCACCGATCCATCTCTCCAACGTGATGCTGGTCTGCCCACACTGCAAGGAAGCAACGCGGGTGGGCTTTGAGCGCCAGGAGGACGGGCGCAAACTGCGCATCTGCAGGCGGTGCGGACAATCGTTTTAATCTTGCATCTTGCCATCTTGCATCTTGCATCTTGCCATCTTGCATCTTGCATCTTGCTAAAGGGTGAATCCAATGCAGCGGTTGCAGGCTTTGTATCGGGAACAGGTTCGGCCGACCCTCATGCGGGAATTCGGCTATCGCAACATTATGCAAGTCCCCCGGTTGCAGAAGATTGTCATCAACATCGGCATGGGGGAGGCGCTGGATAATCCGAAGTCCCTGGATTTCGCCGCCCAGGACCTGGCGACCATCACTGGTCAGCGGCCTGTGGTCACGAAGGCGCGCAAGTCCGTCGCCAGTTTCAAGTTGCGGGCTGGCCGGGCCATTGGGGTGAAGGTGACGCTGCGGGGCGAGCGCATGTGGGCGTTCCTGGACCGGCTCTGCAATGTGGCGCTTCCCCGCCAGCGGGACTTTCGCGGCGTCTCTCCCTCTGCGTTTGACGGACGGGGAAACTACACGCTGGGGCTGCGCGAGCAGTTGATTTTCCCGGAGATCAACTACGACAAGATTGACAAAATTCGCGGCATGGAAATCACCATCGTGACCACCGCGAGGACGGACGAAGAGGCCCGGCGGCTGCTGGAACTGCTGGGGATGCCGTTCCGACGGTAACAAAGGGCTGGACGATGAGCGTTTACGTTCTGACACCCGAAGAACAGATTGTTCAGGAAATCCGGGAGACGCCCCGGGAGTACTGGCCGAATCTATTGCAACTGATTCGCCTGTTCCGGGAGAGCGTGACTTTGAAGCCCGCAGTGGCAAGTTTCCGTCAGGGCTTGTACGAGGCATTGGCAGGGGAGACCTTCCCGATTTCTGAACTATGGGAAGGCATTGATGCCGAGTGAGTCCTCGCGGGTACGGGTAGAGTTCACACCCGAGTTCAAGCGCAATTTGCGCGCTTGATCGTAACTACCTACGCCAGGGGCTAAAAGCCCAATGGTGCTAACATTTGCCCCCACCCCCCTTTATCCCCCCTCCCCCATCGCTGCGCTTGGGGGAGGGGCCGGGGGTGGGGGGTGCGGCGGCCGAAGGCCGCCGCAAAACCCTCCTTTCTCCCCTCCCCTCTCCCAACCTTCGTTTGGGAGAGGGGAGGGGC
>DAOTWL010000083.1:0-4125 GCA_034435875.1 Anaerolineae bacterium
TTTGCGGCGGGCGGCTTCGCCGCCCGCCGCAAAATCCCCCAACTTCCCCCGCCCCTCTCCCGCCGCCGAAGGCGGGTGGGAGAGGGGCGGGGGGCAGGGGGTGAGGTGAGGGCGGAAAAGAAGGCAGATGTCCCAACCTATGTCCGAACCCCAGATGAGAAGAGGTGGAATCAGAAGCCCAACCTTTGAGAAGCAACTCCCTCCAACGAAGAGGGGATTCTATAATCTGCGTCCATCCGCGTTTTTCCGCGTCCTATCCGAAAGTATCACTCCTCCGGCCAGAGCCCCAGCGCACGGACCTGCTCCGAGGTCAGGGAACCCGTCCTTCTGCCCTGCCGCGCCGCTGCTTCCTCAGGAGAGGGCAAAAGACGGCTCAGTTCCTCCAGGGTGCGCCGCAGGAAGAGCCATATGACGCCCAGGCGGCGCGGGGGAGGGTGACGGCTGACCACAATCAACAGCAGGCGGCTATGGGACGCCACCCCCACATAAATCTGGCGCTGGCTCCCCTCATAGTGATGGAGGCTGATGCCCGTCCCATCTCCAATAGAGCCCCCCAGGCGAACGGTCAGAGCCGCCTCCTCCAGGAAGAGGGGGATCAAATCCTCCATCAGGATGTCCTCTACGATGCCGGTCTGGGCGATCACTTCCCCCTGCCCACCAGCCAGCAAAACACACTCCCCGCCAATGCCCCGTTGAAGAGTGGCTAGGGATTGCTGAACAGTTTCCATCCAACCTGAGGATAACCGGGAAGGGAACAGGGGTCCCTCGCTCATTCTGTACATGCTCCTGGCATCGGTTAATGCCACCCGGATCGGGCGGTGATACCGCCTGTAGCGTACCACAGAATGAGCGAGTCGGGGATTGCGAAGCCGTTACGGTTTGGTTACAGGTCGTCCTCCCCCGGTTCGGAGGACTCCGGAGGTATTCTGGGGAATGTATAACCAACCCCGCGCACGTTGACGATGTAGCGGGGCCGGGCAGGGTCGGGTTCCAGTTTCCGACGCAGGCGCCGAATATGGACACGGACGATGGCCCGGGCACCCCACGGGTCCGTCTCATATCCCTGGGCCTGACGAACCAGTTGCTGGGGGCTGCAGACCTGGTCAGATCGCTCCATCAGGTAGGAAAGCAACTTAAATTCGGTCGGCGTCAGGTCCACCGGTCGGTCTCCGATCCAGACCTGGTGGCGTTCCCGGTCCAATCGCACATCCTGAACTTCCAGGTACCGCTCCACCGATGAAACCGGCAGGGCAACGGCGACATCCGGCTGCTCAATCGCTTGCAATTCCGAAAGGGTTTGCTCCAGGCGAGAGACCAGTTCTTTTCGCTGCCGCTCTTGATACCGTTTGCTCAGGCCTTTTCGAACGCTCTCCAGAATCTGAGAAACGGGGCAGGGCTTCAAGAGATAATCATGGGCTCCCCGACGAAGCGCCTGAATGGCCGTTTCCAGGGTCCCAAACGCGGTAAGGAGGATAATCACGGTATCAGGGGACCGCCGCTGGACTGCTTCGGTCAATTGCAGGCCGTCCATACCTGGCATCTTAATATCCAGAACCATCAGGTCAAACGGAGGGTTACGGTCAATGACCTCCAGGGCATCCTCACCACTGGCTGCGATGCTCACGTCGTACCCTTCCAGACGTAACAACTCTGCCAGGGAAATCCGGGTTGTCGCTTCGTCGTCCACCACAAGAATGCGCGGGGTTCGGGTCTCCGGCATAGCGTTTCTCCTGTGGACTGGACTCTGGCGAATCTTCCTATTTGGAGATTTCTGCACGTTTTCAAGAATCGCCAGACTCCAGCTGTGTATTTGCGTGATCCCTCGCTCCTTGTCAGGAAGCTTCGCCCGGCGGTGAACCGCCGGGCTCAACCGGCGAACCCCCCTTCGGGGGCTAAAAAGCCCGAAAGGGCTTTGCATTGTTCAGGGGAAGGGAGATGGGTGGGGTTTGAGGGCGGCGGCTTTCGGCCGCCGCCCTCATCCCCCTTCACCCCCCTACTCCCTCCGATATAGGCACCCGGACGACCTGTGCCGGGCAGTTACGGCCCCCCCACTTTATGGCAGCGGGACGGGCAGGCGGACAACAAAGGTCGCGCCCTGCCCCGGCTGGCTGGAGACCTCTATGGTCCCTCCATGCCGCTCCACAATGCCGTAACTGATGGCCAGACCCAACCCGGTACCACTGGGCTTGGTGGTGTAGAAAGGTTCAAAGATGTGAGGGATCTGTTCAGCCGTCAGGCCAGGGCCAGAATCCCGAAAGGCGACCAGAACCCAGCGCTGGTCCTCGGTCAGCAGGGTACCCACTCGCAACTCTCCGCCCTCCGGCATGGCCTCCACCGCGTTGATGATGATGTTCAGGAAAACCTGGGTCAACTGGTCGGGAACGCCCAAAATCGGCGGCAATGGTTCTGCAAAACGTGCAGAAACCCGAACACTCCCGTGCTGAAGCCGCTTGTCGGCAATGGCCAGGGCGTCCCGGAGGACCTGATTCACGTCCGTCTGCACCAGGCCGCCTCTGGAGGGGCGATAGAATTCCAGCATCCGCTGGACGATTTCAATCAAACGTTCCACTTCCTTCTGGGCCATCCTCAGGTAGTCCCCCTTTTTCTCCACGGGAAGACGGTCGGTCATCGCCAGGTGGATAGTATTGTGGATGGCCTGAAGGGGGTTATTGATTTCGTGGGCGAGGGAGGCTGCCAGACGGCCAACAGCCGCCATCTTTTCGGCCTGAATGAGTTGCGCCTGGGAACGCTCCAGAGCGCGGGCGTAATCGTTCACCTCAGCATACAACTGAGCATTCTCTATCGCGACGGCGACGGAGCCCGCCAGCGTCTGGAGAAGGTCCCGGTCGGTCTCAGTAAATGGGCCTCCTATCTTGTCGGCCAGTTCCAGCGCACCGATGACCTGCTCCCGAACGATCAGAGGGACACAGAGAACGGAGCGTGTCACCCGCTCCCAACCATCCACCCGGGGGGAGAAAAGAGGATCACCGGTCGCGTCATTCGTTAGATATGGCTGACCGGTGGTCACCACATGGCGGATGATGCTCCGCTCCAGAAGGAGGGGTTGGCCCATCAGCGGGTGGCTCCCCGCGACGCTCTTGTAAAAGGTCATGTCTCCAGTCTCTTCGTCCATCAAAACCAGGACGCCCGCAGTAGCCGGAAGGATTCTCCGGACCCCCTCTACAGCGGCCGTCAACACCTCCTCCAGGTCCAGGCTGGAGATGATGGTGCGGCTTACCTCGGTCAAGATGGCCAGTTCCTGGTTGCGCTGGCGCAGGACCTGCTCCGTGTTGCGGATGCGCATGATGACCTGAATGCGCGCCACCAGTTCCCGGGGGTCAAAGGGTTTGGTGAGGTAGTCGTCTGCACCCATCCCCAACCCGAGGGTTTTGTCCGTGATGGATGTCAGAGCGGTGGTGACAATGATAGAGGTGGTCGCCAGAAGGGGGTCCGACTTGACGCGGGAGATCACCTCATAGCCGCTGATGCCCGGCATCAGGATGTCCAGCAGGAGGACATCCACCGGTCGGTCGGAGGCATTTTCCCGCCGCAGGAGTTCCAGGGTCTCTTCGCCGGAACGGGCCTCCAGGACCTCGCAATCGGTCAGTTCCAGGACCTCCCGAATCAGGCCGGCAATCTGGGGGTCATCATCCGCGATGAGGACGCGAGGCGGCTTACGGTCTTCGGCCATAAAAGGATTTGCGCTCTCTGTGACAGTGGCAACAGGGAAAGGGCCCATGTCCGCCCGCCGCTCAATGGTGCATCCGGTAAATCCATTTTCCGGGTTGGCGCCGATTGGAAATCGGCCTCCCCTGGGCGCTCTCGCGCCAGGCGTCAACCTTCGTTGACGCCTCCTCAGAAAGGACGACGCAGGTCGTCCTCCGGCCGAAGGCCCAGAGAGGCTGACTTTCAGTCAGCGCCCCTTGCGCCGATTGGAAATCGGCCTCCCCTGGGCGCTCTCGCGCCAGGCGTCAACCTTCGTTGACGCTTCGAGAACGTCGCTGTGGAGGTAGGGACCTGTCAGCAGTTATCCTGGCCGAACGGAGCGGCCATTGGGAAATCGGCCTCCCCTGGGCGCTCTCGCGCCAGGCGTCAACCCTCGTTGACGCCTCCTCAGAAAGGACG
>DAOTWL010000084.1:0-10508 GCA_034435875.1 Anaerolineae bacterium
CCTGCGGACGTGGCAGCGGATTCTCCCCTTCGTTCGTAGTCAGGCACGAAGCGAAGCGGAGTGCCATCCCGTTCGTAGTCAGGCACGAAGCGAAGCGGAGTGCCGTCCCGTTCGTAGTCAGGCACGAAGCGAAGCGGAGTGCCGTCCTCTTCTGGACCCCCAGACCTGGGCCCAGCAGCAGGCGGGCGGGACCTGGTCGGCGATGTTTGACCGGGGGAGTCCGCTCAACCACTCCTCCTTCCTGGCGGCCGTCGTCTGGTACCTGGCGGCGGGGGGGCTGGGATGGCTGGCTTTCCCTCTCCTCTGGCGGGCCCTCCCCGCTCTGGCCGACCGGGGCTACGGCATTGCCCGCGCCGTCGGCCTGTTAGGTGTCTCCTACCTGACCTGGCTGGCGGCCAGCCTGCGGATTCTGCCCAACACGCGCGGCACCATCGCGCTGAGTGGTTTCCTGCTGGCGGTGGTCAGTGGTCTGTCCCTCTGGGGGCGCTGGGGCGAATTCTGGGGCTTCCTGCGTCGGTCCCGGATGTTGCTCCTGGTCTACGAGGGCCTCTTTCTGGCCCTCTACGCTTTCTGGGCCTGGGTGCGGGCGCAGAACCCCGACCTCTGGCATCCGGTCGTTGGGGGCGAGAAGCCAATGGATTTCGCCTATCTGAACGCCGTCATCAAATCCACCTGGTTCCCGCCCTACAACCCCTGGTTCGCCGGGGGCTATATCAACTACTACTACTTCGGCTTCGTCCTGGTGGGGACGCTGGCGAAACTGACGGGCATTATGCCGTCTGTTGCCTACAACCTGGCGCTGGCCCTGTTCTACGCACTGACCGGGGGCGCGGCCTTCTCCGTCGCCTTTAACCTTATGGCGCAAGATTCATCTTGCGCTACAGCGCGCCCCTACATCGCTGGCTTCCTGGCCGTCCTGTTCCTTCTGGTACTGGGAAACCTGGGGGAGGCGCAGCTTCTCTACGACAGTTTCCGGCTGGTCGCGGGCGAGGCCCCCTTCCGGAGCACCATTCCGGGCCTGGAGTCGCTGGTCCAGGCGCTGAAGGGCTTCGGGATGGTCCTGGGCGGCGCCCCTCTGCCCCTCCGTCCCGAAACCCCCTACTGGTATCCCACCCGGATGATCCCGCCCGATGCCAGTGGGGTGGGGCCGATTACCGAGTTCCCGGCCTTCACCTTCCTCTACGCCGACCTGCATGCGCACCTCCTGGCCCTGCCGTACACCCTCTGCGCGCTGGTGGTGATGGTGGAGTGGGCGCTGGCCTCACCCTTCCCCCTGAAGGGAGGGGGTGCCGCCGCAGGCGGCGGGGGATGGGTGAGGCTCCTCCTGGCCGCCCTGGTCATCGGCGCGCTCCGGGCAACCAACACCTGGGATTACCCCACCTACCTCCTGCTGGCGATGGCGGTGCTATTTGTTTGTAGTCAGGCACGAAGCGAAGCGGAGTGCCGTATCGGTGAGCCACGAAGCGAAGCGAAGGGGCGGATCGGGCGTGCCCTTTTCTACCCCCTCCTCCTGGCCGGACTGACGGTGGTGCTCTTCCTCCCATACATCCGCGCCTACATCGCCCCGTATAACCGGATGCGCCTCTGGACGGATGCCCGTACACCGCTGGACATCTACCTCCTGCTGCTGGGCCAGTTCCTCTTCCCGCTGGGCACGCTTCTGGTAGTGGAGGTGTGGCGGGTCCTTGCGGGCCGACGGCTCTCGCGATTCCTTCTCGGACTGGGGGGAGCGGCGGTCTGTGGGCTGGTCGTCGCCGGCCTGGGGATGCCGGTGGCCGCCGTCGCGCTGCCGATGGGAGTTCTGGCCTTCGTCTTGGCCTTTCTGCTCCCCGCGCGCCGGGCCCTGCCCCTGTTCTGGGTGGCCGTTGCCCTGGCGCTGACCCTGGGCGTGGAAGTCCTGGTTCTGGAGGGGGACATCGGGCGGATGAACACCGTCTTCAAGTTCTACTTCCAGGCCTGGACTCTGCTCTCGGTGGGCGCGGCCGTCGCACTGGTGGAGTTGGCCGGGGTCAGCGGCGCCTGGCCCGCCGACCTCCGGCGCCTCTGGTGGGGGGCGATGGGGGCGATGGTCTTCGCAATGGCCCTCTTCCCGGTCATGAGCATCCCGGCCAAAGTGGGGGACCGGTTCACCCATGCCACCGGTCCCACGCTGGACGGCATGGCCTACATCCGCTACAGCCGTACCGGAGACGTGCGGGGAGAGGTGGACCTGGGGCCGGACTATGGGGGGATTCTCTGGCTGCTGGAGAACGTCCAGGGCTCGCCGGTGATCCTGGAGGGGCTGGGAGAGCGGGAGTACCTCTGGCAGAACCGCATCTCTATCTACACCGGCCTGCCCGCCGTCGTCGGCTGGCGCTGGCACGAAGTGCAGCAGGGGATGGGAGAGGAGGTAGAGCAGCGCCACTGGTATGTGCGAGAGTGCTACAACACCCCCGACCCCGACCGGGCGCTGGCTATCTTGCGTCAGTACGGTGTTCGCTACGTCTATGTGGGCCCTTACGAACGCCTCTACTACGACCCGGTTGGGCTGGCCAAGTTTGATGCTCTGGCGGCCCGGGGGCTTCTGCGGCTGGTTTATGACCGGGAGGGGGTGCGAATTTACGAGGTGCTGGGGGCGGAGTGAGGGGCGGGATGAACAGAGGGCTTGCGGGGCGGCAGGCGGCCGCTGCCCCAAACCGCCATGTCCTCGCGCGGGGTTTTGACAACCTGGCATGAGAGGATTATAATGCTCCCAACTTGTGCTGATGTCGCTCATTTATCCAGGCTCCCTTGCTTACGGTGGAGGTCAGCACGACGGAGCGCATCTTCTACGATGCCCGCCACCCTTACACCCAGGCGCTGGTCTCCAGCACTCCAATCCCGGACCCTCAAGCCCGGCGGGCGCGGGTCGTCCTCCAGGGGAGCGTCCCCAGCCCGCTCAACCCCCCGCCGGGTTGTGCCTTCCACCCCCGTTGTGCCCAGGCCCTGCCTCTCTGCGCGACCGAAGAACCCCGATTGGTGGATGTCGGAGACGGCCATCTGGTGGCCTGCCACCGGGTTTCTGGATGAGGGGCGGGATTCAAAGGAGGCCCGATGCGATTCCCCTTTGCCCGTACATTCTCCATTGTCGCCCGTGATCCCCAGACCGGACAACTGGGGGTGGCGGTGCAGTCCCACTGGTTCTCCGTCGGGTCGGTGGTATCGTGGGCGGAGGCCGGGGTGGGCGCCGTCGCCACCCAGGCGCTGGTGGACGTCCGCTACGGCCCCCTGGGGCTGGCCCGGATGCGGGCGGGCTACTCTGCCCCCCAGGCCCTGGCGGCCCTCCTGGCCGCCGACGACGGCCGCGATCTCCGGCAGGTCGCGATGGTGGATGCCCGGGGACGGGTCGCCGTCCACACCGGCCAGCGGTGTATCCCGGAGGCCGGGCATAAGGTCGGCGAGGGCTTCTCCGTCCAGGCCAACATGATGCTGGGGCCGGAGGTCTGGCCGGCGATGGCCCAGGCGTATCGGGCGTCGTCCGGCGATTTCCCGGAGCGGCTGCTGGCCGCGCTGGAGGCCGGGCAGGCCGCCGGCGGCGATATTCGCGGCCAGCAGAGCGCCTGTATCCTGGTCGTGGAGCCCGTCTCCACAGGCCGCCCCTGGGCCGATACGGTGATGGACCTGCGGGTGGAGGACCACCCCCAGCCGATTGCTGAACTCCGCCGCCTGGTCGGGCTCCACCGGGCCTACCGGCACATGAACCAGGGGGACGAGTGGCTGGGCAAAGGGGAAGTGGAGCGGGCACTGGAGGCGTACCGTGCCGCCGACCGGACGGCCCCCGACCACGAAGAAATCCGCTTCTGGCACGCGGTCACGCTGGCCGACGCCGGACGGCTGGAGGACGCGCTGCCGCTGTTCCGGGAAGTCTTCGCCCGCAACCCGCGGTGGGCCACCCTGCTGGAGCGCCTGGGGACGGTGGGCCTGGTCGGCTACGACCCGGAGACTATGCGCCGCATCCTCGCCCTCGCTTCTCCCCCCTTCTCCCCGCCAGTGGGGGAGAAGGGGAACAAGGGGGATGAGGGGGTCCCACTGCGACCGGCATCATGCATCCTGCATCCTTCTGCATCCACGGTCACTTCTACCAGCCGCCCCGGACGGACCCCTTCACCGGGAAGGTCCCGCGCGAGCCGGATGCGGCGCCGTACGCCAACTGGAACGAGCGCATCACCGCCGAATGCTACGCTCCCCTGGCCCGGCGGGGTCTCTTCGGCCGCATCAGTTTCAACCTGGGCGCCACCCTGGCCCGCTGGCTGGACGAGTACGCCCACGACACCTACGAGCGCATCGTCGCCCAGGAGCGAGCCGTCTACCAGGCCCAGGGCGCCGGGAACGGGATGGCTCAGTCGGTCCACCACACCATTCTCCCCCTGGCCCGCCGTCGGGATAAAATCTGCCAGGTCCGCTGGGGGATCGCCAGTTTCACCCACCGCTTCGGCCACCCGCCGGAGGGGATGTGGCTGCCGGAGATGGCGGTGGACCTGGAGACGCTGGAGGTGATGGCCGCCGAGGGGATGCGGTTCACCGTCCTCTCCGACCAGCAGGTCCGGGGCGACCTGACCGACGGGGCCGGGCCGTATCGGGTCCGCCTTTCCGGAGGGCGGGAGATGGCCGTGTTCGTACGGGACCGCGCCCTTTCGGACGCACTGGCGTTTGGAATGCCTGCGCCGGAGGATACGGAGCGCTGGCTGCGGGAGCAACTGGAGTGGCGCTGCCGGCGCGGGGGGCTGGTGCTGATCGCCACCGACGGGGAGACCTTCGGCCACCACCACCCCCAGGGAGTGGAGGTCCTGGAGCGGATTCTGGACGGCGCGGCGGCGGTCGGATGCCCGCCGGTGACGCTGGGGACGTATTTCCGGGAGCATCCGCCCCGGGCCGAGGTGGAGGTGGTGGAGAACTCCGCCTGGAGTTGTGAGCACAACCTGAGCCGCTGGGCGCTGGGCTGTCCCTGCACCCCCGGCGACGGCCGCTGGAAGGCGGCGCTGCGGCGGGCGCTGGATAATCTGACCGCCGAACTGGATGAGGTCTACGCCTGCGAGGCCCAGCGGCTGGGGCTGACCCCCTGGCCCCTGCGGGACGCCTACATCGTGGTCGTCCTGGGGCTGGTGAGGGGCGAGGCCTTCCTGACCGGCAACGGCGCGGGCCACCTGACCACTGACCAGGCCCGGCGGCTCTTGTGGCTGCTGGAGGCGCAGTTCTACCGGCAGCGGATGTACACCAGTTGTACCTTTTTCTTTGAGGACCTGGACCGGCATGAGCCGCGCTACGCCATTGCCAATGCCGTCCGGGCCCTGGCGCTGACGCGCTACGCCACCGGCGAAGACCTGACGGCGGGCTTCCGGCGCGACCTGCGGTTGGCGGTCAGCTGGCGGACCGGCCGCAGCGGAGCGGACCTGCTGGAGGAGATACTGCGGTAGCGAGGACAGAGGCTCCCGGCTTGCTCCAACCTCCCGCAGGCTAACGGTCCGTAGCGCAGGCTTTAGCCTAATGGCACTAACTTTTTCTGTGGCGCAGGCTGTGAGCCCAATAGTGCCAACATTTGGGATTTGGAAGAATGTGGCGCAGGCCGCCAGGCCTGTGGGTGCAGGCAATTACGCAGGCCGACAGCCCAATGCTGCTAACATTTGCTCCCACCCCCCTTTATCCCCCCTCCCCCATCGCTGCGCTTGGGCGAGGGGCCGGGGAGGGGGTGCGGCGGCCGAAGGCCGCCGCACCCCCTTTCCCTAAAAAATCAGCATCTCCAGCAGCCGCCGCGTTCGCTCCTTTGTCCCCTCCTCCTGCTCCCCCACCGGCCCCACGCAGGCCGGGCATCCGTCCGCGCAGGGACAGGCCGTCACCCGCTCCAGCGCGGCCTCCAGAATGGGGCGACCGGTAGGGGCAGGGCTCGCCCCTGCCCCAGGGGGGCGACCGCAAGGGTCGCCCCCACGCGTCCCTGCCCCTGCCTCGCCCGTCAATAATTCGTAGAGGCGCGCCGAAAGGCCCGCGCCGCCCGGCACCCGGTCGTACACCGTCACCCGGGGGAGGCCCGTCTCCCGCGCGCGGGGCTCCACCGCCGTCTCCAGGTCCCCCGGCGCGCAGAGGACGTAGAGCGGCGCCAGGCCGCGCAGGAGGTAGGCCAGGCCGGAGAGCGCGCTGCGGGCCCCGCGCGCCCGCTCGGCCCGCCGGTGACAGGCCGGGCAGAGGGTGACCAGGTTCTCCAGCCGGTTCGCCAGCCGATAGAGGTCGTTCACCCCCGGGATGTAGCCGAAGGTGGCGAAGGGGACCAGGTGGTGGACCTCCAGCGGATGCCCCTCCCGCTCCGGCATCCCGCAGTGGCGGCAGCGGTGGCCATCGCGGGCCAGCGCGGCCGCCCGCTGCCGGGGCCAATCGGGTCCGTAGTCGGTCGGGGGGCGGAGCACCTGTTCTTCCTGCATCCGCTCCACCAGTTCCGGCCCCAGGTCTATCCAGACCCCTACCGTCTCCATTCGTTGCTCCGGCAGGTCCACTTCCCCCCAGCCCAGCACCTCGTGGGTGTAGCGGCGAATCTGCCGGTAGCCGGTCACGCGGCGGGTGACCTCTACAACGCCCCAGGAGACTGTCCAGTCCATACCGGTCTGGCGGCCGGCGCGACTCAGCGTTTCCAGAATCTGGATGTCCGTCGTCGCGCTGGCGCGAGTGTAGTAGTCCACCTCCACCGCCCGCACCCGCGCCAGCCCCGCCTCCCAGTCCAGGTCTTCCACCCGGTACATATCGGCCTCGTGCAGGTAGACGGCGCCCGGATAGACCAGCATGGGCGCGCTGGCGCGGTCTATCTCGCCGACGACCTGCGGCGGGTCAACGCCCACGTCCTGAATGACCACCACATTGGGCGTACTGGTGCGCAGGTTGACCGCCCGTGCCGGCTCCCCCTCCCCAACCCATATGTACCGCCCGTCGGAGCGGTGCAGGTCGCCCGTCTCCTCCAGAAGACGGAGCCACTCCTCCACGTCCGGCAGGTTGCCAAAGGACTCGCCCCGCTCAAAGGGCAACTCGTACGCCGCGCAGGCGAGATGGTCGGCCAGGACGGCCGGGTTATCGGGGTTCAGGTGGGCTTCTTCCACCGGCCGTCCGAAGAGAAATTCGGGGTGGGTTGCCAGGTACTGGTCCAGCGGCGAGGGGCCAGCGATGAGGACGACCAGCGACGCGCCGGCCCGGCGTCCGGCCCGTCCGGCCTGCTGCCAGGTGCTGGCGACGGAGCCGGGATAGCCGACTAGGACGCAGGCGGTCATCTGGCCGATGTCCACCCCCAGTTCCAGTGCGTTGGTGGCGACGACGGCCCGGACGGTCCCCTCCCGCAGGCCGCGCTCAATCTCCCGCCGCTGGTTGGGCAGGTAGCCGCCCCGGTAGCCCCGGATGGCGGCGGGGTCCTGCCCCCACGCCGGGGCCCGCTCCCGCAGGTAGCCCAGGAGGAGTTCGGTGCTCAGGCGGGAGCGGGCGAAGAAGATGGTCTGCAGGTCGGCTGGGAGGATGCGCCCGGCGAGGTCCAGCGCGGCCAGGAGCAGCGGGCGGCGGAGGCCCAGCGCCGGCTCTATCAGCGGCGGGTTGTAGATGAGGACGTGCTTCTCCCCGCGCGGCGCCCCATCCTCCACCACCGGATAGACCTCCGCCTCTATCAGCCGTTCGGCCAGGCCCCGGGGGTTGGCGACGGTAGCGGAGGCGCAGAGGAAACGGGGGTCGGCGCCGTAGAAGCGGCAGACCCGGCGCAGCCGCCGCAGGACGTTGGCGACGTGGCTCCCGAACACCCCGTGATAGACGTGGAGTTCGTCCAGGACGACCCAGCGGAGGCCGGAGAGGAAGCGGGCCCAGCGGGTGTGGTAGGGGAGGATGCCCAGGTGGAGCATATCCGGGTTGGTCACCAGCAGGCGCGCCTTCTGGCGGATGGCGGTTCGCTGAGCGGTGGGGGTATCGCCGTCGTAGGCGGCGATCTCACCCCACCCCCTGACCCCCTCCCCTCTCCCGAACGAAGTTCGGGAGAGGGGAGGGGGTAGCGGCGAAGCCGCTGGGGGTGAGGTGAGGAAGGGCTGGAGGGCGGCCAGTTGGTCGTGGGCCAGGGCCTTGGTGGGGAAGAGGTAGAGGGCGGTGGCCGTCGGGTCGGCCAGGAGGGTCTGCAGGACGGGGAGGTGGATGGCCAGGGATTTGCCGGAGGCGGCAGCCGTCGCCAGGACGACGTTATGGCCTTCCAGCGCGGCGGCGATCGCTTCGGCCTGATGGGTGTAGGGGGCCTCTATGCCCACTGCGCGCGCGGCCGCCACCAGACAGGGGGCCAGGGCGGCGGGCCAGGGGGCGGTGCGGGCCGCCCGGGCCGGCAACCGCTCCCAGGCCGTCACGTTGCGCATCACCTCGGGGTCCGCCCGCAGGCGGGCCAGCAGGGAGAGGACGGGGTCCATTGGGCCCAGAAGAATCTCAGGAATCAGGAGAATCAGCGAATCACAGATTCGCTGATTCTCCTGATTCTCTATACTCCCGCGCCAGGTCCAGGTACTCCCGCCGCACCAGTTCCTGTTCCCCGACGCCGAAGAGTTCCAGCAGTTCGCCGATGAGTTCCGCCTTCCGTTCCGCGTCTTGCGCCGACCAGGTGCGGCTCTTCAGTTCCAGGAAGTAGCCCGAGAGCGCCGGATGGACCACCCGGTCCAGGTTGACCGCGAAGTCGGTCCCGCCGTAGCGGATGTGGTACCGCCGCCGCTCTTTGTGGACTTCCCACTCCGCCACCGGCTTGAAGTACTCCCGGTAGAAGCGCAGGCTGCGGGTCGCGGGCGCGTCAAACCGGGAGCGGGAAAGCAGGACGGAGTGGGGGAACTCCCGCTCCTTCGTGTCGCCCGTCAGCGTGAGCCGGTAGCGGACATCGGTGACCTGGTCCTCATCGTCCAGTATCTCCTCTTCCCGGTAGCGCAGGCGGCTGTGCTCGGGGTCGTCAAAAAGAAAGTATGTGTCGTATTGCCGCCGTCGGGATTGCTTGACGATGGGGAGGGCTCCGCCCGTCAGCACCGCCAGGACGCCTGCGTCATCGGGCAGTTGGATTTTGACCTGGACTTCAAAGGTCTTCTCCCGGGCCACGCCGCCGATGGCGACCAGTTTGCTGAGGACGCTCTCCTCCCGAAGGCTGAGGAACCGGTCAATTTTCCGGGCGACCTCCAGAGCCTGGGCGCGCAGACTTTCGGGGTCCACCGTCAAAAGGACCCGGTCCCGCATCAGCCAGCGGCCGTCGCAGAGGACATGGCGCACGTCGTGGCCTTTGGCCGTGTAGACCAGCAGGGAGTAGATGCTCTCGGGGTCCCGGTGGAAGCGGGGGGTCAGGTGGAGGTCTTCCAGATTGACGACGGCGATGTCGGCCCGTTTGCCGACCTCCAGCGAGCCGGTCAGGTGGGCGATGTGCAGGGCCCGGGCGCCCATGATGGTCGCCATGGCCAGCGCCTGGCGGGCGGGCAGGGCCGTCGGGTCGGCGGTGACGCCTTTGGCCAGGACCGCCGCCAGCCGCAGTTCCTCAAACATATCCAGGTCGTTGTTGCTGGCGGGGCCGTCGGTGCCGATGCCCACGTTCAGCCCCAATGCCAGCATTTTCGCCACCGGCGCCACGCCGCTGGCCAGTTTGAGGTTGCTGGTGGGGTTGTGGGCCACGCCCGTCCCGTGGTGGAGCAGGGTGTGCATCTCCCCCTCGTCCAGGTGGACGCAGTGGACGGCGGTGGTCCTGGCCTCCAGCAGTCCCTGCTTCTTGATCCAGGGGACGATGGGCATGCCGTATTCGGCCCGGTGCTCCTGGACCTCCAGGGCGGTCTCGGCGACGTGGATGTGAATGGGGACGTCGTAGGCCTGGGCCAGACGGGCGCATTCCTGGAGCATCTCGGCGGTGGCGGTGTAGGCGGCGTGGGGGCCCAGCGCCGGAATGATGAGGTGGTGGCCCCGCCAGCGCCCAATGAAGGATTCCGCCAGGCGCAGTCCCTCATCGTAACTGGCCGCGTCGGGGGTGGGGAATTTGAGGATGGACTGGGCGCAGACGGCCCGCATACCGACCTGGGCGGCGGCGTCGGCGACGGCTTCTTCGTAGTAGTACATATCGCCGAAGGTGGTGACGCCGGAGCGGATCATCTCCGCGCAGGCCAGTTGGGTGCCCAGCCAGCAGAAGTCGGGGCGGACAAACTCCCGCTCCACGGGCATCATGTAGCCGATGAGCCAGACGTCCAGGCGCAGGTCGTCGGCCAGGCCGCGCACCAGGGTCATGGGGGCGTGGGTGTGGGCGTTGATAAGGCCGGGGATGACGGCGTGGCCGGAGCAATCGGCCGTCTCGCGCGCCGTCCACTCCCGCGCCACCTCCTCCGCCGGCCCCACCGCGACGATGGCTCCGTCCCGGACCGCCACCGCGCCCGGCTCCCAGATGTCGTACCGGTCGTTCATGGTGACGACGACGCCGCCGGTGAGGATCAGGTCTGCGGTGTTCATTCTCCCTCCTTTTCATCAGGGGAAAGGGTTGCGGCGGGCGG
>DAOTWL010000085.1:0-15011 GCA_034435875.1 Anaerolineae bacterium
CGCCGGCCGACGAGTTCGGCCCCCACCGTGATGCGGCTGGCGGTCCAGACGTCGCCGGACAGCACGCCGTGCACGCTCACCGCATCCCCTACCTGCAGGTCGGCCAGGGTAATCGGCACGGCCTCCGGCTCCGCCCTCCGGAGCAACCGGGTGCTGGCGGTGACCTGGACGGTCACCGTTTGGCCGATGAAGGGCTTGACCACCCGGTTGCCACGAACCACCTCCACGGCCACCGTTGCCGCACCGGTATCCACCGCCGTAATCCAGCCGACCAGGTTGAAGGGCATCCGTTTGGGTGGCTTGTTCCCGGCCGCCAGCGCGGGCACAGCGATTCCCGCCACCAGCACCACCACCAGTAAAAGAATCACCCAGCGTTTCATCCAGAACCTCCTTTTGCGAAAGATGAGTCTGAAAAATCTGGAAGGAGAATAAAGTTGCTTGTAGTCAGCCACAAAGCAAAGCGGAGTGGCGTTCCAGTGGACCAAAACGGCACTCCACTTCGTTCCGTGCCTCACTACGAGCAACTTTTCAGACCAGCTCCCAGAATTCCCCAGTTCTGGGGCCTCTATCACTTTAGACGGAGAACTCTCTCCAGAGATACGGCCAGAAGCATCACGGCCCGTATCTTCTGCCTCCACTTTTCGTCTTATTTTCGGGAGCACAATGGATGATCCTTCCCTGCTGGCGCGGGCCCAGCGCCTGGAGACCGAGGCCCTCGTCCAGATTTACGATCTCTACAGCGATGAACTCTACCGCTACGCGATGCGGGTGGGCGGTGACCCGGACCTGGCCGAGGAGTGCGTGGCCGAGACCTTCGCCCGGCTGCTGGATGCCTTGCGGCGCGGCCGCGGCCCGCGCGAGTTCCTGCGCGCCTACCTGTACCGCATCGCCCATAACTGGCTCACCGACCAGTTTCGCACCCGCCGGGAGAATATCTCGCTGGAAGAGGCCATGCCCTTGCCCGCTTCGGACGACCCGGCGGCAGAGGCAGAGACGCGCATCCGCCAGCAGGCGGTCCGGGCCGCCCTGTTCCATTTGACTCCAGACCAGCGTCAGGTTATCCTCCTGCGATATGTGGAGGGCTGGGAACTGGAAGAGATCGCCCGCGCGCTTCAGAAACCCGTCGGCGCGGTCAAGGCCCTGCAGCACCGCGCGGTCGCCCGTCTGCGCCGTCTTTTGACGTTGACCGAGAATCCCGCGGATCGGTGAGATATGACGGTAAATCCCGAAGAAGAACTGGACCCCCTGGTCGCTCAGTCCCTGAGCGCTCTGCGGTTGGTCCCCCCACGGGACCCCCGAAGAGCGGCCCGTACCCGGGCCCGATTTATCGCGCAAGCCGTATCCGCCAGGCCCGCTCCCCGTCATACAGAATGGATGTTCATTCTGTTCGGAAAGGAGCGGAAAATGGTACAGGTCGTTGTCTCCCTGCTTCTGGTCCTGGCCTCTGTGGCCGGCTTCACGGGCACGCTCTATGCGGCCCAGGATGACCTTCCCGGCCAGGCGCTGTATCCCCTCAAGACCTGGAGCGAGGACGTCCGGGTCTCGCTGACGGCGGACCCGGCCCGCCAGGTGGAGCGGCTCATGGATATGGCTCAGCGCCGGGTGGAGGAGACCGTTGCCCTCACCCAGGCCGGTCGGGTTCCCCCGGAGACGGTGCTCCAGCGGATGGAGCGGCATCTCTATCGGGCGATGGAGCAGGCCGCCGCTCAGGGGGATGAGCAAATGGTGCAGACTCTGAACCGGGTGGAGGCCCGCCTGCGGGCCATGCAACAGCGGCTCGCCGGTGCTCCGCAAACCCCGGTACGGGAGCGCGTATGGGCGCAATTAGAGGCCTGGCGGCGCCTGGCCGAGGCGGGCGAGGCCGACCCCGCCCGGTTCCGCCAGCAGATTCGGGAGTGGGTGCGGCAGAACGCCCCCGGTTCTCCCGAGCCCCCTGGCCCTCGCAGCCCGATGGGGACGCCCGGCACTGGTTCTGGCCCCGGCCCGAAGGGGACCCCCGGTGCTGGTCCTGGCCCCGGTCCGATGACAACGCCTGGCACAGGCCCCGGTCCCGGCCCGATGACGACACCCGGCACAGGCCCCGGTCCCGGCCCGATGCCTTCGGCCACCTGCACGCCTGGCTCCGGCCCCGGCCCTGGCCCCAACCCAACGGCCACACCGGGCCCCGGCCCCGGCCCGATGCCCTCGGCCACCTGCACGCCCGGCTCCGGCCCCGGCCCTGGCCCCAACCCAACGGCCACACCGGGCCCGGGCCCCGGCCCGATGCCCTCGGCCACCTGCACGCCCGGCTCCGGCCCCGGCCCTGGCCCCAACCCGACGGCCACGCCGGGCACAGGCCCCGGCCCGATGCCACCCGCCACACCCGGGCCGGGCGGAGGGGGCAGAGGTAAACCGTGAGGGTCTGCTCCCGGCGCAGGGAAGGGATAGGATGTGCGGCGGCGGCCAGAGGCCGCCGCCGCACATTTTTACAGCGGTTCTGTTCCCCCAATCCCCATTCTGTGCTACAATTAGACAGAACTTACGCGGTCCCCTTGTGGGACGGGCTTTTCAGCCCGTCCGGACGGCCTGGAAAGGCTGTCCGACACGGTAAGTGCGTAACTCGTGGATTAGAGCAACCGCAGACCAACAGGAGGCCCGATGGAATTTCTCCCCACCATTCCTTCCCGCACCGAAACCCTTCGCGCCTGGAAAGCGCAGGGCGGAGGGGTCGCCGCCGTCCTCCCCATCCACTACCCCCACGCCCTGCTGCGGGCCTTCGGCCTGCTCCCGGTGGAGGTCTGGGGGCCACCGCGCGTGGACCCGGCCCCCGGCGCGGCCCACCTCCAGCCTTACGTCTGCTCCATCGTGGGCAACGCGCTATCGTTTCTGCTGAGCGGCGGGCTGGAGGGGACCGACGTCATCATCGTCCCCCACGCCTGCGACTCGCTCCAGGGGCTGGGGAGCCTGCTGCTGGACTTCGTGCGGCCCCGGCAGCCGGTTTTCCCCTTCTACCTGCCGCGCGGCCGCCGGGAGAGCGACCTCCAGTTCCTGACCGAAGAGTTCCGCGCCCTCTACGACAAACTGGCCGCCGCCACCGGCCGCACCCCATCGGAAGCGGAACTGATGGAAAGCATCCGTCGGGAAGAGGAAGCGGACGGCCTGCTGACAGAACTCCATCGCCGACGCCGCGCGCTCCCTCTGACCGATATGGCCTTCTACCGGCTGGTGCGGGCCCGGGAATATCTCCCCGCCGAGGAGTTTTCTGCCCTGGCCCGCGCCGTGCTGGATACCCCACCCACCGACCCGCGCGCCGGTATCCCCATTCTCCTCTCCGGCATCGTCCCGGAGCCGATGGCGCTCCTGGACGCGGTCGCCGAAATGGGCGGCGTCGTTGTCGCCGACGACCTGGCCTGTTGCGGGCGTCGCCTCTACCCGCCCGGCGCCAGTTCCAACCCCTTCCGCCGGATGGCGGAGCGCATCCTGAACGGGCCCCCCGACCCCACCCGGGGCAGTCCCATCGCCGAACGGCTCCGGCATCTGGTCGGGATGGCCCGGGAAACCGGTGCGCGCGGCGTCGTCTTCTACGACGTCAAATTCTGCGAGCCGGAACTCTTTGACCTGCCCCTTCTACGCCGGGGGTTGCAGGAGGCCGGCCTGCCCTCCGTCCACATAGAAGTGGACCTGAACGACCCCCTCTCCGGCCAGACCCTCACCCGCATAGAGGCGTTTCTGGAGATGGTCCTCACCCCACCCCCTACCCCCTCCCCTCTCCTGAACGAACGGGACTCACGCCGTTCACTCTGGAGGAGGGGCTTTTTAGCCCGTTTGGACGGCCTGGAAAGGCCGTCCGACAAGGATAGGCGCGTACCCCCTGTGAACGAAGTTCGGGAAAGGGGAGGGGGTGGCGGCGTAGCCGCCGGGGGAGGGGTGAGGAAAAGCGAGGAGGCCCCACGATGAACCTTATTGCCGCCCTGCGCTACGGCTGGAACGTGAAGGTTCTGGGACCGGCGGTCCTCCGCCTGCAGCGATGGCAGGCCCAGCGCCGTCCCGCCCGCTGGGACACCCGCTATCTCGCCCCGCCGCTCCGCATCGCCCCCCGCACCAAAGAACTGGTCGCCCGGCACTGGCTGGCGGGCCGCTCCGCCAGCGGCTACCGCAAGGTGGCCTGGGTCACCTCCGGCGCGCCGGTGGAACTCCTCAAGGCGCTGGATTTCTACGTCCTCTATCCCGAGAACCACGCCGCCATCTGCGGGACGGCCCGGCTGGCGGTGGACATCGCGTCCGAGGCGGAAAGCGCTGGCTATTCCCGCGACCTCTGCTCCTACGCCCGCACCGACATCGGCGCCGTCCTCTCCGGCAAGACCCCGGTGGGCCGCCTGCCCAAACCGGACGTCCTCTTCGCCTGCACCAACATCTGCCAGACCGTCCTCTTTTGGTACCGGGTGCTGGCCGAATATTTCGGCGCCCCGCTGGTCCTGATAGACACTCCCTTCGTCTACACCGACGAGGCGGCAGAGCACGCCGTCCGCTACGTCCGGCGGCAACTGGAGGAGGCGGTGCCGCTCCTGGAACGCATCGCCGGGAAGCGGCTGGACGAGCGGAAACTGCGGCGGGTGGGCCTGCTGAGCAAGCGGGCCTCCGAACTCTGGCTGGAAATCCTCCAACGCTGCCGCCACCGACCGGCCCCCATCTCCGTCTTTGACCAGTTCATCCAGATGGCCCCCATCGTGGAGATGCGCGGCGACCCGGAGACGGTGGACTTCTACGCCGCGCTGCTGAAGGAAGTGGACGAGCGCATCGCCGCCGGAATCGGCGCCGTCAAAAACGAAAGAAAGCGCGTCCTCTGGGATAATCTCCCCATCTGGTACCGGCTGCGCTACCTGGCGGAGTTCCTGGCCCAGCACGGCGTCGCCGTCGTCGCCTCCACCTACACCAACGCCTGGGGCGAACTGGCTCCGCTCATAGACCCGGATGACCTCTGGGAGTCCATGGCCCGCACGTACATCTACCCCATCCTGAACCGGGGGACGGGCCACAAACTGCGGACGATGCGGCAGATGGTGGAGGAGTACGGGTTGGACGGCGCGATCCTGCACTCCGACCGGTCCTGCAAACCGTACTCTATCGGGCAGATGGACCAGCGGGACCGGCTGACTGGGGAGTTGGGGGTCCCGGCGCTGCTGCTGGAGGCCGACCACAACGACTTCCGGGTTTTTGCTGAAGAGCAGGCCGCCACCCGTCTGGCGGCATTCGTGGAGATGCTGGGGTGACGGCCGACCTCTGGGCCCGGGAACTGCGACCCTACGGCCTGCTCGTCGTCGCTCCGGAGGCCTGGGAAAAGGACGAGCGGGCCCTGGTCCGGCGCGCCGTCCGGCGGATGGCGCAGGCGCTGGGCGGAGCGGAGGGGATGCGCCAGGCGCTGGGAAGCATCCGGCTGGAGAAACGGCAGGAAGGCGGCGGGGGACTCTACGCTTTCTGGCCCCGTCCGCCCTGGATGCGCATCGTCATCGGGGCGCCGATCCTCCACCAGCAGCCGGAATGGCTGGGGGAGGTCGCGGTGGTGCATGAACTGGCCCATGCCTGGGACGCCCGGACGGCGAACATCGTGGCCCGCGTTCTGGGCCGACCGGGCCGCATGGTCCGGGAGATGGTGCGGTTTGTGGGGGAGGAGCCGGGCCCGACCCGGTACGGGAGTGGATACTCCGGTCTCCGCCGCACCCTCCGCGCCGCGGGCGAAGAGTGGGCCGAAACGGTTGCGGCCTACCTGTATCCGGAATACATCACCCACCTCTCGTCTCGTGCTGAGGAGACGGCATGGCCCATCCAGGCCGGGCGGGGGGAGCCCTCGCGCCCCGGCCTGGGCATCCGGCACCGGATATACGTGGAGGGCCGCTTCGGAGAAATCCGCCTCCTGGTTGCTAACGGCTAACCCTTGACGGCTAACGACTACTATGCGCGTCGCGATGATTGGCCCCTTCGGTCTGCGGCCCCGGGGGACGATGTCCGTCCGGGCCCTCCCCATGGCCCGCGCGCTGGCGGCCCGGGGGCACACCGTCACCCTGCTCCTCCCGCCCTGGCAGAACCCGGAGGACGCCGGACGGTGCTGGGAGGACGGCGGGGTGCGGGTGGAGAACATCCCCCTTCCACCCCGCGCGCCGCTCCTTTTCCACCTCTGGACGGCCCGGCGGCTGGCCGCGCGCGCGCTGGCCCTGCGGCCCGACGTCGTCCATCTCTTTAAGCCCAAGGCCTACAGCGGCCTGGCCTATCTCCTGCTGGCCCTCCGTCCGCGCGGGGGGCGGCCCCGTCTGGTGGTGGATAGTGACGATTGGGAAGGCCCCGGCGGCTGGAACGACGTAACCGACCCCGCCTCCGGGCGGCCCCTCTACACCCCGGCCCAGCGGCGGTTCTTCGCCTGGCAGGAGCGATGGGGCCTGACCCACGCCGACGCCGTCACCGTCGCCAGCCGCACGCTGGAGAGCCTGGTCTGGGCGCTGGGGGTGCCGCTGGAGCGGGTCTTCTACGTCCCCAACGGGTGGGCCGGGCCGGACGTCCCCCTGCCTCCCCGAACCGATGAGGGGCCCCCCGTCATCCTGCTCTACACCCGTTTCTTGGAATTCCCCGTCTCGCGCGTGGCGGGCCTGCTGCGCCGGGTGCGGGAACGGGCTCCCCAGGTCCGCCTGCGGGTGGTGGGCAGGGGACTGTTCGGAGAGGAGGCACGCCTCCTGGAGGAGGCCCGGCGGGCCGGACTGGCGGATGCGGTGGAGTACGTCGGCTGGGTGGAGCCGGAACACCTGCCGGAGGTCTTCGCCCAGGCGACCCTGGCGGTCTATCCCTTTGACGATACGCTCATCAACCGGGCCAAATGTCCGGTCAAACTGCTGGACCTGCTGGGAGCGGGGGTGCCGGTGGTCGCGGAGGCGGTGGGGGAAATCCGCGAGGTCATCCGCCACGGGGAGACAGGATGGCTGGTCTCTCCGGGGGACGAGGCGGCCTTCGCCGGGGCAGTCCTGCGTCTTCTGGAAGAGCCAGCCATGCGCCGCCGGTTGGGTGCGGAGGCCGCCCGCGACATCCGGAAGCGTCGCGCTTGGGCGCGGCTGGTGGCGGAGGTGGAGAGAGCGTATGGGGGGTAGATTTCCTCACCTCACCCCCAGCCTCTGGGGATTGCTGGCGCTGGCCTGGATGGGGGTCATCTTCTGGCTCTCCGCGCAGCCGGACCTCCCCCACGCGCCGGAGCCGTGGCTGGACATGGTGGTCAAAAAGACGGGGCACGCTGCCCTCTACGGGGTGCTGGCATGGCTCTACCTGAACGCCCTGCGGGGAGACGGCCCTCCCTCCGGCCGGGCCCGCCTGCGGGCCTTCGGGCTGGCAGTCCTCTACGCCCTCACCGACGAGGTCCACCAGTCGTTTGTGCCGGGGCGGACCCCTTCGCCCTGGGACGTGGTCATAGACGGCGTCGGGGCCGGGCTGGTCAGCGGGGCGGCGAGGCCAGGAGGCGCCGGGCCCGGTAGAGCACAAACCCCAGAACCGGCCCGGTGACCTGGACGGCGCGGTGGAAGAGTCGCCACTGGCCGTAGGTCAGCGGGCCTCCCAGAAAGGTCGCCAGCCAGACCAGGGCGTAGAGCGCCCGCCACTGCCCCCGCCGCTCCGGGACCTCCTCCCAAAACAGGACGGCCGGGATAAGCAGGACGGCCCAGTCGTAAATCATCGCGTGGGGGGTGAGCCAGAGGGTCAGGGCGACCGCCGCCGCGAAGGTCCGCGGGACGGAGGACCGGTGGCGCCGCCAGAACCGGTACCCTTCCACCAGCCCCAGCCCGGCCAGCAGGAGGGTCAGGACGTCCCCCACCAGCGGCCATTCGGGAGCCAGCATCCGCCAGAAGCCCCGGACGGTGTGCAGGTGCCAGATGGGGAACTCCTGCCAGTTGGGGAGGTCCGGGAGGACGGTCCGGGCGAAGCGGAGGTAAGCCGCGCTGGCCTCGGGCCAGGCCACCGCGCACAGCAGGACCAGCGCCGCGCTCCCCACTGCCCACCCCGTCAGCGCCTTCCACCCTTCCCGTCCGCTGACCAGCCAGAGGAGCACCACGCCCAGGGTCAGTTGCGGCTTGTACATCAGCGCAGCCAGCGCCACCCCGGCGGCCCAGGGCCGCCCGTCCTGCCAGAGCCCGAAGGTCAGGGCCAGAAGGAATTGGCTGAGCAGGCTGTTCTGGCCGTAACTGACGGCGGCGAAGACGGGAAACCACGTCAGCGCCCACAGGAACGGGCGGGATGAGCGCAGGCCCATGAGACGGAGGCCGGCCCAGAGGGCGGCCAGTCCCAAAAGGCTTCAGAGGGCGAACGCCAGACCGTAGGGCAGCAGGGCCAGGGGGACGAAAAGGGCGGCGAAGAAGGGCGGGGTGATGAACGCGTAGTAGGCCCGCAGGCCGGGGCCGATGATTTCCTGCTGGAGCCGGGCCTGGTAGTCCCTATCGTAGAGGCGGGCGCTCTCCCCGCGCAGGAGCGTCGCCCCGGCGGCGTAGAACTCCAGGAAGTCCGTCCCCACCGGCTGCCCGGCCAGGTCCAGGTTCCCCGGCCCCAGGAGGACGCTCCCCAGCCAGGCCAGCCAGAGCACGCCGCCTGCCAGCCATGCGTAGGAGAGGCGTCGGGGGGTCAGCCAGCGGGTCATCGCACCCGTCTCCAGATTTCGGTCCGCTCGTCGGCGTACTCCCGCTCCCAGCGGGGGTCGTCTTCCAGCGCCCGGATCAACTCCCCCTGCAGTTCCCGGTCCACCATCAGACGGTCCGCCCCGTACTTCTCCAGCAGTTCGTTATAGCGCACTCCCCGACTGATACGGAGGTAGTCCAGCCACTGGTCATACGGGTAGAGTTCCACGCGCGGGTCCACGAAGACCCCCTGCTGGGGGAGGGCCCAGATGAGGTAACTGCCGTAGCCCATTTCGTGGAAGAGGCGGCCGGCGGGGTGGGCGCGCAGGTACTCCACGGCCGCGACGGGTGTCTCCCGGCTCACCAGTGGCGCAGGCTGAAAGCCTGCGCTACGCCAGACCTGTTTCCAGTACGTTTCGGGCAGGGGCAACCGTTCCACCCACCAGGGCTGGGCCAGGACGACGGGCACGGCCAGCAGGAGGACCAGGACCAGATGGACGGGGTGGCGGCGGGCCGGCAGGGCGGCCAGACGGGGCCAGCGGGCGGCCCATTCTTCCGCCAGAATGGGCATCACCGCCATCCCGTACCAGACGACGTAGCGCATCCCGCTCCAGGCCAGCCAGAGGAAGCCCACCATTAGCAGGAGGTCAGTGGGCCTGGGGCGACGGCGGGAGAGGGCCAGGGTCACCACCAGCACCAGGATGCTGACGTAGAAGACGACGTTGGCGACGCCGGACGGGGTGGGGGACTGCCACTCCACACCCAGGGCCTGGCTGGGCCGGTCGGTGAGCAGTTTCACCACGTAGGCGGCGATGCCGACGCCTTGCGGGTTGGCCAGGGTCGCCAGGGCCGTCAGCGCGCCGACGCCGAAGAGGAGGCCAGGACGGCACTCCGCTCCGCTTCGTGCCTGACTACAAACGGTTTGACGGCACTCCGCTGCGCTTCGTGCCTGACTACGAACAAAGCGGACCGCCTCGCCCACAGCGAAGATGCCCACCAGCACCAGCCCCAGGACGAAGGAGCCGTGGACGTTGACCCAGAAGGCCATCAGCGGGGGGAGGAGAAGGAGCCACCCGGGACGGCACTCCGCTCCGCTTCGTGCCTGACTACAAACGTTCGTAGTCAGCGACGGAGCGGAGCGGAGTCGCGTTGGACGGCCCTCCGCTGCGCTGCGGGCCTCACTCCGAACGGCCTCACCACAAGCGTTCGTAGGCAGCGACGGAGCGGAGCGGAGTCGCGTTGGACGGCCCTCCGCTGCGCTGCGGGCCTGACTACAAACGGTGTAGCGGGTCAGCAGCCAGAGGTAGAGGGCAGAAAGGGGGAAGGCCCAGATTTGGGGGCGGACGATGAGGTTGTTCAGGGACATCCCCCCGGCCAGGGCCAGCGCGGGGGCCGCCAGCCGCCAGGAGCCGGAGCGCTCCCGCGCTGTCCACCCCACCAGCCAGAAGGCCAGCAGGACCAGAAAGTTGCGGGCGAAGGTGACCAGGGGGAGTCCCCCGGCCCGGTAGAGCAGGTAGAGGAGCAGTTCCCCCAGCCAGGCGCCGTAGGTGAAGGGGGCGTCCGGCGGCAGGGTCCAGGCGAACATGTTGGTCGTCGGAATGGCGCGGGTGGTGAAGATGATCTCGCCGATTTTCAGATGCCACCAGAAGTCGTTGGGTGGGAGGGGCATCAGGGAGACCAGAAAGCCCAGGCCCGCCAGGACGACGGCGGACCAGAGGGCATCCACGGAGGGTAGCCAGGGTTGGGTTCTCAGAGGGCGTCGCATCATTATTTGCGGCTGGACCAGCGGATCAGCAGATACGGGGAAGCAACTCCCCCAGCGGCATATCCACCACCCGTCGCCCGCCGATGCCGGTGCGGGCCAGGACCAGGCCGGGGTGCTCCGCCGTCGCCACGCCGATTCGGGCGGCGTCCCGGCCCAACGGGTGGGCCCGCATAGCCGCCAGGGCCGCCTCCGCCTCCTCCGGCGGGACGAACGCGATCAGTTTCCCCTCGTTGGCCACCGTCAGCGGGTCAAATCCCAACATCTCGCAGGCCGCCAGGACGGCCGGACGGATCGGGACCGCGGCCTCATCCAGTTCCACTCCCACGCCGGCTGCGACGGCCAGTTCGTTCAGAACGGCCGCCACCCCGCCCCGCGTCGGGTCCCGGAGGCAGTGGGTGTGGGGGGCCGCCGTCAGCAACGTCTCCACCAGACCGTTCAGCGGCGCGCTGTCCGATACCAGTTCGGTCTCAAAATCCAGTCCTTCCCGCTGGCTGAGCACGGCGATGCCGTGATCGCCGACGGTGCCGCTGAGCAGGATAACGTCGCCGGGGCGGATGCGCTGGGGGGCTACTTCCACCCCTTCGGGCACGACCCCGACGCCGGTGGTGTTGATGTAGACCCCATCTCCGTGGCCTCGCTCCACCACCTTCGTATCCCCCGCAACAATGAGGACTCCTGCCGCCTGAGCGGCCGTCGCCATAGACCGGGTAATCCGTCGGAGGTCCTCCAGCGGCAATCCCTCTTCCAGGATAAAGGCGGCGGTGAGCCAGAGGGGACGGGCGCCGCGCATGGCCAGGTCGTTTACGGTGCCGTGGACGGCCAGCGAGCCAATGTCTCCGCCCGGAAAGAAGAGCGGACGCACGACAAAGGAATCGGTGGAAATGGCGATTCGGCCATTCCCAGCCAGCGTCAGGACGGTGGAATCGGCCCGTTGGCGCAGAAGAGGGTTATCCAGATGGTGGAGGAAGACCTCCTGGATGAGGTCCGCCATCATGCGTCCCCCCGCGCCGTGGCCCATGCGAATGGTCGTTTCCATCGGATGCTCCTCCGGATAGGAATGGTAGCCCAGTCTGGGCATTTTGTCAACCGCGCGCGTAGGGGCAGGGCTTGTCCCTGCCCCGTTGAGGCAACCGTATATGCATCCCCGCCCAACTTGCAATCTGGACAAATTCGGTTATCATAATGACAACCCCATCGGGTCAGACGCAAGTATGAACCGCTGGAGAGCGCTCACCTACATCTACCATAGCGGATTGTAGCGCGGCCTCCCGGCCGTGCCGGCCTTCCGCGCTACAATCCGCCCCCACTTGCCCTCACGTTTTCGTACCCTTATCCCTTGTCTCCCTGCATCCTTGCATCCTTGTATCCTTGTATCCTTCCCATAAGGAGCCAGCCATGAAACCGTTATCCATAGACGACCAGGTCGCCCTGCTCATGCAGGGGGCTGAATTTGGCGATGAACAGATCAAAGAGCGCATGACCCAGGAACTGCGGGAGCGCCTGAAAGAAGGCCGCCCGCTGCGGGTCTATTGCGGGTACGACCCCACTGCGCCCGACCTCCACCTGGGCCACACCGTCACCATGCGCAAACTGCGGCTTTTCCAGGAACTGGGCCACCAGGCCATCTTCGTCATCGGAGACTACACCGCGCTCATCGGCGACCCGTCCGGCCGCGATAAGGCCCGTCCCCGCCCCACGCGCGAACAGGTCCAGGCCAACGCCCGCACCTACGTCCAGCAGGCCTTCAAAATCCTGGACCCGGAACGGACGGAAGTGCGGTACAACGGGGAATGGCTCTCCAACCTCTCCTACGAAGATTTCATCTTTCTGGCCGCGCAGGTGACGGTTCAACAATTCCTGGCACGGGAGAATTTTGCCAAACGGTACGCTGAGGGGGATGCCATCTGGCTGCACGAGTTCCTCTACCCCCTGGCCCAGGGGTACGATGCGGTGATGCTCCGGGCCGACGTCCAGATTGGCGGTACGGACCAACTCTTCAACCTGCTGGTGGGGCGGAAAATCCAGGAGGCCTACGGCTTGCCCCCTCAGGTCTGTATCACGTACCCCATCCTGGTCGGCACCGACGGCAAACTGCGCATGTCCAAGAGCATGGGCAACTACATTGGCGTGGATGAACCGCCGGAGGTGATGTACGGCAAGGTGATGTCCATCCCGGACGAGGCGATGCCCAACTACTTTGACCTGGTGACCCGCTGGTCGCCGGAGGAGATTGCCCGGATCAAGGCGGCCATTGGTGATGGTTCCCTCCATCCGATGGAGGCCAAGAAGCGGCTGGCCTGGGAGATTGTGGACATCTTTCACGGGCGGGAGGCCGCCGACGCGGCCGCCGAGCATTTCCGTCGGGTCTTCCAGGAACGGCAACTCCCGCCGGAGATGCCCGTCTGGGAACTGCGGGGGCCGGTCAACATCGTGGACCTCATCCACGCGGCCGGTATGACCCGTTCCAAGAGCGACGCTCGTCGGTTGATTCAGCAGGGGAGCATCCTGCTGGACGGGGTGAAGGTCACCAGCATAGAGGCGGTCGTGGAGCCGGGGAAGGAGGCTATCTTGCGGGTTGGCAATCGGGGCTTCCTGCGGCTGGTGCCGGCCCGAGAATAGGGAAAAGTGAAAGTGCCAGGCACTTCCCGAAGTGCCTGGCACTTTTGATTTTCGGAGGGAAGCCATGCCCTACGTCTTGGTGGACGGTTTGCGTCTGCACTACCTGGCCCAGGGGTTCGGACCGGTCGTGGTGCTGATTCATGGTCTGGGCTCCTGCGCGGAGGATTGGGCTCTGCTGCAAGCGCCGGCCCTGAGCCAGCGCTACCGGGTCCTGATGCCGGACCTGCGCGGGCATGGCCGGAGCGACAAGCCCCCCGGCCCCTACACCGTCCCCCAGATGGCCGATGACATCGCCGGATTCCTGAACGCTCTGGGGACAGATTCGGCTCACGTCATCGGGCTCTCCCTGGGTGGCGCCGTGGCTCAGGCGCTGGCCGTCCGGCACCCGGAGCGGGTTCGCTCCCTGGTGCTGGTCAATACCTTAGGGCTGGGCGGAGTGGCGAACGACGATAATCCGCATCGGGGCCTTGTGGGTGAACCTGGCGCTTCACGCCCGGCGGGAGGCGGAGGAACTTTTCCCCCGACCGGGCCAGGCGGGGTTACGGCGGGTTGCCTACCAGCGCCTCTGTGCCAATGACCCGGATGCGTACCGGGCGGCGATGATGGCGGCCGCCCGCTACGACGGCCGCCGGGACCTGGGGCGCATCCGGGCCCCCACTCTGGTAGTGGCGGGCCTGGAGGATACGGTAGTTCCTCTGCGGGCCAAAGAGGAACTGGCATCCGGCATCCCTGGCGCCCGTCTGATCACCGTTCCCCATTCTGGCCACGCTACGCCGACCGACCAGCCGGTGGTATTCAATCGCCTGGTGCTGGAATTCCTGGAGGAGCTAAGCACTTAGGCTCTGCAATGTTATAGGGGTTGTAGAGCCAGCAAAGCCGCCTCCCCACCCTCCATTGGGCCTGCACGCTGAGATGGCAACATTTCCCGCAAGCAAAGCGCAGGGTGCGCTGGGCTTGACAACTGGAATTCTTTCGCTATAATATAGCACAGGCGACGTAGCTCAACGGTAGAGCAGGGGACTCATAAGCCCTTGGTTGGGGGTTCGAATCCCTCCGTCGCCACCTGGAGCGCAAAATTTATATTGCGGTTTGCACCAGCACCCCCGAAGGGCAAACAGGGGATGCCCGGGGGTGAATTTGTATTTCCCCTTTCCCTCCACCCACCACAGAGGGGCGTGATAAAGAGATCGGCTACAATGGTCGCATGGATATACGCCCCCGAATGGCTGAGCCTCTCAGAAGCCGCAGCCCTTTCGGGCCCGGATCCCGCGCCGCTGGAATTCCCCATTTACGACGCCGGCGTGGATGCCCGTGAAGCCGACGGGCAATACCTCATCAGCAAGGAGAGCCTGCGGGAATACCTGGAAACCGCGCTGGAAGTGGCCCAGGGGCTGTGGGGCTGAGTGGCAGCCTGCTCTGCACCGGCGGAACCGCATGGATGTGGCCCAACGCCCCACCCCTGTGGGGGGCGTTGGTATTTAGAAACCGGACGCTATTGCCAGATAGCCAAAAGGAGGTGGCGAATGACTGTGAAAATCCTGATCGTTTGTGGCGGCAGCGGCATCAACCTGCTGGGCCAGCGCAGCGTGCTGGGCGTCAACGCCGAACTCCAGATTGACGCCAGCAAGGAAATCCGAATCCGCGAGCAACGCGCCGTGGATCCCTTCTCATTTTTCGTGGAATTAGACAAAAACGTAGGAACCACCGGATTCCTTTTTCAGGAGATGGGGAAGCGTATTCGCTTAAGCCCCTCTTCAGGCTCCTCCTCCATCTATCTCCAAGAGGAAGTATACGAGGAGGCGGATGTCCGCCATCTCCAGTTCCTGGTGGAGCACTCCATCGCCAATGTAGCTCTGGAGCGGGGGCTGGCGCAGTCTCCTGCGATCGGCGGGCTCACCATCCGCCACCGCGAAAATCGGCTCGCGCTGGAACAGGCTTTTAATCAAATAATCACCCCACACCACGTCGGGCCAGCTAACCCCATAGAGGCCTGGATCGTCTCCTCCACCGCC
>DAOTWL010000086.1:0-1529 GCA_034435875.1 Anaerolineae bacterium
GCCGCCGCCAAACCCGCAACCCATCAGGCCGTCGGTGCTCCGGCGCGCGCCCGCTCCTGCTGGGCCCGCTCCCGTAACTGGGCCCGCAGGGACTGGATGTCGCGCGGCACCAGGTAAGCGGCGGCAAAGAAAAAGAGGGCGCAGAGAATCCAGGTGGAGACGCAAATCCACAGGATTGCGTCGTGGAGAGTGGAGCGGTCGGCGATGATGCCTGCCAGCAGGGGCGCGGTGGCCGCCCCCGCCGATTCAATGAAGTACTGCACCGCCGCCGCCGTGCTCCGCACCTCCGGCAGCGTCACATCGTAGATGGACGAGGTGACGTTGGGCGCGGCGAAGGGGATAAAGAGCGCCGTAATGCAGAGCATAATCAGGAAGAGAAGTTGGTTCTCCGCCGGGATGCCCATCGTGATCCAGAGGAGCAGGGCACCGATGAGCACCGCCGACGAGGCCACCAGCATCCGGCCGCGCGGCGTCCGCCGGAAGAAGAAGTCCCCCAGCGACCCACCGACCAGGTAGCCAGAGGCCAGCACCAGAACCGCCGGGGCCATTGTCATCAGCACCGCGTCCGAGGAGTACCCCCGCTCCGACTCCAGGTAGTAGAAAAACCAGTAGGTGATGGTGTTCCAGGGGAAGACGCCGAAGAAACCCTGGATGAAGAGGAGAATCAAACTGCGGATGCGGAAGAGTCCCAGCGCGGTCTTCCAGTTGAAACGGTAGATGCCGATCTGCTCCAGGTCGGCCAGTTCCGGCTCGCTCCGGCCGCGGGGCATCTCCCGCACCCCGAAGAAGATGACCACAGCCAGGAGGATGCCCATACCACCCGTGATGTAGAAGACGCCCCGCCAGCCGATAACGTCCCGGAGCATCAGCGCCATCACCATTCCCAGGAGATAGCCGATGGGGCCGGTCAGTTGGAGGACGCCGTAGACCCGACCCCGCACCCGGGGGCCGAAATAGTCGGCGATGAGACTGTAGAGGCCGGGATAGGAGGAGTCGTCAATGCCGGTAGAGGCGCGGGTGACCAGGAAGGTCGGGTAGTTGGGCGCGATGGCATTGAGCCACGTCGTGGAGCCCCAGATGAAGGAAGCCAGGGCCAGCAGTTGGGAGCGGGCATACCGGTCGTAGAGGTAGCCCCAGATGGGGTAGAGGACGGCGCCGACAATCAGCGCGCCGGTGGAGACGGCGCCCATCTGGGTCTTGGTGATGCCGAAGGTCCGCATGATGGGCTCGGTAAGGGGGCCAATGAGGAGTTTATCGGCCTGATGGAGGAGCATAAACATAAAGAATACGGCGACGACGAACCAGGCGTAGCGGGAAGGTCGGGACATGATGGCCTCCTTACAGGTTGCAAGTCGCATGTCGCAGGGCGCAAGGAGCAGGGCACAAACGCCACTCCGCTGCGCTTCGTGGCTGACTACGAACCGCCACTCCGCTGCGCTTCGTTCGTAGTAAGGCACGAAACGAAGTGGAGTGCCGTCTATAACGCCACTCCGCTGCGCTTCGTGGCTGACTACGAACCGCCACTCCGC
>DAOTWL010000087.1:0-10504 GCA_034435875.1 Anaerolineae bacterium
CTGAAGCGGCGGGCTCAGATGACAAAGCCCTGACGGGCTATCCGGAAGCCCCCGAAGGAGGGCTTCGCATCTGAGCCAGGGGCTTTTAGCCCCTGGCGTAGGTAGTTACGGGAATACGGAATACGGAACACGCAATACGCATGACGAACCCGGCTTATATCTGGCAAATCCCCGATGAGGCGACGCTGCGCCGCAATCTCCGGCGGGAGCGAGTCACCCGGCTTTCCGGGCTCCTTCTGGGCGTCGTCTTTTTCTGCCTGCTTATCTCCTGCATACTGGGCGTCCCCCAGAGTTTCCTGGCGGAATGGTGGGTCCGGCCCCCCCGCTACCCCGGGGCATCTCTGGTGGACTACCGGAAGGGGGAAGTCTGCCCCATGCCCGCCCCCGCCGTCTACTGCTACGAGTGGTTCTACCGGACGGAGGACTCTGTAGAAGAGGTGAAAGCGTACTTTGAGGGGCTGGACCGGGGGTTCCGTCCGGCCGTTCGGTTTGAATGGAAACGGGGACAGCGCTTCGGCCCCAACTGGGTCGCCGAGGCCTGTCGCTTCGTCCTCAGCGCCCAGTCCTGCTTTCAGATCATCGTCCACCCGGTGGACGGAGAGACGGAAGTTTACATCCTGGAATATGGCAGAATGGGACGGTGAGATGAACGACCCCCTCCACACCTTCTTCCATCCGCGCGGCGTCGCCGTCCTGGGCGCCAGCGCCAACCCCACCAAACTCAGTTACGGCGTCCTCCACAATCTGGTCACCCACGGCTACCTGGGCCCCGTCTATCCCGTCAATCCGAAGGGCGGGGAGATGCTGGGGCTCCGGGTGTATCCCTCCGTCGCCGACGTGCCCGACCCGGTGGACCTGGCAGTCATCGTCCTTCCGGCCGCGCAGGTGGCCGATGCGCTGGCGGCCTGCGGACGGCGGGGAATCCGCCACGCCGTCCTCATCGCCTCCGGATTCGGCGAACTGGGCGCGGAGGGCAAGGAGGAAGAAGCGCGTCTGCGCCCGGTCGCCCGTCAATACGGCATCCGCTTCATCGGCCCCAACTGCGTCGGCGTCCTGGATACGTATGTCCCCATAGACACCACCTTCAGCCGCACCATGCCCGGTCAGGGGGGCATCGGCCTGGTCTCCCACTCCGGCGCGGTCTGCGGCGGGACGATGGATTGGGCCCACGTGGTGGGCGTGGGCTTCTCCCGCATCATCAGCCTGGGCAACCAGGCGGATATAGACATCGCCGACGCGCTGGACTCCCTGGCCGCCGACCTGCATACGCGCGTGGTGGCGGCCTACATAGAGGGCCTGCCGGACGGCCGCCGCTTCGTGGAGGCAGCGCGCCGGCTGACCGCGCGGAAGCCCCTGGTGGTGCTGAAGGCCGGACGGACGCCCAGCGGGACCCGCGCCGTCTCCTCCCACACCGGCGCGCTGGCCGGGGCCGACCGGGCCTTCCTGGCGGCCTGCCGTCGGGCCGGCGCGATCCCGGTGGAGACGCTGGAGGAGATGGTGGACGCGGCGATTGCCCTGGCCTACCGGCACCCCCCGGCGGGGCCCCGGATGGTCATTCTGACCAACGCCGGAGGGCCGGCAGCGTTAGGCGCCGACCATGTGGACCGGCACGGGATGCGCCTGGCCGACCTCTCCCCCGAGACCCAGGCCCGGCTGCGGATGGTCTGCCCGCCGGGGACGATGACGGGCAACCCGGTGGATATGCTGGGCGGCCCCCAGGCCGACCACTACGCGGCGGCGCTCTCGGTCCTGCTGGAGGCGCCGGAGGTGGACGGCGTGATGGCGGTCTTCGTCCCCCAGGCGATCACCCCCGTCTACGACGTGGCGGTGGCGGTGGGGCGGGCCGCCGAGACGGCCCCGAAGCCCGTCGTCTGCTGCATCGCCGGTGGGGGCGGCATCCGGGCCGCCGCGCGGGCGCTCCATGCCCACTCGGTCCCCCACTACCTCACTCCTGAGCGGGCCGCCTTTGGCCTGGGCGCGCTCTGGAAATCCGCCCGCATCCGGGAGACGCTCCCCCCGGACCCGGAACCGCCGCCGGATATAGACCGGGAGCGGGTGCGCGTATTGATGGAGGGCAAGACGGGCGTCCTGGACCCGCAGACAGGGGCGGAAGTGGCGGCCGCCTGCGGCCTGACCGTCCCCCCCTCCGGCCTGGCCGCGTCTGCCGACGAGGCCATCGCGCGGGCGGAGGGGATGGGATACCCCGTTGTCCTCAAACGGGTGGCCCCGGGCCTGACCCACAAGAGCGACGCAGGCGGCGTTATCGTCGGACTGCGGAGCGCCGGAGAGGTACGGGATGCCTTCGCCCGCGCGGTCCGGCCCGGGGAGCGGGCCCTCCTCCAGCGGATGGCGCCGCCGGGCGGGGTGGAGGTCATCGTTGGCGGGCATCGGGACCCCCAGTTCGGCCCGCTGGTGATGGTCGGCCTGGGCGGCATCTATGTGGAGGTGCTGCGGGACGTGGCCTTCCGGCTGGCGCCGCTGGCCCGCGAGGAGGCGCGCGGGATGCTGGAGGAGACGGCGGTCGGTCGGTTGCTGGCGGGGGTGCGCGGCCAGCCGCCCCGGGACGCGGAGGCAGTGGTGGATGCCCTCTGTCGGGTCGGCTGGCTGATGGCGGAATTCCCCCAGGTCGCCGAGGTGGACCTGAACCCGCTCATCGTGGGGGAGAGGGGCGCGTGGGCGGTGGATGTGCGGGTTGTTGTTCGTCCTCACCCCTCCCCCGCCGCCTTCGGCGGCACCCCCTCCCTGAACTTTGGCTTTTTGGGCGAAGGGGCAGAAAAGAAAATTTAAAAACCACCCCGAACCGGCGAGGGAAGGTAATAAGAAAATATTTTTCATTGCGGCGGCGAAGCCGCCGCAATGAAAAATATATTCTTTCACAGGAGGTGATGAACGATGTCCAGCAACATTCCGCAACCCAAAATGCCACCCCTTTGGGTGGTCAAAACCCGGGCCCCGTTCTTCGTGGCGGACATTGTCCCGGTCACGCTGGGCACGGCGCTGGCCTGGGCCCGGACGGGGGCCTTCAACTTCTGGTACTTCCTGCTCACCCTCATCGGGGCCATAGCCCTCAACGCGGGCACCAACATGACCAACGACTACTTTGACCACAAGTGGGGCTCCGACGAGGTCAACACCGAATTCGCCAACCCCTTCACCGGCGGCAGCCGCCTCATCCAGATGGGGCTGGTCAAACCCCAGGAGATGCTCTGGCAGGGGATTGGCTTCTTCGTGTTGGGCGGACTGATCGGCCTGTTCCTGGCCTTCACCCGCAGTCCGGCCATCCTCTGGCTGGGAGTCATCGGCGTCTTCTGCGGCTACTTCTACACCGCGCCCCCCTTCCGGCTGGCGCGGACCGGCCTGGGGGAACTGGCCGTGGGGCTCTGCTTCGGCCCGCTGATGGTCCTGGGCGCCTACATCGTTCAGACCCGACAGCCGGCCTGGGAACCGGTGATTGCGGCCATCCCCGTTGGCCTGCTCGTCGCGCTGATCCTCTGGATCAACGAGTTCCAGGACATGCCTGCCGATGCGGCAGTGGGGAAGAACCACCTGGTCGTGCGGCTGGGCCGTCGTCGGGCGGCGGTGGCCTACGGGGTAATGCTGGCCCTCACCTACATTTCCATCCTGGCCGGCATCCTGCTGGATAGCGTCACTCCCTTCGCGCTGGTCGGGTTGCTGACGGTTCCGCTGGCCGTGCAGGCCTACCGCATCGCCCGGGCCCACTACGACCACCCGCGCGAACTGACTCCGGCCAACGCGCTGACCATCCGCATCCACCTGCTGACCGGGTTACTCCTGGGACTGGGGTATCTGCTCCAGGGAGTGCTGGGATGACCTTCGCCTCGCCCGAAGAGAAACGGGCTTACACCCACGACCTTTTCGCCCGTATCGCCCCGCGCTACGAATTCCTCAACCAGGTGATGTCCCTGGGACAGGTGGAATCGTGGCGCCGGGCGGCCGCAGAAGAGGCGCGCGTCCCACCGGATGGGTGGGTGCTGGACATGGCGACGGGGGAAGGCGGGCTGGCCCGGGCCCTCCTTAAGCGATGGCCTGGGGTAAACGTGGTGGGGGTGGACTTCAGTCGGGAGATGCTCACGATGGGTCGCGCCCACTCTGACGGGTGGCCCATCCGCTGGACCGAGGGGGACGCTCTCCGTCTCCCCTTCCCCGACAACTTCTTTGACGCAGCGGTCAACGCCTTTATGCTCCGCAACGTCACCGACGTCCGGGCCACCCTGGCCGAGCAGGCCCGGGTGGTCCGGACGGGCGGACGGGTGGTCTGCCTGGAGATGACCTGGCCCCGCCACCCGCTCTTCCGGCCCCTCTTCCACGCCTACTTCGGGGGCATCGTGCCCGTGATGGGCTGGCTCCTCACCGGCCACCTGGACGCCTACCGCTATCTGCCCCGTTCAGTGCAGGCGTTTCTGCCGCCGGAAGGCCTGGCAGCGACGATGGAAGCCGTCGGGCTTCGCCAGGTGCGCTACCGGCTGCTGATGATGGGGACGGTCACCCTGCACGTGGGGGTCAAGTAGCGCGTTTTGAACAGGACGTGCCAGGCACTTTCCGAAGTGCCTGGCACGTTCACAAAGCAGGCCTGGCGGCCTGCGCTACGGCCCCCCGTAGAGGGCCGTGTAGATAGCGTAGTGCTCCCGAATCCGCTGCAGGTAGAGCCGCGTCTCCCCCAGCGTGATCTGCTCCAGGAACATATCCGCATCCTCCCCCGCCGCGTCCAGCCAGCGCTGCGCGTTGGAGGGGCCCCCGTTGTAGGCCGCCAGCGCCGCATCCAGCCGCCCGAAGCGGTCCCGCTGGCGCGCCAGGTACCAGACCCCGAAGCGAACGCTGACGTAGGGGCGGTAGAGGTCGGCGGTGCGGTAGTTCGGCGGCCAGCCCAGTTGCCCGGCGATGTACTCGCCGGTGGAGGGGATGACCTGCATCAGGCCGTGCGCGGCCGCCGAGGAAGTCGCGACCGCCTCAAAGAGGCTCTCCTGACGGACCAGCGCGAACAGCAAAAGGGGCGGGAGTCCCTCCCGTTCGGCCTCGGCCACAATGAGGTCCTCGTAGTACGTCGGATAGGCCAGACGGGCCAGGAAGGGCGGCGCGGTCAGCGGGGACGTGCCGGTCAGCCGGAGGACCGTCGCCGCCGCCAGGATGGAGGAGCGGTAGAGGCCAATCTCGCGGAAGAGAAGGGCCAGCCGGTACTGGGTCAGGGCATCCCCGGCGGTAGCCTGCCGGAGGGCCTCCAGTTCGCCCTTCGCCTCCTCGGGTCGGCCCAGGCGCCAGAGTTCCAGCCCGCGCGCCAGGCGGGGGTCGCTCAGGAGCGCCGCGTCCGGCTCCCCCAGGCGGTCCGGGGAGATGCCCAGGTGAGCGGCCAGCCAGGCCTCCGCCTCCGCCCGCATCTGGGGCGTCTCCGGGGCCGGGGCGTAGCGGACCGGCGGGAAGGGCGGGGCGTTCGGGTCGGCCAGGAGGTCCGCCGCGCGCAGGCCGTAGTAGCCAGTGGGGCTGGCCTGGACGGCCTGGCGGAGGGCGTCGGTGGCCGAGAGAGTCTGCCCGGCGGCCAGGTGCGCTTTGCCCAGCCAGAGGAATCCGGCGGCCCGGTAGGCCGACTGGGGGTATCCGTCCACCAGCGCGCGCCAGTCGGCGACGGCGACGTCCGCCGCGCCCTGGCGGTAGTGCTGGAGGCCCCCCCGCAGAAGCGCAGGCGGGGCATAGTCGGAGGCCGGGAAGGTGCGGTGGACGGCCTCGTAGAGGTCGGCGGCCTCGTCGGCCCGCCCGGCGCGCTCCAGGAGCCCGGCGGCGGCCCAGAGGGCCTCCGGCGCGCGGGGGTGGTCGGGCGCGGTCGCTGTGAAGGTCCGGTAGGTCTCTACCGCGCCGTCCACATCCCCCTGCGCGGCCAGCGCCTGCGCCCACCCCATCCAGCCGTCCCCCCAATGTTCGTTCTCCGGATGGGTCTGGACCAGGACGCGGAACTGGGTTGCGGCCAGTCCGGGGCTTCCGGCGGCCAGGTGGGCCAGCCCGGCGTAGTAGTGGGCGTCGCCGGAGTGGGTGGGATGGGCGTTGATGTAGCGGTAGAGGGCCTCCACGGCGGGCCCGTACGCGCCGCCGTAGTAGTCCACGATGCCGCGCGTCAGGTCGTCCACCGGCACCCCGGCGTCCACCAGGACGATGAGGGACTGGTAGGCCCAGGGGCTGGTGGGGGTATTGTGGACGACGTCCAGAAAGCGGTCGTAGGCTTCGCCGGACCGACCCAGCAGGAGGAGGGTCTGGGCGGCCTGGTGCTGGATGCGGGCGCGGTACTCGGGGATGCGGGCGCGGGCCAGGATGAGATCGTATTGCGTCAACGCCCCCTCGTAGTCTCCCTGAGCGGCCAGGGCCAGGGCCAGTTTCTCCCGCATGCCGACTTCAAAGGAGAGGTCGGGGGCGGCGTCTATGGCGGACCGGTAGGCATCGGCGGCGGCGGGGTAATCTCCCCCGGCGGAGAGCGCGTCCCCCAGCCACTCGTAAACGTAGGGAGCGATGGCGGTGCCTTCGTCCAGGTAGGCCCGGTACTGCTGGGCGGCTCCCAGCGGGTCGCCCTGGCCCATAAGCGCCTGGGCCAGCAGGAAGCGAGCGTCGTGGGCCTGAGGTGCGGCGGGGAAACGGGCCAGGAGTTCCTGGAGGACAGTCATCGCCCGGTAGGAATCCTCGTCCAGAAGGAGGGCTTTGCCCAGAGCTAACAGGGCCTGAGGGGCCTCCGGGCCGTTGGGGTCGGCGAAGTAGGCGGACTGGAGGGCCGGGAGGGCCGTTTCCGTGTCGCCGATGGCCAGCGCCGCTTCCCCCTGCCGGAGGAGGACGTCCGGGGACGGGGTGGGCGTGGGGGTCGGGGTTGGGGTGGGCGTGGGGGTGGGGGTGGGCGTCGGGGTCGGGGTGGCGGTGGGAGACGGCGTTGGCGTCGGCGAGAAGACCGGCCGTCCCTCCAGACGGCAGGCCAGGGCGGCCAGGAGGAGGAGCAGAAAGCCCCAGGCCAGGCGGCGGATGAGGGAACCGACGGTTGGGCCTGCACTCATAGCGGGCATATAGTCATTTCTTCCTGAATAACGTGGCCTCTCTGACCATCAACGACCGGGAGGTGAACTTCCTGGATGCTACCACCTACTATACCGTCTCCACCGTCAACTACCTGGCCGCCGGCTCCTGCAACTTCAGCGACGATGGGCAGACTCTGTGGCCGCTGGACCAGATCGTGTATGACACCCAGTACTACGTGCGGGATGCGGTCATCAACTATATCCAGGCTCAGGGCATCATCTCACCGACCATTGAGGGCCGCCTGGAGTTCCTCTACCTGAACCAGCACGTGTTCCTCCCGCTGGTCCTCAAAGGCCAGTAGCCTCCCACCTGTCGCTGAAGTGGGAGAAAAGCGCGGCGGCCCTTCGGGCCGCCGCCGCAACGACGTGCCATTTCAGAAGTGCCTGGCACGTCAGCGGATCGTGAACACCACCCCGTCCCCCCGGCCCATGACCTCTGGGAAGTACATCTCGTAGGCCGTGGGCGGCAGGACCCGATACTCCCCCGCCAGCCCCACCTGCAACAGGTAGGTGTACTCGTAGGTGCCGCGCGGGAGTTCGGTGGCAAAGAGGACTAGTTTCTCGTCCCGCAGGTCGGCGTCGGCGAACCACCACCAGCCCCAGCCCCAGCGGCGCCACTCCCGGTCGGTGCGGACCAACTCCGGCCGCTCGCCCACCACGCTCGTCGTCAGGAGGCTCCGGTCCACCGGGTCCGTCCCCGCCGGGAACGGGTCCTCCACCACCAGGTAGTTCAGGTCCGTAGGCGCGATGATGGTCAGCCGGACCCGCAAGAGGTCCCCCACGCGGGCCTCGGTGACCGGCGGGCAGTTTTCCGTGCAGTCCGCCCGCTCGTAGACCCGCCCCACGATGACCCCCCGGTTCAGGGCCTTCACCTCCTCCACCGGCAGATAGCCGCGCAGATGGACGGTGTAGTACAGCCGTCCCGGCCCCTCGCCCCGGGCAATCTCCACCCGGTTCGCCTGGTCCAGGAAGAGGTCCCGGACCGCCACCCGCAACTCCGTCACCTCCTGGATGGTTTCGGGGGTCACGCGGCCGGAGCCCAAGTCGCGGCCGTTGACCCGCACGCCCCAGGCGTAGTTCCCCTCCAGTTCCCGGGTCGCCACCAGCCAGTCGGTCAGACCAATCAGCGCCCAGGCGGTCTCCTGCGTCGTCTCCCAGTGGTCGGCGGTGCGGGCCCGCATCAGCCAGCGGACCGTGCCCGGCGCCAGCGGGTTCTTCGGGTCAAAGCGGGCCAACAGGGCCAGCACGATGGCCGTCGTCCGGATGTCGGTGTTCCAGTTCCAGCGGTCCGGCTCCGCCTCCTGCCAGCGGACGCTCGTCCCGCTCATCACCGCCGCGCCCGTCAGGTCCGCCACGATGGTCCCGATGCGCGGGTCCTCCGGATTCAGGATGCCCAGCGCCAGGCCCAGATAGGCCCGCCCGTAGTAACTCAGCCGCCCGCGCACCTCGTAGAGGTTCGCCAGGTCCGCCTCGTGCGCCTCCCCGGCCTCCGCCAGGACGTAGAGGACGAAGGCCTGCCGGTTGGCCTGGGTGGAGTTCTTCAATTCGTCCACCGGCTTGATCTGCATCCGCAGGTAGTCCACGCCGTTGCGGATGACTTTCTCCTCCACCGCAAAGCCGGCCTCCTTCGCCTTGACCAGCCCGAAGACGACGTAGGCGGTGGTCAGCGGGTTGGACTGGTCGTTCTGCCACCAGCCCCAGCCGCCATCGGGGTGCTGGCTCCCGTAGAGTTTCTGGACCGCATACGTGACCAGTTCCCGCAGTTTCGCCTCCAGTTCCGGCTTTGCCAACCCCAGTTCCTTCAGCGCCCGGTAGGTGAGGACGTTGGGCAAAAAGCGGGAGACCAGTTGCTCGGTGCACTCGTAGGGGAAGTGCTCCAGGTACTTGAGCCCCCCGGTCATCCCGGCGGCCAGCGACGGCTCCAGTTTGACCGTCAGATCCCCCTGGGTGGTGTCTATGGTCGGCGGGAGGACGATGGCCTCCAGGGTGCTCCCCGCCTCGGCCAGTTGTCCGGCGGTGCCGACGATCTCCAGCGCCGAGTAGCGGTAGACGGGCAGGTACTGGTCGGGCGGGAGGCCCGCCGGGGGCTTGGTGGCGTCGGAGAGGCCGCCGCCCCGGGCCCGGAAGACCAGGTCGGCCCGGTCGCCGGCGAAGTCGCGCGGCACCTCCACCGGCCACTCCACCCGGACCTTGCCCTTCGCCGGGATCGTCACCTTCTGGCGCGCCTCGCCCAACATCCGCAGCCCCGGCGCCTCCAGCGAGACCTCCACCTCCAGGGAGCGGTCGGTGTTGTTATGGACGACGGCCGCCAGGTCCGCCCGGTCGCCCACCACGAAGAAGCGGGGCGTTACCGGCCGGACCAGCAGGTCCCTGGTGGAGAGGAATTCCAGTTCGGCCTGGCCCACCAGCAGGCTGACAGCCTGCCCTACGGCGCGGGCCTCTATGTGCCAGGTGGTCAGTTGGTCGGGGAGTTTGAAGGAGACGGCCGCCCGGCCCCGCGCGTCGGTGCGGACGGCGGGGGACCAGAAAGCGGTGTCGGGGAACTCCTGGCGGATGAACTCCGCGCCCATGGCAGCCATTTCAAGGCCGCCACCGCCGCCCTTCGCCTCTTTGGCGATGCGGACGCTGATGCGCTCCACGGAGATGGAGAGGTTATCGGCGGTGCGGACGCCCAGGCCGCGCCGGCCGTAGAAGGCCTCCACGACCGACGGCGCGTTGGGCGGGGCCAGCGTCAGGACGGACTTATCCACCACCGCCAGCCCGACCTCCGCCTCCACTGGCTTTCCCTCCGAGTCCGTCACCTCTATGTTCAGGTTGACGGTCTCGCGCGGGCCGTAGTGCTCCCCCTTCCGGATGTCCCGGTCCGGGGTGATGCGGACCGTCAACTCCTGCTTCTCGGTGGAGACCCCGAAGGAGACGTAGCCCAGCCGGTAGGCAGGGACCGGGTTGGTCTCGTCCACCCCTTTGACCAGGACGACGGAGACGAAGACGTTGGGGGCCATTTCGGCCGTGATGGGCAGGTCTATCGTCTCCGCATTGCCCTTCAGGGTCTGGACCCAGTGGCGGATGATGTGGCCCCGCTCCACGGTGACCAGCGCGGTCACCGGGCCCTGGAAGGGGGACGGGATGAGGATTTTCGCCGTCTCGCCGGGCCGGTACTCCCGCTTGTCGGCGATCAGGTAGATGCGGTCGTTGTTCTCCTGCCGCCAGGAGACGTACTCCCGCCCGGAGACCCACAGCCAGGTCGCCGAGACGACGCGGTTGCCCTTCCCGTCCGTCCCCTCGGCCTTGATGATGTAACTTCCGCCCGACGGCGGGGTGAAGGTGACCGTCGCCTCGCCCTTGTCGTCGGTCGTCACCGTGGTCGTGGCGACGACGGTATCGGAGACGGTCCAGGTCCAGTAGAGGTTGCCGTACTCGTCCTCCTCCTGGACGTTGAGCCA
>DAOTWL010000088.1:0-3001 GCA_034435875.1 Anaerolineae bacterium
TGCGCATCCTTCACATCGTCCACCAGCATCCCCCGGAGAAAGTGGGGGGCGTGGAACTCTACACCCAGGCGGTGTCGCGAACATTGGCCCGGCGGGGCCACGCGGTGGCGGTTTTCTACCGCCGGGACGCTCCAGGGCGGGGGGTGAATCGCCGAGAAGAAGATGGAGTCCGAATCCACGCGGCCCGGGATGGAGTGGCCGGGCCAGCCCGCCGTTTCCTCCTGACCTTCGGCAATCGGTTTCTGCACAAGGCCTTCTTGGAGGTACTGGATGAATTCCGGCCGGAAGTTGTTCATATTCAACACCTGATGGGGCTCCCTGCTTCTTTAGTGGATCGGGTGTATCAGCGGGGGGTACCCATTGTTATCACCCTGCACGATTACTGGTGGGTCTGCGCCAATGCCCAGTTGCTGACCAATTACAGTGAGGAAATCTGCGAAGGTCCCCATGGGTACTGGAACTGTGCCCGCTGTGCTCTTGCCCGGACCGGGCACCCCCGAATACTGGCCGCTTCTCCGCTGCTGGCTGTCCTGATGTCCCGTCGCAACGGGCTACTGCGCCGGGTAGTGAACGGAGCCCGCATCATGATCGCCCCGACGGAATTCGTCCGCCGGTGGTATATCCTGCACGGTTTCCCGGCCGAGAAAATCGCTTTGCTCCCCCACGGGCTGGAGTACCCCGGGGGCCTCCCGCAAAACCGTTTGTCCAGCGGCGAAATCCGTTTCCTTTACATGGGGGGGCTTTCCTGGCAGAAAGGAATCCACACGCTCGTGGAAGCCTTTGCGGGGATTTCAGGGAATGCGGAGTTGTGGATCGCGGGCGACGAATCGGCCGACCCGGCCTACGTTTCCCACCTGCGGACCCTGGCCGGACCCACTGTCCGCTTCCTGGGCCGCCTGGACCGGCAGGAGGTCTGGAACACGTTGGCTCAGGTAGATGTCGTGACGGTCCCGTCCCTGTGGTACGAAGCCTTCTCTTTCCTCATCTCCGAGGCCTTCGCCGCGGGGCGGCCGGTGCTGGCCTCCCGGCTGGGCGCGCTGGCCGAGAGGGTCCACAACGGCGTGGACGGCCTGCTTCTGCCTCCCGGCGATGTCGCGGCCTGGCGCGCGGCGATGCAACAATTGCTGGATGACCCCGACCTCCTCCGCCGTCTGCGCGCCAACGTCCAGCCGCCGATGACGATGGAGGAGCACGTGGAGCGGCTGGAAGCGCTCTATGCCCAGGTCGTTGACAGGAACCCTGCCTCGTGATAGAATCCCCCACAGATTCATTCTGTCATTGGGTCATTGGCTCATTCCGTCATCTCAATGAAACTGGTCATCCAGATTCCTGCCTACAACGAAGAATCCACGCTCCCCCAGACCCTCCGTGACCTGCCCCGTTCTCTGCCCGGGGTGGACCGGGTGGAGGTCCTGGTGGTGGACGACGGCTCCACTGACCGTACTGCCGAAGTGGCGCGGGAGGCGGGGGCCGACCACGTCGTCCGCCTGAGGGGGCACCAGGGGCTGGCGGCGGCCTTCACCGTGGGTTTGGAGACGGCGCTCCGCCTGGGTGCCGACATCATCGTCAACACCGACGCCGATAACCAGTACCGGGGGGAGGACATCGCCCGGCTCATCGGGCCTATCCTGGAGGGCCAGGCCGACATCGTCGTCGGCGACCGGGGGGTGGCCGCACTGGAGCACTTCTCCCCCCTCAAGCGGCGGCTCCAGAAGTGGGGGAGTTGGGTCGTAGGACGTGCCGCCGGCATCCCCATTCCGGACGCCACCAGCGGCTTCCGCGCCCTCACCAGGGAGGCCGCCCTGCGCCTCACCGTCCTGGGCGACTACACCTACACCCTGGAGACCCTCATCCAGGCCGGGGCGCGCCAGATGAAGGTCGTCTACGTCCCGGTGCGCACCAACCCCCAGACCCGCCCGTCTCGCCTCATCCGCAGCATCCCCTCTTTCCTGGCCCTCTCCGCCGTCACCATCGTCCGGTTCTACACAATGTACCGGCCCCTGCGGGTTTTCACCACCATCGGAGCCATGTTGATCACCGGTGGCCTGGCCCTGGGGGCCCGTTTTCTGTACTTCTACCTCCAGAACCGGGGGGCCGGGCATGTCCAGTCCCTCATCCTGGCGGCCATCCTGACCATCGTCGGCTTCCAGGTCTGCCTGATCGGCCTGATGGCCGACCTCATCCAGATGAACCGGAAGATGCTGGAGGAGATTCTGTACCGGGTGAGGAAGGGAGAACTGGAGGGGAAATCGGACGCGGAGTAATGCAGATGGTGTCTATTCAGCCTTCCTCACCCCACCCCTAGCGGCTTTGCTGCTGGCCCGAAGGGCCGGGGGAGGGGTGAGGCTGAATAAAGCCTCAGGCAGGGAGGGAGACGCAATGGGGTCATCCGGTCTTTCCCGCAGTCTGCTGTTGTTCTGTTCGGTCCTCAGCCTGATCGTCGGCGCGGTCATCGGGTATTTCACCCCCCACCCGCGCGGCCGGCCGATCACCGTGACCACCCCGGACCCCACCCCGACCCCCACGCCGACCCCCACCCCGGCACCTCTGCGGGTCTACGTCTCCGGAGCGGTGCAGGCCCCGGAGGTCTACCTTCTCCCGCCCGGAAGCCTGGTGCGGGATGCGGTCCGGGCCGCCGGAGGCCCCGCCCCCGACGCAGACCTGGACCGAATCAACCTGGCACGTGAACTGCTGGACCAGCAGCAAATCTACGTCCCCCGCCAGGGAGAGGAGAATCCCGTCCCCGCGATCTCGGAAGGGGTCGCTACTCGCACCCCGTCCACCCGCCCGCTCGTCAATATCAACACGGCGACCGTAGAGGAACTCCAGCAGCTCCCGCGCGTGGGCCCGAGCCTGGCCCAGCGCATCGTCGCCTACCGGGAGATGTACGGCCCCTTCAAGGCCCCGGAGGACCTGATGCAGGTGTCGGGCATTGGGGAATCCATTTTTGCGGCCATAAAGGACTATATCACGGTGGGGCCGTAGGGTAGAGGGCCTCACG
>DAOTWL010000089.1:0-3326 GCA_034435875.1 Anaerolineae bacterium
CTGAAGCGGCGGGCTCAGATGACAAAGCCCTGACGGGCTATCCGGAAGCCCCCGAAGGAGGGCTTCGCATCTGAGCCAGGGGCTTTTAGCCCCTGGCGTAGGTAGTTACAGTATTCGTCCAGGATGACCTGCTCACCAGCGCCGTAGTGCGAAAACTGGAAATCATCGGCGAGGCCACTAAAAACCTCCCAACAGCAGTGCGGAAGCGTTATCCCGACGTCCCCTGGAGCAGTATGGCGCGTATGCGCGACCGGCTCTCGCATGGGTATTGAGAGGTGGATTACGAAATCGTTTGGAAAGTGGTTCGGGAGGAACTCCTCGCGCTCCGGCCCAGGCTTCAAGAAATCTACCGGATAGAGGCCCAACGGATCTAAAGTTTGCCGCACAGGGGCGTAAGATGAATCTTGCGCTACCCGTTTCTGGTTAGCGTAGCGAAGTAACCGAAGTTCAGCAGTTACCGCCCGGCGGAGGCGGCTGAAAACCCTCGGCTGGCCTGAATCGTACCCCTGTCCCGGCCCGGAGATCAGCGTATGCACATCCGCAAAGCCCGACCCGCCGACACAGAGTCCTGTCTGAAATTGGACCACTCGGTCCTCACCGACCATGCCTGGCGGATGGAGGAGCACGAACAACAGGGGAGCATCACGCTCACCTTCCTGCCGGTACGCCTCCCCCGGGCCATCCCCGTCCCCTACCCCCGCCAGGGGAAGGAACTGATTGCCGGATGGGAAGAATGTGACCTGTTCCTGGTGGCCGAGGAGGGAAGCATTATCGGATATGTGACGGCGCGCGCCCTGGCAGGGCACGGTCTGGCATGGGTATACGACCTGGTGGTGGACCCGGCCCATCGGCGGCAGGGAGTGGGCCGCGCCCTGATGGCGGAGGTCATCTCCTGGGCCTCCGGTAAGGGGCTGGACGAGTTGATGATGGAAGTGCCTACCCGCAACCACCCGGCGGTCTGCTTCTGCCGGGCGCTGGGGCTTTCCTTCCGGGGATACCACGACCGTCACTGGCGAAATCAAGATATCGCGCTGCTATTTGGGTCCCATCTGCGTTGAGACGATTGGGATTGTGAACTGGATCGGCGTCCTTCAACTTCTGAATATCCTGCTGACGTCGGGCATCGTCATCCTCTCCTTCGCCCTGGCGATTTACCTGTTGCTTTACAACTTCCGCAACCGGGTGGCGCAGATTTTCAGCGTCCTCCTCTTCTGCGTCCTCATCGTCTACTTTGTAGAACTGGTGATCGTCGCGGCGCCGGTGGAGGTCGCCCTGGAGTGGCTCCGATTTCAGTGGGTGGGAATCTCCTTCACCCCAGCCGCTTACTTTCATTTTACCGGTGCGCTGTTAGAGACCACGAATAACCGCAGCCGTCGGCGGATGTGGGGAATCGGGGTCGCCTACGTCCTGGGCGGCGTCATCCTCCTGGGGGCTCTCCTCACCGACCGCATCATCTGGGATGGCATCCTGCAGATCGGGACCATCCACCTGCGGGCCGGCCCTCAGTTCTGGGTTTTCTCCTTCTACTTTGCCGTCTTTATCCTCTGGGGTCTGGCGAACGTCCTGCGGGCCTGGGAACGGTGCCTCACTTCCACCTCCCGCCGCCGGATGGCCTACCTGGCCCTGGCCTCTCTGGCCCCGGCCGTCGGCGTTTTCCCCTATCTGGTGCTGACGGGATGGCCACAACGGCTCCCCGCCGTCCTCCTCTGGCTTCTGCTGGTCCTGGGCAACCTCTTCGTGGGCAGTATGCTGATGGTGATGGCCTACACCGTCGCATTCTTCGGCGCTCTCACTCCCGACCGAGTGGTCAAGCACCGCTTCGTCCGCTATCTCCTGCGCGGCCCCTTCCAGGCGACGATTGTCGTGGCCATTATCATCGCCGCGTCCCAGTTGGGCGGACTGTTGGGCCTTTCCCCCCTCCAACTGGCCCTCTTCGGCGTCGTCATCGCCATTCTGCTGGTCCAACTGGGCGTGGAGTGGAGCAAGCCGTTGATTGACCGTCTGCTCTACCGGCGGGATGAGCAGGAGATTGCCTGGATTCAGAGTCTGAGCAACCGGTTGCTGACCACCACCGACCTCCGGCAGTTTCTGGAAAACATCCTGACCGCTCTCTGCGACCTTCTCCGAACCCCCACCGCGTTTGTGGCCGTGGTGGAGGGAGACCAGGCGAGAATAGAGGTCGTCTGCGGCGCGATGGGCTCCGACCTCTCCCTCCCCGCCGGTGGGATCGGCGCGCTGGCGGGTCGGATTCAGCCTTCCGGCGACCTCTACGTCTGGGATGGATACTGGCTCCTGCCGCTGCGCTCCCGCTCCGACGACGATTTGATCGGCATTCTGGGGCTCCAGGCCCGCGCTCCGGAGATGGACCTGAGCACCGAAGAACGGGACTTCCTGCGCTCGCTGGCGGGCCAGATAGAGGCCGCTCTGGAAGACCGGATGGTTCAGCAGGCGTTGTTCAGTGTCCTGGAGCGGATTATTCCCCAGATTGAGGAGATTCAGCGACGGCGGGAGATGCTGCGCTACGAGGGGGCACCAGCGCTGGCCCGTCTGGCTGACCCTCTGGCCACGCCGGACTTCCCGCGCTGGGTATGGGACGCGCTGGACCACTACTGGGGCGGCCCCAAACTGACCCGCAGTCCTCTGCTGAACCTGCAGGTGGTGGAGCGCGCTTCGGATGACCACGGTGGGCCCGTCAACGCGCTGCGGGCCGTCCTCCTGCGGGCCATTGAGCGGTTGCGACCCGAGGGGGAGCGCAGTCTGACGGCCACCGAGTGGCTGCTCTATAACATCCTGGAACTGAAATTCATCAAGGGCTACCGGGTGCGGGATGTGGCCATGCGGCTGGCCATGAGCGAATCGGACTTCTACCGCAAACAGCGCATCGCCATCCAGGAACTGGCCCGTATTCTGGCGGAGATGGAACGGGAAGCGCGGGCCCGCAGCGGTCCTGCTCCGCATAGGAGGCTCCATGATTAAAGAGATCAAGATAGCCAATTTCAGTCATTTGGGGACGAGTTGGCCCTTCGCCTCTCCCCGTTCAGTGTTTTTGTGGGGCCCAACGCGGCGGGGAAATCCAACCTGATAGATGCTTTTCGTTTTCTGCGGGACTGTGTTGCTGGTGGGCTGGAGGCGGCTGTGGCCCACCGGGGCGGATGGCCCATTCTGCGTTGCAAACGCCGGAGACAACCATACACCCACTTTGAGGTCGCCGGAAACTATCCCAGCGACCTCGTGCCCATTGATCTGAGCCAGAGGCTTTGAGCCCAATGTTGCTAACATTTGCCCCCACCCCCTTCATCCCCCCTCCCCCATCGCTGCGCTTGGGG
>DAOTWL010000090.1:0-4893 GCA_034435875.1 Anaerolineae bacterium
CCCCTCTCCCGAACGAAGTTCGGGAGAGGGGAGAGGGCAGGGGGGTGGGGTGAGGATAACACCCCCTCTATCCGCTCCAGCGCCCAATCTATCTCCTCACGGGTGATGACCAGCGGGGGCGCAAAGCGGATGGTGTGCTCGTGGGTCTCCTTGCACAGGACGCCCCGCTCCTTCAACGCCTCGCAGTAGCGGCGGGCGCCGCCGGCCTCGGGGACCAGTTCCACGCCGATCAGCAATCCCTTCCCGCGCACTTCCCGAATCAGCGGGCTTTCTATGCGGGCCAGACGGCCCAGGAAGTAGCGGCCCAGTTCATCCGCCCGCTCCGGCAGCCGCTCCTCCACCATCACCCGCAGCGCCGCCCGGGCGACGGCACAACCCAGCGGGTTCCCGCCGAAGGTGGAGCCGTGGTCGCCGGGCCGGAAGACCCCCAGCACCTCCCGCGAAGCCAGCACCGCCGAGACCGGATAGAACCCGCCGGAGAGGGCCTTGCCGATAATCAGCACATCCGGTCGGACCCCCTCCCAGTCGCAGGCGAAGAACCGCCCCGTTCGGCCCAGGCCGGTCTGAATCTCGTCGGCGATGAAGAGGACGTTATGGCGGGTGCAGATATCCCGCGCGGCCCGCAGATACCCCTCCGGCGGGACAATGACCCCGCCCTCGCCCTGGATCGGCTCCACCAGGAAGGCGACGGTGTTGGGCGTGATGGCCGCCTCCAGCGCCCGCGCGTCGCCATAAGGGATAATGACGAAGCCCGGAGTGAAGGGGCCGAACCCCTCCCGGTACTGCGGTTCGGTGGAGAATCCGACGATGGTGATGGTCCGCCCGTGGAAATTCCCCGCGCAAACAATGATTTCCGCCTGGCCGTCCGGGATGCCCCTGACGGTGTAGCCCCACTTGCGGGCCGCCTTCAGGGCCGTCTCCACGGCTTCGGCGCCGGAGTTCATCAGCAGCGTCATCTCGTAGCCGGTCAGTTCGCAGAGCTCCTTTTCCAGAAGCGGCAACTGGTCGTTGCGGAAGGCGCGGGAGGCGAGGGTGACCCGTCCGGCCTGCTCCACCAGTGCCTGCCGGATGCGGGGGTGGCAATGGCCCTGGTTGACGGCGGAGTAGGCACTCAGACAGTCCAGATACCGGTTCCCTTCTACATCCCACACCCACACGCCTTCCGCGCGGGTAATGACAACGTCCAGAGGCGCGTAGTTGTGGGCTCCATAGGTCTCTTCTAACCGAATGTAGTCCTGGTTTCGCATTACTCTCCCCACAAACCGCGAAGGAATGTGTCGGCGTCAAAGGGGGCCAGGTCGTCCAGCCCCTCCCCGGTGCCGACGAAACGGACCGGGAGTTTCAATTCCCGCGCGATGGCGAAAACCATGCCACCCCGGGCGGTGCTATCCAGTTTCGCCAGAATGATCCCCGTCACCTCTACCGCCTCCAGGAAATGGCGGGCCTGGCTGAGGGCGTTCTGGCCTGTCGTCGCGTCCAGCACCAGCAGAGTCTCGTGGGGGGCGCCCTCTACCGACCGGGCGGCCACTCGCCGCACTTTCTTCAGTTCCTCCATCAGGTTGTAGCGGGTGTGGAGCCGCCCGGCGGTATCCACGATGACCATATCCATCCCCCGGCTGCGGGCGGCCTGCAGCGCGTCGTACACCACCGCGCCGGGGTCGCCTCCTTCGGGCCCCGAAATGACCGGACAGCCTGCCCGTTCGCCCCAGATGCGCAGTTGGTCCATCGCCGCCGCGCGGAAGGTGTCGGCGGCCGCCAGCAGCACTTTCCGCCCCTCCTGGCGGTACCGGTAGCCCAGTTTGGCGATGCTGGTCGTCTTCCCCGACCCGTTCACTCCCACGATGAGGATGACGTCCAGCGGACGTCCGCCCAGGTTCAGCGGGGGTGGGGTGGGGAGGAGCGCGCCCAGTTCTTCGTTCAGCGCGTCCCGCAGGCGGTCGGCCCGCAGGATGGCCTCATCCCGCGCGCGGCGGCGCAGCCGCTCTATCAGTGCCAGTGTCGTCTCTACCCCCACATCGGCCTGGATGAGGAGTTCCTCCAGTTCATCCCAGACCTGGGGAGTGATCTGGCTGGCCCCTAACAGCGCGGCGATCCGGCTGAAGACCACATTGCGCGTCCGTGCCAGTCCTTGAAAGATTCCTTTCATTCGCCGTTACCTGCCACCACCTGGGGACTACCACATCAGTGTTCCGGGCTTCTGGGCAGAACCACCACAGTTTCGTTCCCCTCCTCCCGAATGTCCGGTTCCTGCCCGACGGCCTTCTTCACCAGCAACATCGCGCGCCGGAAGCCGTTTCCGGTATCGGTAACAAACCCTGCTCTGACAAAGAAAGAGTACAGGAGCGGATTCCTGAGCACGTGGGCCAGCCCGGCTTTGATCATTTCCACGGTGACGGTATTGGGGAGCCGGCCGGGGCTTCGCACTTCCACCCGGTCGTCCATAATGAACAGGCGGATCGGAGCGTGAATCGTGTAGTCCCGGTGAACCAGAGCGTTAACGACCACCTCCCGCAGGGCCTTCTCCGGCAATTCCGGATAGACTTCCGGCTCAAACCCCTGAATCCGGTGGGCTGTCCGAAGATGGATATTCAGGAAGCGAGCGGCATCCTCCAGCATCTGGAAGAGCGTTCCATCAATTCGTTTTCTATCAGACGGTTCGCCCCAAGTGTCCCGGCCTGGGATGCGGGCGGCGGTGATATAAGCAAAGGGAAGATACTCCTGGGGCTCCCGTCCGAAGAGGAGCAGGGCAGCCACCGTTGGATACTTTCGGCCTTCCCGCTCCCGGAGCAGGCGCCAATTGGCTAAAAGGACATCCGGTTCGGCCTGGGTTTCCCCGAGCGTCTGCGTGCAGAATCGCGTGAATGCTCCAGTATCTATATCCTCCCATCCGGCCCGGAGGATGAGGGTCTCTTCGTAAAAAAGGCTCTCCGCCGCCTGGAAGAGGCGCAGGAGTTCCTGCCGGGAGGCTCTGCGTTTCCCTGTGGTCGTCCGGATGAAAAAATCCTCTCTGTGGGTGCGGTACGGGCGCTGGTCGCCTTTGGGGACGCGAACGACCACCACCACGCCGTAGGGAGTTTGAACGGTTTCCTGGACCACCGTCAGGGGCGGCTCGCAATTGTTCAAAGCGACGTTATCCACCAGCCGCATAAGTTCATCCGGATTCTCTACACCCACAACTTGCCGCTGGTCGGTGATGCCGAAAATCACCTGGCCGCCGTCGGTGTTGGCGAAGGCGACCAGGGAGGCCGCCAGGTCGTCAGGATGGATGCGCATTTGCTTGAATTCCGTGTGCAGGTCTTCTCCCTTCTCTATCCGCCGTTGCAACTCCAGCCAGTCCATACTCCACCTCAAACGGCTTCGCTGAGTCCACCATCACCAATTTACCACCTACCGGTCTACCATCCTACTGCTTCTCATACGGTTGCCCATCGGCGGCGGGCGGGACGGCCTCCCCCACTACCCCGGCCAGGACGATGATGGTCACCAGATACGGCGCCATCAGCAGGAACTGGGAGGGGATGGGCACCTGCAGGATGGCCAGTTTAGTCTGAAGGGCGTCGGCGAAGCCGAAGATGAGCGCCGCCCCGAAGGCCCCGAAGGGCATCCACTTGCCGAAAATCATCGCTGCCAGGCCGATGAAGCCCTTGCCCGCCGTCATCAGTTCGTCAAAGCGGCCCACCGACCCCAGGATGAGGAACGCCCCGCCCAGCGCGGCGACCATCCCCCCGACCGTCACATTCACATAGCGGGTCTTGAAGACGTTGATCCCCAGCGTGTCGGCTGCGCGGGGATGTTCGCCCACCGCCCGCGTTCGCAGCCCCCAGCGGGTGTGGAACAGGACGACATGGGTGACCACCAGCAGGATGTAGAGTAGGTAGACCAGGAGATTCTGCTCAAAAATTACCGGTCCAATGACCGGAATCCGGGAGAGCAGGGGGATGGCGACCGGCTGGAGGGTGCCGGTGTTGTTCAGCTGCTGGAAGTGAGCCAGGATGCGAGCGCTCAGGAAACTGGTGATGCCGACGGCCAGGATATTGATGGCCGTTCCGGCGATGATCTGGTTGACCTTGAAGCGGACGGCCAGGACGGCCAGCAGGAAACCCAGCAGCGCGCCGGAGAGCAGCGCGCCGACCACCCCGAAGGGCATGGACGCCCACGAGGGCCACCCCCAGACGTTCAGCGCCAGACTGCCCATCAGCGTGGCCGTGAACGCGCCGGTGAGCATCATCCCCTCAATCCCGATGTTGATGACCGCGCACCGTTCGCAGATGACCCCCGATAGTCCGGCCAGCGCAATCGGGACGGCCCGCAGGAGGGCGCTATTGAGCATCCCGGTCAGGTTGAAGGATTGGCCTCGGGATGCCCAAGTAAGGAAGGCCCAGACGAAGAGGCCTGCAATGATCCCCAGGACCAGGTTGACCTGCCGAAAGCCGCGCGCCAGTTGCCAGCCGCCGAGGAAAGCACAGACAAGCGCCAGACCGTAGAGTGTCGGCGCCGTCGGGAGAACCAGGTCCGGCACGGGGGCAACCTGCGCGGCTCCTCCGAAATTCAGGACAAAGGTACTGGTCTGTCCAGCGGCCGCCACCCGGGCGAACAGGAGGTAGACCAGCAGCCCGGCCCCAATGAAAATGAAGCCATAGGTACGAGCCCGCCTGGAGGCGATACCCCCCCGGGCGGCGATGCGTTCCCAGGTAGAAGTTGAAGTTGCCATCTATAGTTCCTCCGTGACCCTCAGGTACGCCTGAATGGCCTCCCAGATGTTCCTCTCCAGAGAGAGCAGGTCTGGCGCCTGAGTGTAGCATCCCGGCAGTTCCACCACTTCTCCGACCAGCCAGCCGCTTTCCGGGTCCCGCTCTATCACGACGGTGAATGTCTGCATACCCCGAAAATGAT
>DAOTWL010000091.1:0-4397 GCA_034435875.1 Anaerolineae bacterium
GCCCATCAGAGCGGGCCAGTCGCCGGTCAAATGCCCCCGCGTATCAATCCGATACCCCTTTGCCTCCGCAGGTATCCATTCCGGGAGAATCGGTGGCTGCACAATCTGATTCGGCGATACCCAGACCCAGTGGGTTTGCAGCGCCGTCCGCCATGCGACGGAGCCCAGGTCCAGAACCAGCAGTCCGATCAACCACCAGCGGGCGCGGGGCCATTGGCCCAGGAGAAGCCACGCCAGGCAACCGACAGCCCAGGGCCAAATCGCAATGGAGAGCCATCGGTGAAGGTGTGGCCATTCGGAAAGAGGCTGCACCTGCACCCAGAGGAAAAAGCCTATTAAAAGAGCCCCCAATATCCCAAGAGCGACACCGGCAATTCGCCTCCTTGTCTGATTGACCGTGCCGTTCCAACCCAGCGTTCCCAACGTGATCAGGGCCCACGAGACGATCAGCGCGGCTCGTTCCTGATTCCGAAAGACCCCAAAGATCGGTACAAGGTGGGCTGCAGCGGAATAAAAAATGCTTTCCTTCCCTACCGATAACAGTATACCCACAATTCCGATACCTGTCCAGACCAGACACCTCGGCCTCTGGTCCTCCGGCTCCTTCAACAGAAGCACAGTCAGCAGAATGGGAATACCAACGTATAAAGGCGACCAGTTTGCCAGATGGGGCCAGACGATTCCCAGAAAGTCCCATATTTCAAAGCCCGTTGCCCGATAGAGAAGGGGCCAGTCCAAGCGTTCAGAAAACGATGCCACTTCCGCCGATGGCAATAATTGTGCGGATGTCAGCAAAGTGCCGCACACCACGATGAAAACCCCTGTCATTATAGCCTGCCTGCGTCGCTGGACAGGCCGGGAGAGAATGCAAGCGACCCCGAAGGCCAGACTCACCCCATACACATACAGTGCCGTCTGCGGAAATCCTCCAAGAAAGACCAGGGCCCAGAGCAGAGTCGCAGCGGCCACGTTTCGTCGGCGGAAGCGCCGATCTCTCAGGGCCCGCCCCATCGTCCATAACAGCCAGGGCAGCCATGTCGCCGTGCTGAGGATGGGAGGGGCTTGGATGGGATATCCAGTGAGATAACCGCTCAAACTCCAGGCTACTGCGCCAAACGCACCAGCCGAGCGGTCCCGTACCAGCCACCGGAAGAAGCCGTAGGCTCCCCAGGCAGCCAGGATCAGATGAGCAATAATGGTCCCTGCAAATGCACGGTAGGAAAAATTCCCTCCGCAAATCAGTGCCACCACCCAGTTAACCGGGTAGAGGACCTGAGTCTGAAGCTCGGCCAGATGCGGAAATCCACCCAGGACATAGGGGTTCCAAAGTGGGAGATGACCCCTCTGAAGTTTCTCAATCGTGTAAGCCATGAGCGGATAATAGTAGATGGTCATGTCTCCCGGTGCCAGTGCCGCCTGAGAAGTTGGGTTTACCGACAGTAGCGGCCAGCAGAGCACAAAAACCAGAAGGCCCAACCCGAAGAGGATGAGCCCATCTTCAATTTGAATCCGCAGGTTATAAGAGTTGGCGCTTTTCACCTCTCCCCCGAAAAAACTTAAAAATTTCCTCCGCCACGACCCGGACCTCCTCGTCGGTCAGTTCGGGGTATACCGGCAGGGAAAGGACTTCCCGGGCCAGCGCCTCGGTGATCGGAAAGAAGCCCTCCCTATACCCCAGATCGGCGTAAGCTGGCTGGAGGTGGACCGGCATCGGATAGTGGATGAGGGTGCTGATGCCCCTTTCGCGCAGGAAGGCCTGCAGGGAGTCACGCCTGGGGTGGCGGACAACGTAGAGGTGATAGACGTGGCGGGAATCCTCCGGCTCGCCGGGGAGCACCAGCCCCCAGCGGGCCGCTCCGTCTGCCAGGTATGCGTTGTACAGAGCGGCGATTTGCCGCCGCCGCTCGTTCCAGGCCTCCAGATGACGCAGTTTAACCCGCAGGATGGCGGCCTGGAGTTCGTCCAACCGGCTGTTGGTCCCCCGGATGTGGCTGATGTACCGCCGGGCCCAGCCGTACTCCCGCAGGAGACGGACCCGCTCCGCCAGCGCCGGGTCGTCCGTGACCACAGCCCCGCCGTCGCCGAAGGCGCCCAGGTTCTTGGTGGGGTAGAAACTGAAGGCCGCGATGTCCCCCCAAGAGCCCACCGGACGGTCCCTGTAGCGCGCTCCATGGGCCTGTGCGCAGTCCTCTATCAGGAGCAGTCGGTGCCGCCTGGCAATATCAAGGAGGGGGGCCAGGTCCGCCGGACAGCCGTAAAGGTGGACCGGGAGAATCGCCCGCGTGCGGGGGGTGATGCGCTCCTCCACCTGGGCCGGGTCCATTGTATAGTAGCGGGGGTCCACATCCACCAGCACAGGCCGCGCGCCCGCCAGTTCTATCGCCGCCACCGTCGCCACAGCGGTGTGGGAGACGGTGATGACCTCATCCCCGGGGCCGATGCCACAGGCCCGCAGCGCCAGATGGAGGGCATCGGTCCCGGAAGCAACGCCCACAGCGTGCGCGACGCCGCAGGCGGCCGCGAATTCCTGCTTAAAGGCCGCCACCTCCTCCCCTAAGATGAACCGGCCGCGCGCCAGGACCCGGCCGATGGCCGCGTCAATCTCCTCCTTCAGAATGGCGTACTGACGGGTCAGATCAAAGGCTGGAATCAACAGTCGTCCGCCCAATAATGTGAGCGATGTTCCCGGTAGTAGGCCAGGGTACGGGCCAGCCCTTCCCGCAGGGGGGTCTTCGGCTGCCATCCCAACTGGGCGCTGATTCTGGAATAATCGCCGTAGTAGTCGCCGATGCCAATCCGGTTCCGCTCCGGCGGGAACGGCACCAGCCGGTAGCGCCCGCCGCCGTTGACTTCCGTCAGCAATCGGGCCAGGTCCAGAAGCGAGACCGGCTCATCGCTGCCCAGATTGTAGATTTGCCCCTCGGCGACGGGGCTGGCCGATGCCAGCAGCAGCGCCTCCACCACGTCATCCACGTAGTTGAAATCCCGAATCTGGCGACCGTCGCCAAATATCTCCAGTTCCCGGCCCTCCACCATCAGCCGGACCCACCAGCCGATGAAACTCTGGTGGCTGTCTTTGACCCGCATGCGGGGCCCGTAGGTGTTGGTCAGCCGAAGGCTGACGGTGCGCAGCCCGTAGGCCCGGTGGTAGACTATATGGTACCATTCCCCCGCCAGTTTGTTGATCCCGTTGATGTCCACCGGGTCGGGCGGATGGGATTCGTCCACCGGCAGGTAGCGCGGGCGACCGTAAATCTGGCGGGTCCCGGTGTAGACAATTTTGACTCCGGGGTTGTTTCGGCGGCAGGCTTCCAGGACGGCCAGATGCCCCCGGGCGTTGCTCTCCAGGTCGGCGTAGGGGTTGCGCATGCTATCCATGTGGCTGATCCGCCCGGCCAAGTTGAAAATGAAATCCTGCCCCTGTACCAGATGGCCCATCTCCGACTCATCCTGAATATCCAGGATATGGCCCTCCACCCGGTCCTCTATCCCGGCGATGTTGAAATAGGAACCGCCGCATTCCGGGAAAAGCGCGTCCACGATGGTCACTGCGGCTCCCAGTTCCACCAGCTGGTGGGCCAGGTTACTGCCGATGAACCCCAGACCGCCGGTCACAAGAGCCCGTTTCTCCGCAAAAGTGAAGCGAAAATCGGTCATCTTCAACCTCGTGCCCCGGTTCACGCGGCCTGTGCCCGTAGGTGTTCCTTCCGCACCACCAGTTTCCACCAAAGAACGGCCAACTGCCGGGCAGTCCGGAGAAGGCGGCGCCAGTTCCAGAACTGGGAGACCCCGTACTGCCGATGGTAGTGGCGGACCGGCACTTCGGCGAAGATGTAGCCCGCGTCCTGGAACTTCTTGACCATCTCCAGGCAGATGGTCCCGCTGTCGCTTTCCAGTTGGATTTCGTCAAAGAGGGAACGGCGGATGAGACGGAAGTCGCAATCCACGTCCCGCAGTTTGAAGCCGAAGGTGTATTTGACGAAGTAGTGGTACAACCGACCGATGATTTTGCGGACGATGGGGTCATTCCGGGCGATTTTATATCCGTTGACAACGTCCACCCCGTCCCGGAGCGCCACAACCAGGTTGACCAGTTCCAGAGGGTTGTACTGGGCATCACCGTCGGTGTAGAAAACCCACTCTTTGGTGGCGGCGGCGAAGCCGGTGCGAAGAGCCGCGCCGTAGCCCCGGTTCCGTTCGTGGTGGATGACCTGGAGTTCGGGGTAGCGGCAGGCCAGTTCCTCCAGAACCGCCGCTGTGTAGTCCCGGCTCCCGTCGTTGACGACGATAATTTCGTAGTCGTCGGTCACCTGGCGGAGGGCGATCAGGGCTGTCAGCACCATGCTGGGGATGGTACCCCCGTCGTTAAATGCAGGGAAAACGGCGGAGATGCTGGG
>DAOTWL010000092.1:0-3953 GCA_034435875.1 Anaerolineae bacterium
TCTCCTGACCAAGGGTCAGGAGAGGGGAGGGGGTAGCGGCGAAGCCGCTGGGGGAGGGGTGAGGCTTCTCACCCCCCCCCCCGGCCCCCTCCCCTCTCCCGAACTCCGTTCGGGAGAGGGGCCGGGGGTGAGGTGAGCCGCCGGGGGAGGGGTGAGGCCGTAGGGGCAAGCCCTGCCCCTACAGCGGTTGCCCCCAGGGAGGCCGATCTCCCATCGGCGCAAATCAGCGCATTTGCCGATTTCTAAAACCGTAGGATAATATATAAGTCATCCGACCGCAGGAGCGGGTCATGAGCCAGCCAGTGGATATAGACCTCCTGCTCAGCCAGGTACGGGCGGCCCTGGCCGCCGGCGACTGGAACCGGGCCGTTGCCCTGATAGAATCCCTCCGCCCGCCCGATCAGGCCGACCTCTTCGGCGAACTGCCGCCGGAAGAACAGGACGCCCTTCTCCCGCGCTTGGACGTGGAGGACTCGGCGGACATCCTGGAGGAACTGGAGGATAGCGAGGCCGCCGAACTGGCCGCGCGCCTGGATACGGAGACCCTGGCCCAAATCCTGGACGAAATGGAGCCGGACGAGGCCGCCGACCTCCTGGGCGACATCCCCCCCGCCCAGGCCATTCAGGCCCTCTCCGCAATGGAAGAGGCCGATGAGGTGGAGCCTCTCCTGGCCCACCCCGACGAGACCGCCGGTGGCCTGATGACCCCCCCTCTGGTTACCCTCCGCCAGGAGATGACCGCCGAGGAGGCCATCGCCCACCTGCGCGCCCTGGCCCCCGACTCCGAAACGGTCTACTACCTCTTCGTCGTGGACGACGAGAACCGTCTGGTCGGCGTTGTCTCCCTGCGGCAACTGATCGTGGCCCCGCCCGCTACCCGCATCCGGGAGATTATGGACCCCGAAGTCATCCACATCCACGCCGGCGCCGACCAGGAAGAGGCGGCCCGCCTGATGTCCCGCTACAACCTGCTGGCGTTGCCAGTGGTGGATGACGAGAACCACCTCCTGGGCCTCATCACCCACGACGACCTGGTCGGCGTCCTGGAAGACGAAGCCACCGAGGACATCTACCGCCTGAGCGCGTCGGAGCCCCTGGACGAGCCCTACCTGGATACCCCCATCCCCACGATGTTCCGCAAGCGCATCGGCTGGCTTCTCCTGCTCTTTGTGACGGAGACCTTCACCGGCAGCGTCCTGCGTCTCTTTGAGCATGAACTGGCCGAAGCGATTGCGCTCACCTTTTTCGTCCCTCTGCTCATCGGTACGGGCGGGAACGCCGGAAGCCAGGTCGCCAGCGCCGTCATCCGCGCCCTGGCCCTGGGCGAACTGACCTTCCGCCACCTGCTCATCGTCGTCTGGCGGGAAATCCGCACGGCTCTCCTCCTGGGCCTGGCAATGGGAGCCATCGGTTTCCTGCGCGCCCTGACATGGCATTCCCCCTCCCCGCTGGCTATCACCGTCGCCGTCAGCCTGAGCGCCATTGTCGTCTGGGCCGCCATTATTGGCGCCAGCCTGCCCCTGATCGCCCACCGTCTGCGGATTGACCCGGCCGTCGTCTCCGGCCCGGCCATGAGCACCCTGGTGGACGCCACCGGGCTGGTCATCTACTTCCTCATCGCCCGGGCGATCATGGGACTGTAGAAATAAGCCAATGACGGATTGAGGGAATGACCGAAGCCACCTGGACCCTCATCGCCAGCGAAAGCGACCTGCAGGCCCTGAGCCACGCCCTGCGGACCCAGCCCGCCATCGCGGTGGACACCGAGTCCAACTCCCTCTACGGGTACCACGAACGGGTCTGCCTGATTCAGATTTCCGTGCCCGGCACCGACTACATCTTGGACCCGCTGGCCGGCCTGGACCTCTCTCCGTTGGGCCAGGTCTTCGCCGACCCGGGCATCCAGAAAGTCTTCCACGCCGCCGAGCAGGACATCGCCGGTCTGAAGCGGGACTTCGGCTTCCGGTTCGCCAATCTGTTTGACACGATGCGGGCCGCCCGTATCCTGGGCTGGCCGCGCGCGGGGCTGGCCGACCTGCTCCGGGAGCACTTCGGCGTCCATACCGATAAGCGTTACCAGCGGTACAACTGGGGCCAGCGGCCCCTGAGCCCGGATGCACTGCGGTACGCGGCCTGGGACACCCGTTACCTGCTCCCCCTGCGGGACCGGCAGATGCGGGAGTTGGAGCGGACGGGCCGGGTCCGGCAGGCCGCCGAGTCCTTCGCCCGACTGGCCGAAATTCCACCCGCCGGCCCCCACTACGGCCCGGCGGCGTTCTGGCGGGTACAGGCCGTCCATTCGTTGAACGAGCGGGAGCGAGCCGTCCTCTGGCAACTCTACCTCTGGCGGGATGAACTGGCCTCCTCGCAGGACCGTCCTCCCTTCCGGGTGATGAGCGACGAGGTCCTGGTCCGGCTGGCACGCGCCCGCCCCCGTACCCCGGCCGAACTGGCCGCGCTGGGACGGTTCCCCCGCTACTGGGTCCACCGATACGGGCCGGCCATCCTGGAGGCCATCGCGCGGGGTGAGAACGGACCGGTCCCCGAGCCCCCCTGCGCGACGTATCCGGAGGATGAGCGGGAGCGATACCGGGCCCTGCGGGAATGGCGCCGCCAGGTTGCCGCCGCGCGCGGCGTGGACCCGGACGTCATCCTGCCCAACACCGTCCTCCAGGCCCTGGCCGCGCGCAACCCCCAGACCCCGGACGAACTGGCAGAGGTGGACGGCTTAGGCCCCTGGGCCTGCGAGACGTGGGGGGCGGATATTCTGCAAGTCCTGCAACCTTATCACAGAGAGAGGAGGTGAGACGATGCCGATAGCGAACCTGTGGCGAGAACTGCCCCCGGGGCCGGATGCTCCCCGGGTCATCTACGTGGTGGTGGAAATCCCCAAACGGTCCCGGAACAAGTACGAGTACGACGAACAGGGCGGCTTCATCAAACTGGACCGGGTCCTCTATTCCTCCCTCCACTACCCGGGCGACTACGGCTTCATCCCCCGCACCCTCCACGAGGACGGCGACCCGCTGGATGTGCTGGTGATGACCAACGAGCCGACCTTCTCCGGCTGCGTCATTGAGGCCCGACCGCTGGGCATTTTCCACTTGCTGGACCGGGGCCGGATAGACGACAAAATCCTGGCCGTCCCCCACACCGACCCGTTGTTCAACGACTATCGCTCCCTGGAGGACGTTCCGCTCCATTTTCTGGAGGAGGTGAGCCATTTCTTCAGCGTCTACAAAGACCTGGAACAGGCGGAGGTCAAAGCGCTGGGCTGGGAAGGAATGGAGCGGGCCTATCAGGAGATAGAACGGGCCATCCAGATGTACGGGGACATGCTGCGGTCCAGACGGTAGACCCCGGACCATAGACCACCAGCCTGTCGTCCGTGGTCCGTCGTCGGCGGTCTGCACAACGTCATCCCAATTGGGGGACAGATAACACTAACTCCCCCCGGTTTCCTCCCGATATACTGGAAAGCCAGAGGAGAGGAAACCGTGAGACGGATTCGCGTGCTGATCATTGACGACCACGACTCCGTCCGTCAGGCGCTGGAGGCCCGTCTGCGCGCTGCTGCAGGGGTGGAAATTGTCGGCTGCACCGGATGCTGGCAGGAGGGAGTCCTTCTGGCTGTGGAGCGGGCCCCCGATGAGGTCATCCTGGAGACCAAACGTTCTGACGGGCAGGGAATGGCCGCCCTGCGCCGGCTGAAGGCCGAGTGCCCCGGCGCCCAGGCGGTGGTCCTCACCTCCTACCCCGACCCGGAAGAGCGGCGGCAGGCGCTGCCGGCCGGGGCCTCCCGCTACCTGCTGAAAGAGATTGACTCCTCCCAACTGGTTCAGGGAATCCACGCCCTTCTGCGCCCCCGGGCCGCGATATAACCTCGGTCAGTCCCCAAAGGCCCCGCGCTGGTCAACGGCATCCCTCATCCCCCGAAGTGGGGGAGAAGAATC
>DAOTWL010000093.1:0-5471 GCA_034435875.1 Anaerolineae bacterium
CGGCCTGCGGCCGCCGCAAAATCCCCCTTTTCGTCCCGCGTTGACGTTTGACAATAATATGCTACAATCTGTATCGCGGTAAGCCTACATCGTGTGATCCTGCTGGCGGAGTATCGGATGGCCAATTCGGCTTCTGCCTCTCCGGAAAGCCCTTCGTTTCTGCGGGTCGCCCGCTGGCTTCTGGTTGCCCTGCTGATTCTCGCGGCCGCGACCCTCATCGGGGCCGCCGTGCTGGCAGTCCAGTTTCTCCGCCTCCCGTTCCCCGGCCTCTTCACCGAACCGACGCTGGTGGTCAACAGCCTGGGGTCTCCCACCTGGAGCGGGCACGCCGTCGGCCTGCGCTTCCCCGACCGACTGGTCGCCATAGACGGGGCGCCGCTGAACCGCCCGACCGCGCTGATGGAGGCCCTGCGCACCCGCCGGGTCGGAGAGACGGTCACCTTTACGGCCCGCCACGGGGAAACCGGCGCCGTCCGCCAGGTCCGGGTGGTGCTGACGCCGCTCCCACCCCCGGCCTTCCGGGACTTTTTCCTCATCCCGTACATCCTGAGCCTGTTCTACCTGGCCGCCGGAGGGGTCATACTCTGGCTTCGGGGTGGGGAGGAATCGGCGCAGGTCTTCGCCCTTTTCTGCCTCTTCATCGCTCTGATAACAGGCCTCTTTTTTGACGTCTACACCACCCATCGCCTTTTCCCGCTCTGGGTGGCGGCCATCCCCCTGGCCGGAAGCGCGGCGGTCCACCTGGCCCTGGTGTTTCCCAAGCCCTCTCCGGCCCTCCGGCGATTCCCCCTCCTGCGCCTTCTGGTCTACCTGCCCGCATTGGGGCTGGCCGTGGCCGGATGGCTCACCCCAGCGGATATGGCTCACCCGGTCGCTTATTTCGCCCCCTGGCGCTGGGGGCGGGCCTGGGGGGGTATCGGCGGGCTGGCGCTGATCGGGTGGATGGCCTATCTCCGCCTCTTCTCCCGCTCCCCCCTCATCCGCGCCCAGACCTACATCGTTCTGCTGGGGGCCCTCCTGTCCTTCTTCCCCATTATAGCCTGGATTCCCTTCGCCTTCCGTCCCGGCGCCCCGTTCCAGCCCGGCATATACTTTCCCTTTTTCGTTTTCTTCCCCCTGGCCATCGCCTACGCGATCCTCTTCCCTCGGACGCTGAACATTGACTGGGTGGTCCGCAACGCGGCGATTTACCTTCTCCTGACGCTGGCCGTGGTGGGCGTATTTGCCTTTCTTCTCGCCCTGCTGGGTCAGTGGTTCCCACTGACAGTTCTCCCCTTTCAACCCCTGGTGCTGGCCCTGCTGGTGCTCATAGGGGTCATGGGCATTCTGCTCCTGCGCGGGCTGCTGACCCGCGCGGTGGACCGGCTGATGCTGGGACGACGGATGGCGCCGGAAAAGGCCCTGCGGGGGTTCGGGAACCGGGTCGTCATGGCCCGCACCGTGGATGAAGTGATGGCGACGGCCGCCGATTTCATCGGAAAGGTGCTGGCTTCCCGTTCCGTTCTCTTCTACCTGCCGGATCCGCGCAGCGGACTGTACACTCCCCGGGCACCGGGCCATCATTCCCCGGCCTCCCTACCGTCCTTCCGCCCCGATGGGCCGCTCGCCCGTCGGATGACCACGGATACCCGTCCCCTTTACCTTTCGGTGGATGACGTCCTTCCCTCCGACCTGGAGGAGGAAGAAGAACGGGTGGCCGCGCTGGGGCCGGCCCTCTTCGTCCCGCTCCCCGGATGGGGATGGTTGACGGTTGGCCCCACCCGATGGGAACGTTTCCGCGCCCGCGATGCCTGGTTCCTGGAGATGCTCTCCCCGCAGATGACCGCTGCGCTGGATCGGGTGCGCCTGATCGCGGACCTGGAGCGCCGGATCCAGGAACTGGAGGCGGTGGGCACCATTGCCCAGTCCGTCGGCTTCTCCGTCCAGCCGGACGACCTGATGGAACTGATCTACACCCAGACCAACCGGGTGCTGGACGCCCGCAATTTCTACATCGCCCTCTCCGATCCCCCCACGCGCACCCTGCGCTTCGCCTTCTACGTGGAGAACGGCGAGCGGCAGTATCCGGAGGACGTCTGGTCCGATACAGAGGGATTGACCGGCCTCATCGTCCGTACCGGAAAGCCCATCGTCACGGACGATTATCTGACCGAGTGCCAGCGCAGGGGTGTCCGGCCGGAGGGCCGGCCCGGCAGGGCCTGGATGGGCATGCCCCTCATCTCCCAGGACCGCGTCCTAGGGGTGATCAACATCTCCAGTTTTGATCCCGATGTGACGTACACACCGGAGCAGGTGCGGGTATTTCAGGTCATTGCCGACCAGGCTGCCGCCATCCTGGACAAGGTCTACCTCTATCAGGAGACGGAAAAGTGGGCGCGGCGGCTGGAGGGATTGAACGAGGTGGGCCACCTTCTGGCCTCTACGCTGGACCTGAACAGTCTGTTAGAACTGACCGTCCGGAAAGCGACAGACCTCCTCCAGGCGGAGGCCGGCTCTCTCCTGCTGGTGGATGAGGAGAGCGGTGACCTGGTCTTCCGGGTCGCTATCGGCGCGCCCGACCTGACCGGCACCCGCCTGCCCGCGGGCGCGGGCATCGCCGGGCGGGCCGTCCGGAAGAACCGCCCTATCCGGGTGGACGACGTCCGGCAGGACAAACACTGGTATCCGGAAGTGGACCGACGTTCCCATTTTGCCACCCGCTCGCTCCTCTGTGTCCCGCTGACGGCGCACGGCACCGTCATCGGTGCCCTGGAAATTCTCAACCGGCGGGACGGCCGTCCCTTTGATGAGGATGACGAACGATTGATGACCGCCCTGGCCGCGCAGGCGGCCGTCGCCATTCAGAATGCCCGTCTCTTCGCCATAACCGATCAGGCGCTGGCGGCCCGGGTGGAGGAACTCTCCATGATGCAGCGGATTGACCGGGAGTTGAACGCCACGCTGGATTATCAGCAGACGATGGAGAGGGCCCTGGAATGGGCCATCCAGCGGACGGGGGCCGACGCCGGGTTGATCGCCGTTCTGGCCGAAGAGGACGGGCGGCAGGGCCTCCGACTCCTGGTCTACCGGGGCTATCCCCCTGAGGTCGTGGAGCCGTACCGGGAGACCCTCTGGCCGCTGGACCGGGGCATCGTGGGGCGGGTGGCCCGGACCGGTCGCCCGGAACTGGTCTCCGACGTCCGCTACGACCCGGACTATGTGGCCGCCGCAGAGGGAATGGTCGCCCAGATCACGGTGCCCATCTGGCGGGAGGAACGGATTATCGGCATCATCGTGCTGGAGAGCAATGAGCCGGGGGAGTTTGACCAGGATGCTCTGGACTTCGTCGTTCGCCTGGCCGACCACGCCGCCATTGCCTTAGAGAACGCCCGCCTCTTTGCGGCAGTGGAGGCCGCCCACCGGGCCAAGACGGATTTCATCTCCTTCGTCTCCCACGAACTGAAACAGCCGATGACGGCCATCAAAGGATACACCGACCTGCTGGTCAAAGGGCTGGCAGGCGATTTGACCGATACCCAGCGTTCGTTCCTGGAGGTCATCCGCTCCAACGTGAACCGGATGGACACGATGGTGCAGGAACTGCTGGACCTCTCCCGCATAGAGGCCGGTCGGTTGCGGCTGGAAATCGGGCAGGTGGCGCTGCGGGAGGCCGTAGAGGAGGCCGTTCGGGTCATCCGGCAGGAGATAGAAGCCAAACGGCAGACGCTGGAGGTGGAAATCGTGGAGCCGTTGCCCCCCGTGAAGGCTGACCGGAACCGGGTGATGCAGATTCTGACCAATCTGCTCAGCAACGCGTACAAGTACACCCCGGAGGAAGGCCATATCCGGGTGACCGTTCAACCGAACGGTGGATTCGTGGTCTGTTCCGTTTCCGATACGGGCATCGGCATCGCGCCCGAGGAGCAGGAGCGGTTGTTCACCAAGTTTTTCCGCTCCCAGCATCCGGTCGTGCGCAACGTGCCCGGTACGGGCCTGGGCCTGGTCATCACCAAGAACCTGGTGGAACTCCAGGGTGGCCAGATTTGGGTGGAGAGCGAGCCAGGCAAAGGGAGTACATTTACCTTCACCCTGCCGATAGCCGTACCATGATAGGACGCGGATGGACGCGGACGAACGCGGATTTCCCCTGATATGGGCCAGCCTGTTTCCCCCATCGCTATTTCCGATAAAGTCTCATGATCCGAACCGAACATCTCACCAAACGATTTGACGATTTCACCGCTGTGGATGGGGTCACGCTGACCGTCCGACCGGGACGGATCCTGGCCCTTCTGGGCCCCAACGGGGCCGGGAAGACCACCACGGTGCGCATGCTGGCCGCCATCCTGATGCCTACAGAGGGCCGGGCGGAGATCGCCGGATACGATACCCGCCGGGACCCGGTCGCTATCCGCCAGCAGGTGGGGCTCCTGACTGAACAGCCAGGCCTCTATCTGCGGATGGTGGGAGGGGAGTACCTGGAGTTCTTCGGCCGACTCTATGGGCTGCACCCGGAAACGTGCCGACGGCGGGCCCGGGAATGGCTGGACCGGTTCGCCATGCCGGAGGCCTGGGACCGGCGCATTGGGGAGTACTCCAAGGGAATGCGCCAGAAACTGGCCCTGGTGCGCGCGCTCCTCCACGACCCACCCGTCCTCCTGCTGGATGAGCCCACATCGGCAATGGACCCCCACAGTGCCAAACTGGTACGGGACGCCATTCTATCCCTCAGGGACGAGCGACACACCATCCTGGTCTGCACCCACAACCTGGCAGAGGCAGAACTGCTGGCGGATGAGATTGCCATCATCCGGCGAGGGCAGATTGTGGCCCTGGGGACACCGGCCGATTTGAAGCGGCAACTGCTGGGCCCCCCACTGATGGAACTCCGGGTGGTTTCCTCCATTGACGGAGCGCGTCCCCTGGTGGCCCGCTGGGCCCCGGTGGTGGAGGAAGGCCCGAACTGGATTCGCTACCGGGCGGATTCGCCGGAGACGGTCAATCCGGCTATCGTGCGCTCCCTGACCGAAGCAGGCATCCCGGTGGTGGCGCTGGGGGAGGTCCTGCGCAGCCTGGAAGCGGTCTATCTGCGGGTGGTGGAATCGTAGCGCGGGCCGCAACATTGGAGGGGCAGGGCTTGCCCCTGCGGCCTCACCCCTCCCCCGGCGGCTGCGCCGCCACCCCCTCCCCTCTCCTGACCAAAGGTCAGGAGAGGGGCCGGGGGTGAGGTGAAGGCGGCGGGGGTGGGGTGAGGCCCAAAGAGGCTGACTTTCAGTCAGCGCCGATTGGAAATCGGCCTCCCTGGACGCTTCGCGCCGGGCGTCAACCTGCGTTGACGCCCATCAAAAGGGCGGCGCAGGCCGCCCCCCGGCCGAAGGCCCGGAGAGGCTGACTTTCAGTCAGCGCCGATGGGAAATCGGCCTCCCTGGACGCTTCGCGCCGGGCGTAACCTGCGTTGACGCCCATCAAAAGGGCGGCGTAGGCCGCCCTGG
>DAOTWL010000094.1:0-1933 GCA_034435875.1 Anaerolineae bacterium
TTGACGCCCATCAAAAGGGCGGCGTAGGCCGCCCTGGTTGCGAACGAAGTGAGCAACCCGGCCGAAGGCCCAAAGAGGCTGACTTCAGTCAGCGCCCGAGGCGGCGACCCAACCGACACAGCCCCTTAAGTTAACGCTTATGGGGGCCGGGGGGTGGGGTGAGGAACCCAGGCAGGCCTTGCGCCTGCCCTATTGGGGCGACCCTTGCGGTCGCCCCTACGGGAAATGCCCGGCACGTCTGAACGGGGATGAAAGAATGAACGCTATCCCATTTATCCACGAGACCATCCAGCCTCGCTGGTTCCGTCAGGTCTGGCTGCTGATGTGGCGGGAACTGCGGGATTATCTGCGAGACTGGCGGATTCTGTTCCCCATCTTTGCCCTGACCCTTCTCTTCCCCCTCATCATGCGCTTTGTGACTGGCTATCTGGAAGGTTCCTTCTACGAACGCTGGGGCGCCGAGGGGGTGACGACCCGCCTCCTGCCCCTTATGCTCCTGCTGGTGGGATTTGTTCCCGTCTCTATCTCCCTGGTCATCGCTCTGGAGGCCTTTGTGGGGGAGAAGGAGCGGATGAGTCTTGAGCCTCTCCTGGCGACGCCGCTATCCGACCTGCAACTTTATCTGGGAAAGATGATGGCCGCGCTGACCCTCCCGCTGATGGCCGCTACCATCGGCATTGCCTTCTACTTGATTATCCTGCCCCCAGGGGCGCGCCCGGCCCCCCTGACCCTGTTACAGGTTTTCCTCCTCACCATCGGGAAGGCCCTGGTGATGGTCTCCGCGGCTGTCATTGTCTCCAGCCAGACCACCAGCGTCCGGGCGGCCAACCTCCTGGCCAGTTTCATCATCATTCCGGTATCCCTGCTCCTCCAGCAGGAGAGCCTCATCCTTCTCCAGGGCGGCAACCGGGTCCTCTGGTATATCCTGCTCTTCCTGCTGGTAGCGAATGTCCTCCTGGTCCGGATGGGGATTCGGCTCTTCAACCGGGAGGAGTTGCTGGGGAGGGAGATTGACGAACTGAATCTGCGCAGTCTCTGGCAGATGTTTCGGCGGCATTTTATCTGGGAACGGTGGTTCTTTGGACGACCACCGGAGCAGTTACCTCGCCTCCTGCGCTGGCTGAGCACCTGGACCGGGCTGTATCTGCGGGATGTTCCCCGGGTTCTGGCCCGTTCCCCTCTGGCCCTGGCTCTGGTCCTGATTTCCCTGGCAGGCGCCGTATGGGTGGGTTGGGAAGTTGCCGTCCGCTTCCGGCTCCCGGCCGAATTCATCCCACTGGATCAGGTCACCGAAGAGACGTTCCAGCAGGCCTCTGCCATCTCCTGGCTGCCCGCTTTTACCCCCTGGGGAGTCCTGAAAAACAATGTCCGCTCCCTCACGCTGGCCGCCATCCTGGGGACGTTCTCCTTCGGGTCGCTGGCCGTTATCCTGCTGATGGCACCGGTCGCCATCATCGCCTATGCCGCCTTCCAGGTCGCCTGGGCGGGATATGACCCGCTGACCTTTGTGCTGACGTTTGTCTTGCCCCACGGCGTGCTGGAGATGCCTGCGGCCATCATTGCCACCGCGCTGGCGGTGCGCCTGGGCGCCACGTTCATCGCCCCACCCCGGGGGATGACCGTTGGCGAGGGGTGGATGCAGGCGTTGGCCGACTTTGTGAAGGCATTTCTGGCGGTCGTGGTGCCCCTGCTGGCCCTGGCCGCCGCCGTAGAGGTTTTCCTTACGCCTGCTATCGTGCTGGCGGTATACGGGCGTTAATGCTCCCGTGGCTTCCTTCGGGCCGGAAGTTGGGTGGTAGCACCCCGGTAAATCGTGGGGTCTTGCGGCGCAAGGATTTTTGGCACTAAAGTAAAATCCGCACCGCGCTTGCTATAACTTCTCTGTGGGGCACAAAGCCCCCACCTATAGGTTTCTGGTGGTCGCAACTCGCCC
>DAOTWL010000095.1:0-6924 GCA_034435875.1 Anaerolineae bacterium
AATTAGCACCATTGGGCTTTTAGCCCCTGGCGTAGGTAGTTACGCGAAGGGGCGGAAAAGAAAATTGAGAAGCCGCCCCAAACCGGCGAGAGGGAGTAAAAAGAAAATATTTTTCATTGCGGCGGCGAAGCCGCCGCAATGAAAAATATATTCTCTTTTACCCCGCTGGCGAAAAGGCCCAACTTGAGGGGAGGGGGTGGCGGCGCAGCCGCCGGGGGAGGGGTGAGGCCGCAGGGGAGGCCGATTTCCAACCGGCGCTCCGGGTGGCGGGAAGTGAAGAGCCCAATCCAGCCTTGAGATTTTGTTGCTTCCCTTGACAGAATCGGCATCCTCTGCCATACTTGTCTCCGCTATGGAACAACTCTTCCGTCAACTGTTCGGTGAAAATTTCATCCTGATGGGAATCGTGGGGACCGTGCTGACCGGCTTCGCCACCGGCGTCGGCGCGCTGCCGGTCCTCTTTACCCGGCGGGTCCCGGAGCGGGCGCTGGACGCGCTGTTGGGCTTTGCCGCTGGGGTGATGCTGGCCGCGACGGCCTTCAGCCTCATCGTCCCGGCTATAGACCTGGGGGGCATCGGGCCAACGGTCGGAGGCATTCTGGTCGGCGCGCTCTTTCTGGCTTTCCTGGACCATGCCTTACCGCACACCCACTTCGTCAAAGGGGCCGAGGGGCCGGCCTCCCACCTGCGCCGGGTCTGGCTGCTCATCATTGCCATCACCCTCCACAATTTCCCGGAGGGGCTGGCAGTGGGCGTGGGGTTCGGCTCGGGCCGCCTTTCCGAGGCGCTGGCGCTGATGATCGCCATCGGCCTGCAGAATATGCCGGAAGGGCTGGCCGTCGCGCTGCCGTTGGTGCGGGAACGGTGGCCGCGCGGCCGCGCGCTCCTCTACGCCTTTGGCTCCGGGATGGCGGAGCCGATAGCGGGCCTCCTGGGCGTCCTGGCCGTCACCTGGATGCATGCTCTTCTCCCCTGGGGGCTGGCCTTCGCCGCCGGCGCGATGCTCTACGTCGTCTCCGACGAGATCATCCCCGAGACCCATAGCCGGGGTTTTGAGATGGAGGGGACATGGGGGGTAATTGTCGGCTTCTTGGTGATGATGGTCCTGGATAACGCCTTCTAACTTCCGTCCCCGGAGGCGCAGATGGCCTTTCTCCTGGATTGGTTGCTGGCGTTGGCCCCCATCGCCGCCGTACTGGGGCTGATGGTGGGGTTGCGCTGGAGTGGGGTACGGGCCGGGCTGGTGGGATGGCTGGTGGCCCTCGTCGTTGCGGCCCTGCGCTTCGGCGCCGGTCCTGCCGTGCTCCTCTGGGCCCAGGTGCGGGGGCTGTTCTTCTCCCTCTTCGTCCTCTACATCATCTGGCCTGCCCTGCTTTTCTACCGGGTGACCGATGAGGCCGGGGCAGTGGCCGCCATCGGCCTGGGCCTCCCCCGCCTGACGGCTGACCGGGCGCTCCAGGCGCTCATCCTGGGCTGGGCCTTCAGCGCGTTCCTCCAGGGCGTGGGCGGCTTCGGCGTCCCCGTCGCGGTGCTGGCCCCCCTCCTGCTGGGATTGGGCTTCCCGGCCGTTCCGGCGGTGGTCATCCCCTCCATCGGCCATTCCTGGGCCGTCACTTTCGGCTCCCTGGGCTCCTCCTTCTACGCGCTGATGGCCGCCACAGGCCGGCCGGGGGAGGAACTGGGCCCGCCGTCGGCCCTCCTGCTGGGACTGGCCTGCTTCCTCTGCGGTGCCGGAGTCCTCTGGGCGGCGGGCGGCCCGCGCGCGCTCCGTCACGGGTGGGCCCCCCTGCTGGTCATCGGGGCGGCCATGGCCGGGACCCAGTACCTGGTGGTCCGTGCCCGGATGTGGGCCATCGGCGGGATGTGCGCGGGACTGGTCGGCATCGGCGTCAGCGTCCTCTGGGCGCGGTTCTTCACGCCGTCCGGTTCGTCCAATCCTAATCCGCCCGGCAGTGTGAGAATCCAGACCGCGCTGCTCCCTTACGGCATCCTGATCGCCATGGTCCTCCTGGCCCAACTGCTGCCGCCGGTGGAGGATTTTCTGGGGCGGACGCTCCTCCGGGTGGCGGTGCCGGAACTGGTCACTGCGCGCGGCTGGCGGACCCCGGCGGGATTCACCACCGGCATCCCCGTCTTCGGCCACGCGGGGGCGCTGCTCATCTACGCCTCGCTCGTGACCTTCGTCCTCTACGCCCGCCAGGGGCGCTATAAGCCCGGCGTCCTCCGCCGCATCCGGCGGGACGTCGTCCGGCGGGCGCTCCCGGCCAGCCTGGGCATCGCCACCATGGTCGGCATGGCGGTGACCATGGAGCACGCCGGGATGACGTACTACCTGGCCGAAGGGGTCAGCCGGGCCATAGGGCCCGCGTTTCTGCTGGCCTCCCCCTTCATCGGCGCCCTGGGCGCCTTCATGACCGGCTCCAACACCAACTCCAACGTCATCTTCGGCGCGTTCCAGCAACAGGCGGCGACGCTGGCCGGGCTCAACCCCATCCTGGCCCTGGCGGCCCAGACGACGGGCGGCGCCATCGGCGGGATGTTCGCCCCGGCCAAAGTCATCGTCGGCTGCGCGACGGTCTGCGCGGGCGAAGGGCCGACTATGCGCAAGACCTTTGTCTACGGGACGGCCATCCTGGCCGTCATCGCCCTGGCGACCGCGCTCTGGGGAATCCAATGAAGCCACGAATTCCACAAATTTATATTCGTGCAGATTCGTGCAATTCGTGGCTTGAAGACCTTCGGGCCCAGGCCCGCCATCTGGGGTTTGACCTGCTGGGCGTGGCCCCGCCCGTCCCGCCCCCGGAAGCCGTCCGCGCCTACCGGGAGTGGCTGGCGGCGGGCTACTGCGGCGACATGGCCTACATGGCCCGTCCGGACCGGGTCGCCCGGCAGGAGGACCCGGCCCGCATCCTGCCCGGGGTACGGGCGGTCGTCTGTGTGGCCGTCAACTACTACCCCGGTGAGTTCCCGGATAGATGTCTCGGGCCTGTCGGCCGCATCTCCCGCTACGCCTGGGGGGTGGACTATCACGACTGGATGCTCCCGCGCCTGGAGGAACTGGCCGCCTTCATCCGGGAGCGGACGGGGGGCACGGCCCGCCATCGGGCCTACACCGATACCGGCCCCACCCTGGAGCGGGCGCTGGCGGCGCAGGCCGGACTGGGCTTCATCGGCAAGAACACCTGCCTCATCCATCCCCGGTTCGGCTCCTGGCTCTTCCTGGGGGAGATTCTGGTGGACGTGGACCTGCCCTTCACGGGGCCGCCGATGCCGCCCCGGTGCGGCACCTGTACCCGCTGCCTGGATGCCTGCCCCACAGGCGCCCTGGTCGCCCCGTATGTGCTGGATGCCCGACGGTGTATCTCCTACCTGACCATAGAGTTTCGGGGCGACATCCCGCCCGACCTGCGGGACCGCCTGGGGGATTGGGTCTACGGCTGCGACGTCTGCCAGGAGGTCTGCCCCTGGAACCGCTTCGCCCGCCCGACGGCCGTCGCCGACTTTCTCCCGCCCTCTCCGGACCGGGCCGTCCCGCCGCTGGCCGACCTGCTGGCGCTGGACGGGGAGACGTTCCGGCGGCGTTTCGGGGATAGCCCCATCGCCCGCATCGGGCCGGAGCGGTTGCGGCGAAACGCCCGGGCTCTGGGGGAGGGGTATATGAATTGAATTCTGTAGGGGCAACCCTTGCCCGGGTTCCTCACCCCACCCCCCGGCCCCCCATAATGCGAAGCCAAGAAGGTTGAGATGAGCGGCATGTTCGGATTCCATATTCCCCCTCCCGGCGCGCGGTGGAGATTCCCCGCGCTGGCCCTTCTGCTCCTGGGGATGCTTCCCCTGCGCGCGGCCCCTCCATCGCTGGAATCCCTACCGGGGAGCCTGGTTGTGGAGTGGACCGCTCCGGTGCCCGATTTGCGCCCCCTTCCGGACGGGTCGGTGGAAGTGGTCGCCGAAGGGTACGAGATAGACGCCCGCCCCGGCGCGCTGCGCCTCCCCTTCACCTCCGCCCTCATCGCCGTCCCGCCGGGGACGGCCCCCGTCCTGCGCGTCCCGTCCGTGGAGACGACAACCCTGCCGCTGCCGGGCCCGATTGCCGTCGCCCCGCGTCCGAAGGGCATCCTGCTGGACCCGGAAGGGCTCCCCATCGGTTCAGCCCTTGCCCCCGCCGACCCTCTGCCGCCCCCCGCCGGGCCCGTTGCCCTGGAAGAACTGGGGGTGATGCGCGGCGTCCGCCTGGCCCGCCTCGCCTTCTACCCCGCCATCCCTGACGGGGACCGCATAGTGATCTACCGTCATGTCCGGGCGGAGGTGGGGTTTGTTCCTCACCCCTCCCCCGCCGCCTCCGGTGGCACCCCCTCCCGCAGGGGGTGGGGTGAGGACATCATCCGCCGCGCCGTCATCAATCCCCAGGACGTGGTCCCAGCCTTCCCGGTGCGGCCCTCCACCCCCGCGCTCCAGCCCCCGGGCGGTGGCATCCCTCGGGCCTTTCTGGAGATCTCCCACCCCGGCCTCTACCGGGTGACGTACCCCGACCTCCAATCCCTGGGCTTCACGGGGGCGAATCCGGCGTACTTCCGCCTGTTCCGGGGGACGGAGGAAGTCGCATACGAGTGGGAAGGGGACGACGACGCCGTCTTTGAATCCGGCGAGTCCGTCCTCTTCTACGCCGAACCCCGCTTCAGCCGCTGGACCGCTGTGGACGTCTACCGGCTGGAGGTGGGGGAGACCACCGGCCTGCGGATGACCTCCCGCTCCGCCGACCCCTCCGGCCTGCCCGCCGCAGTCCCCTGGGTGGAGCAAACTTTTGAGGAAAACCGTCTCTACACTCCCGACCGATTCACGTCCGGCATTCCCATCGGCCGGGACGGCGACCGCTGGGTGTGGGCCGACCTGAAGCGGCCAGGTTCTCCCGCCTTTTCTACCCCGTTCTCCGTTAACGCGGATGCCTCCTCCAGTGCGACCCTTACCCTCTGGCTGATCGGCTACACCTCCATCCTGACCGCCACCCCCGACCATCGCGTGGATGTCGCCCTCAACGGCGCTCTTCTCGGGCATGTGGAATGGGACGGGAAAACGGCGGTCACCGCGACCTTCGCCATCCCGCCCACCGTCCTGGCCTCCACCAACACCCTCCAACTTTCCCTGCCGGGCATCCCCGGCATCGGTGTGGAGGGGGCCTGGCTGGACGGGTTCGCCGTCCGCTACGCCCGTTCTACGGCACCGGCGGGGAGCGCGGCGACGTTCGCCGGGGCGAACGGGCAGAGAGCCTATGCGGTGGCCCTGGCAGCCGCTGGGCCCTACCGGGCCTACGACGTCACCGACCCGCTCCATCCCCAGCGGCTGACCCGTATCCAGGTGAGCGGTCAGGCGATCACCGTGGGCGACCCGCCGGGCGGCGGCCCCCGCCGCTACCACGTTGCCGCCGAGGGGGCCATCCGCGCCCCCGACCGTATCCGCCCGCCGGAAGACCTCTGGGGCTTCCACACTGCCGGTGGCGCAGGGGGCGCGGATGACCTCATCATCACCCATCCGGCCTTCGCCGACGCCCTCGGCCCGCTGGTGGACCTCCGCCGGTCCCAGGGGCTTACGGTCACCGTTGCCAACGTCCTGGGCATCTACGATACGTACGGCGACGGCCGGCCCGACCCGGAGGCCATCCGCCGCTTCATCGCCAATGCCTACACCAACTGGAATCCCCGCCCGATCTATGTCCTCCTGGTCGGCGACGGCTCCTCCGACCCGAAGCGGTACCGACCGGAATCGCCGCCCACTTTCATCCCGCCGTACCTGGCCGACGTGGACCCCCAGGCGGGAGAGACCGCCGCCGATAACCGCTACGTCTGCGTGGACGGTGAGGATAACCTGCCCGACCTGCTTCTGGGGCGGCTGCCGGTGCAGACCGCCGACGAGGCCGGCGCGGTGGTGCAGAAAATCGTGGACGCCGAGACCCGCCCGCTTCCCGGCGGCTGGAATGCGTCGGTGGTTCTGGTCGCCGACGACCCGGACACCGCCGGGAATTTCCCGGCCCTCTCCGACGCCCCGGCGGCCTGGGTGACCGACCCCTTCACCGTTACCCGGCGGTATTGTTCGGGGATCGCGCCGAATCAAAATGACTGCAGCGATGCCCAGGTCCAGGCCCTGCATACGGCCCTTCTGGGGGACTGGAACCGGGGTGCTTTCCTGATCCAGTACTTCGGCCATTCCTCCTGGCAGCAGTGGATGCATGAGCGGGTTTTCCATCTGGACGACCTCCCCTCCCTGCACAACAGCCGCCGCTATCCGGTTCTGGTGGAGATGACCTGCTTCACCGGCGCGTTTCATCGTCCGGAGCCGACGCTGGATGAGGCGCTGGTCACCCGCCCGGAGGCGGGCGCGGTGGCGGCCTGGGGCCCGACGGGGTTGAGCGTTGCGGCGGGCCACAGCCGCCTGGCCGACGGATTCTTCCGCGCCGTCTTCAGCGACACGGTGGGGACGGTAGGCGAGGCGACGCTGGCGGGGAAACTGAATCTGGTGGGGGCCCCTCAGGGGAGCGACTTGCTGGATACGTATGTCTTATTGGGCGACCCGGCGCTCCGGTGGAACCGGACCATCGTCCCGTGGAGTGCCCATCTGTACCTGCCGCTGGTGGTGCGGAATGCCCCATGATGCCGTCAGTCCACCGGTGACGAATCTACCGATTTGCTTCCCTTGTTCATTGGGGGTAAAATGAAATCGCTCGTAGTCAGCCACGAAGCGCAGCGGAGTGGCGTTTACGGCACTCCCCTTCGTTTCGTGCCTTACTACGAACGAAGCGCAGCGGAGTGGCGTTTACGGCACTCCCCTTCGTTTCGTGCCTTACTACGAACGAAGCGCAGCGGAGTGGCGTTTACGGCACTCCCCTTCTTTTCGTGCCTTATAGCCTATCCGAATAACCCTGCTGCCCGAAAA
>DAOTWL010000096.1:0-23439 GCA_034435875.1 Anaerolineae bacterium
CCTCACCCCACCCCCAGACCCCCTCCCCTCTCCTGACCAAAGGTCAGGAGAGGGGAGGGGGTGGCCCGCAGGGCCGGGGGAGGGGTGAGGCCCAAAGAGGCTGACTTCGGTCAGCGCCCGAGGCGGCGACCCAACTGGCGCAGCCCCTTACCATTATTTTGGGCGAAATTTAGGTATAGAAAAGCAACAGAAAAATAACCCCGCTTTCGGACTTCCAGGCCGTTTGGCGCTCCCCCATCTCTGGGGTATAATAACCCTGAAATCGCTTTGAAGTTCACTACTGGAGTCTGGCGATTCTTGAAAACGTGCAGAAATCTCCAAAGGAAGATTCGCCAGAGTCCGGTTCACTACTGCACGGAGGGAAACCATGCCCGCGATAGAAATCCGACCCGGTATCTTCTGGATCGGCGTCAACGACCGGACCACCGACCTCTTTGAGGGGTACTGGCCCATCACCCAGGAGGGCGTCTCCTACAACGCCTACCTGGTCAACGGAGAGAAGAAGGCGCTCATTGACCTGGCGAAAGGGCTGAAGACCGACGAGTTCCTGGCCCAGATCGCCGACGTCACCGATTTGAGCCGGCTGGACTACATCGTCATCAACCACATGGAGCCCGACCACACGGGCATCCTCAGCGTCCTGCGGCAACTGGCCCCGCAGGCCGTCATCCTGGGGACGGCAAAGACAAAAGAAATGGTGGCCGCTTTCTACCAGGTCACCGGGAACGTGCGCGTGGTGGAGGACGGCGAGACGCTCCCGCTGGGCCCCCACGTCCTCCAGTTCTTCCACACCCCCTTCGTCCACTGGCCGGAGACGATGATGACCTACGAGACGACGCAGCGGGTGCTCTTCTCCTGCGACGGCTTCGGGGGGTACGGCGCGCTCCAGGGGGCCATTTTTGACGACCAGTGTACCAATATCCCCTACTACGAACGGGAGGCCCTCCGGTACTACGTGAACATCATCGCCGTCTTCAGCCGACCGGTCCTGCGCGCACTGGAGAAACTGAGCGGGGTCCCGGTGGACGTGGTTGCCCCGTCCCACGGGCTGGTCTGGCGGCGGGACCCGGGGCGGATTATAGAACTGTACCGGCGGTGGGCAGGCTATGCCACCGGCGAGGGCGACCCCGTCGTGACACTCCTCTACGGCTCCATGTACGGCAACACGGAGAAGGTGATGAACGCCGTGGCCCAGGGCGTCTCCCGGGCCGGGGTGCCGGTGGAGGTGTACGATGTGGCCCGGACCCACACCAGTTACATCCTGCCCGCCCTCTGGCTGAACCGGGGGGTCATCGTGGGCGCGCCCACCTACGAGGGCGGGCTCTTCCCGCCCATGGCCCACGCGCTGGATGTCGCCGCCCGCAAGCGGGTCCAGAACCGCAAGGCGGCCTACTTCGGCAGTTACGGCTGGAGCGGCGGCGGGGAGCAGGAGTTCCGCCGTCTGGCCGAGGCCATGAAGTGGGAGGTCCTGGACTCCTTCCCCTTCCGGGGCGGCCCCACGGTGGAGGACCTGAAGCGGGCCGAGGCCTTCGGCGAAAACTTCGCCCGTCAGGTGGCGCAGAATCCTGCCCTGCCGTGACCCGGATAAGAGTGCTCATAGTCAGCCCGGCAGCGCAGCGGAGGGGCGTCCAGAACGGCACTCCCCTTCGTTTCGTGCCTGACTACGAACGGCGTGCTTGTAGTCAGCCCCGCAGCGCAGCGGAGGGGCGTCCAGAACGGCGCTCCCCTTCGTTTCGTGCCTGACTACGAATGGCAGCGCAGCGGAGGGGCGTCGTGCTTCACCACGAACGAATTTTCAGACCTGCGCTCACCCTGGTCGCCGCAGTGGGGGTGGCTTTTCTCGCCTTCGGTTGTGGGGCGCCGGCCCTCTCCCCGACGCCGACGCCATCTCCCTCGCCGTCTCCTGCGCCCACGCCCGTCCCCACCCCCACGCCGACCCCGCCGCCCCCCATCCCCCTGACCGTCCACTTCCCGGAGACGGTCTCGGCGCTGGAGGGGGTGACCGTCACCGTAGAACTGCCGGGGCTGGCCGAGCGGGACCCCCAGGCCCGGGTATGGGCGCAGGTCCTTCCCCCCGGCTCCCGAGAGCCGGTCTGGGAATCGCCGCTGGAGCCGGCCGGGGACGGGATGTACACTTCCCCCCGGCCCATCTACTTCCCGCTGGAGCCGGTCCCCGGAGACTGGCGACTGTTCATTGAAGTGCAATCCTCCGTCCCCCTCAGGGGCGGGCGCGGGCTTCGCTTCCGGCAGGAACCCCTCCCCCTCTGGGATTTGACGGGACAGGTGCCCGGGGAGGTCTATCTGCTGGTCCCGCAACCGTTCGCCCTGGTCCGGCAGGAGGGGGACCGGGTCGCCGGAGGCCGGGTCTGGCAGCGGGGCGGGGAGCGGATAGAACTGTGGTGGGCCCCCGGTCCGGTGGGAGCGCTGACGCTGGATACCGCCCGGATGCTGGAGGAGGCCACGTTCCCGGTCGGGGAGACGGTGGCGGTCATCGCGGTGGAGAGCGTCACGCGGGGAAAACGGCCCGGGTTCCGCTTTCGGGAACAGTGGCCGGACGGTCCGGCGGAGGCTCTGTTGCTCCAGGGGCCCAGCCGGTATCTCTATATGCTGCGGGTGCGCGTCCAGGGCCGCGATGCGCTGACTCCGCTGCTGCGGGAAATCCAGGCCGCGATGGGGGTGAAATAACCGCCGCTCGTACTCAGGCGCCGTTCGTAGTCAGGCACGGAGCGAAGCGGAGTGCCGTAATCGATATGAGCACAGAGATGGAACTGAACGAGCAGGTGGCTACCTGGAAAGCGCAATTGGGGCCGGACCTGGTCATCCTGGGACACCACTACCAGCGGGACGAGGTCATCCGGTTCGCCGACTTCCGGGGAGATAGCCTGCAACTGGCGCGGGATGCCGTCCGCACCGATGCCCGCTATATCGTCTTCTGCGGCGTCCACTTTATGGCCGAGACGGCGGCCATCCTGGCCCGGCCCGGGCAGGTCGTGCTCATCCCCGACGTGGAAGCCGGTTGTTTTCTGGCCGACCGGGCCGACCTGCCGCTGGTAGAGGCGGCCTGGCGGGAACTGGGACGGGTGCTGGATGTGGAACGGGAGGTGATGCCGGTCACCTACATCAACTCGGCGGCCGTCCTGAAGGCGTTCTGCGGAGAGCACGGCGGGCTGGTCTGCACCTCCGCCAATGCGGAGAAGATTCTGGCCCGTGCGCTGGCCGAACGCCCCCGGGCCCTCTTCTTCCCCGACCAGCACCTGGGGCGCAACACGGCGCGCCGGATGGGCATCCCGCCGGAAGACATCCTCCTCTGGGACCATCGTCGCCCCCTGGGTGGGCACGACCCGGAGCGCATCCGGCAGGCCCGACTCTTCCTCTGGCCCGGCTGGTGCTACGTCCACACCCGCTTCCGGCCCGAACATGTCCTGGCGTGGCGGCAGCGAGACCCCGAGATACGGATTCTGGTCCACCCTGAATGCACGGAAGAAGTGGTCGCCATGGCCGACGAGGTCGGCTCCACGTCCTTCATCATCCGCCGGGTGGAGGAATCGCCGCCGGGAACCAAATGGGCCATCGGGACGGAGTTCAACCTGGTCCACCGCCTGGCCCAGGAACACCCGGAACAGTTCATCGTCTCCCTCTCCGATGAGCCCCATTATTGTCGGACGATGAACCTCATCACGCTGGAGAAACTGGCCCGGGTGCTGGAGGGGTTGGTGGACGGGCGCCGGATCAACCCGGTGGTCGTCCCGCCGGAAGTCGCCGAACCGGCCCGCCGGGCGCTGGAGCGGATGCTGGAGATGTAAGAGCATATCACACGGAGACACAAAGAGCACAAAGAAATATCATTCGGCGTCTCCGTGTCTTTGTGGGAGCATATTTTTCCGCTGGCATGTCGGAGAGGAGGTATGTGCGGTATTGTCGGCTATATTGGTACCCGAAACGCCACGCCCATCATCATGGAGGGGCTGAAGCGGCTGGAATATCGGGGGTACGATTCGGCCGGACTGGCCGTCCTCCAGCCCGACGGGAGCATCGGGGTCCGGCGGGAGGCCGGAAAAATCGCCGCGCTGATAGAAAAAGTACAGGCGGCGCCGGTGAACGGTTCCGTCGGCATCGGCCACACCCGCTGGGCCACCCACGGCCCACCCTGTGAGCGCAACGCCCATCCCCATCTGGGCCCGGCGGGGGACGTGGCCGTCGTCCACAACGGCATCATAGAGAACTACCGCGCCCTGCGGGAGGAACTGGAGGCCGAGGGCCACCGCTTCGCCTCCGATACCGACACCGAGGTCGTCGTCCACCTGGTGGAGGGTTATCTGGCGGGCGGGGCCTCCCTGGAGGATGCGGTGCGCCGGGCCCTCTCCCAGGTGAAGGGGGCCAACGCCTTCGTCTTCCTCAGCCGCCGCCATCCAGACCGCATCCTGGCCGTCCGGCTGGGCAACGCCGGCGGCCTCACCGTCGGCCTGGGCGACGGGGAGAACTTCGTCGCCTCCGACATCCCCGCCATCCTGGACCACACCCGCCGGATGGTCTTTCTGGAAGACCGCCAGATGGCCGTGGTGACCCGCGAGGGAGTCCGCGTGGAGACGCTGGATGGGCGCCCCGTCCCCCTCCGCCCCCACACCATCCCCTGGGACCCCGTCTCGGCGGCCAAGGAGCCGTACCGCCACTTTATGCAGAAAGAAATCTACGAGCAGGCCCGCTCCGTCACTGATACCCTTCGGGGACGGGCCGACTTTGAGGCCGGACGGGTGCGGCTGGAGGGGCTGATGCTCACCCCTGAGGAGGCCCGGAGCCTGGAGCGCATCGTCATCGTCGCCTGCGGAACCTCCGCTTACGCCGGACTGGTGGGGAAGTTCATGCTGGAGGCGCTGGCCCGCATCCCGGTGGAGGTGGACTACGGCTCTGAGTTCCGCTACCGGGACCCGCTCCTGAACAACCGGACAGCGGTCCTGGCCATCACCCAGAGCGGGGAGACGGTGGACACGCTGGCGGCGATGGAGGAAGCCCGCCGCAAGGGCGCCCGCCTGTGGTCTATCGTCAACGTCATCGGCAGCCAGGCCCACCGTATCGCCGACGGCCACATTCTGATGCACGCCGGGCCGGAGATCGGCGTCGCGTCCACCAAAGCGTTCACGGCCAGCCTGGTGGACCTCTACCTGCTGGGCTGCTATCTGGGGGAACTGCGGGGCGTGCTGACTGGCGAGGACCTGCGGCGGCGGGTGGATGACCTGGCCCGTCTGCCGGATCTGGTCGGACGGGTGCTCCGGCACGGCGACGAGTACACCCAACTGGCCCAGATCTACTACGACCGGGAGCACTTCCTGTACCTGGGGCGGGGGATCCACTACCCGGTGGCGCTGGAGGGGGCGCTGAAACTCAAAGAGATTTCCTACATCCACGCCGAGGGGTACCCCGCCGGGGAGATGAAACACGGGCCCATCGCGCTGATAGACGAGCGGATGCCCGTCGTTGCCATCGCCGTGCGGGATGCGGTGTACGACAAGATGATCAGCCAGATAGAGCAGGTGAAGGCGCGCGGCGGCCGGGTGATTGCGCTGGCGACGGAGGGGGATGCGGAAATCGGCCTCAAGGCGGACCATGTGTTGACCGTCCCGCCGACGCCGCCGCTGCTGGCGCCGGTGGTGAACGTCATCCCGATGCAGTTGCTGGCCTACCACCTGGCGGTGCGGCGGGGCTGCGACGTGGACCAGCCCCGGAATCTCGCCAAATCGGTGACGGTGGAGTAGGGAGCATCCGGCTGTTGCGGCGGGCGGCTTTGCCGGTAGCACTGCATTGAATCGTGGTAAGGCGTAGGGCGGGCTTTCAGCCCGCCATATGGGGGGGACAGCCTGGAAAGGCTGTCCCCCATCGGGGGGTTCTTGCACCGGTTAGAGCGCTGCCACGATTTCCTGCAGACCTACCGCTTTGCCGCCCGCCCCATCTTTTTCTCCCGTGCTTGACACGCCGGCCGCTCTGGGGTATAATCATACCGACCGATCGGTATCTAAACAGGAGGAGGCATGGCGCGAGGACGGGCCGAAGAGACGCGCGGGCGCATTCTGGCAGCGGCGGAGGAGTGCTTCGCCCGCCAGGGGTACGAGGCCACCGGCGTGGCCGAAATCTGCGAACGGGCCGGGATCAGCAAGGGGGCCTTCTTTCACCACTTCCCCACCAAGCAGGCCGTCTTCCTGGAACTGCTGGAGCGGTGGCTGGCGGGGCTGGGGGAACGGTTGGCCGCCCTGCGCTTGGAGGCCGCCACCGTCCCCGATGCCCTGATGCAGATGGCCGGAATGGCCCAGCAGGTCTTTGAGATCGCGCGGGGGAAACTGCCCATCTTCCTGGAATTTATGGGCCAGGCGGCCCGCGACCCTCGCGTCTGGCAGGCAACCATCCACCCATACCGCCGTTACCGGGCCTTTTTCGCCGGAATGATAGAGGCCGGCATCGCCGAAGGAAGCCTGCGCCGGGTGGACCCCGACGTGGCGGCCAACGCGCTTCTCTCCCTGGCCATCGGGCTGGTCCTCCAGGCCACCGTAGACCCCGACGGGGCCAATTGGGGCCAGGTCGTGCAGCAAAGCGTGGGGATGCTCCTGGAAGGAATCCGACGCACTGATGAAAATTTATCCCATTGAAAGGAGTCCCATGAGAGTGCTGCTGACGGGTGCCTTCGGCAACGTCGGGCAGAGCGCGCTGGAGGAACTGCTCCGCCAGGGTCATCGGGTAGGCTGTTTTGACCTGCGGACGAAGGCCAACGAGCGCGCGGCCCGCCGCTATGGCGACCGCATAGAGGTGGTGTGGGGTGACCTGCGCCGCCCCGAAGAGGTTACCCGGGCGGTGGAGGGGCAGGACGTGGTCGTCCATCTGGCCTTCATCATCCCCAAACTCTCCGCCACAGGGGTTGAGTCTGAGGCCCGGCCTGACCTGGCCTACCAGGTGAACGTGGAGGGCACCCGCAATCTGATCGCGGCGATGAAGGCCCAGCCCCGCCCCCCGCGCCTGGTCTTCTCCTCATCGCTGCATGTCTACGGGCGGACGCAGGACCAGCCCCCGCCCCGCCGGGCCGACGACCCCGTCTGCCCGCTGGAGCACTATTCCCGCCACAAAGTCCTCTGCGAACAGATGATCCGGGAATCCGGCCTGGAGTGGGTCATCCTGCGCTTCGGCGCCGTCTTCCCCCTCGCTATGCGCCCCGACCCGGGGATGTTTGACGTCCCGCTGGATAATCGCATGGAGTTCGTCCATACGCGGGACGTGGGCCTGGCGATTGCCAACGCAGTGAGCCACCCCGAGGTCTGGGGGAAGGTGTTGCTCATCGGCGGGGGGCCGCGCGGTCAGTTTTACTTTGGGGAGATGGCGGCGCGGATTCTGGAGGCCATGGGGGTGGGAATGCTCCCGAAGGAGGCCTTCAGCACCGTCCCCTTCTGCACCGACTGGCTGGATACCGAAGAGAGCCAGCGGCTCCTGCAGTACCAGCAGCGGACGCTGGACGACTACCTTCGGGACATGATGGCGGTTCTGGGCTTCCGGCGGTATCTGATTCGGGCTTTCCGTCCACTGGTGCGCTGGTGGCTCCTGCGGCAATCCCCTTATTGGAGGGAGCGACGGGAGGAGGCCCGGCGGGCCCGCCGCACGCGGCCGGTCCAGAAACCCTCGCCGGCCATGGAGGGATTGCGGTTTCCGGATCGGCGGCTTCGCCGCCGACCCGGAACCCCTGTTTCTTTTCCCCTGTTTGCGAAAGGAGGACCCATGAACATTTTGCTGATTTACCCCCGCTTCCCGGACACGTTCTGGAGTTTCAAACACGCCCTGCGGTTCATCCGCAAGGCGGCGTTCGGGCCGCCGCTGGGGCTGCTGACGGTGGCGGCCATGCTGCCCCGGGAGTGGCCGAAGCGGCTGGTGGACCTGAACGTGACGGATTTGCGGCCCGCCGACCTGGAATGGGCCGACATGGCGATGGTGAGCGGGATGGGCATCCAGCGGGAGTCGGCGAAGGAGGTCATCGCCCGCTGCAAGGCCGCCGGACTGACCGTCGTCGCCGGGGGGCCCCTCTTCACCGAAGAGTACGAGAAGTTCGGCGAAGTGGACCACTTCGTCCTGGATGAGGGGGAGTTGACCCTGCCGCGCTTTCTGGCCGACCTGGAGCAGGGGACGCCCCAGCGGGTCTACCGGGCCGATGGCTTCACCGATATGCGTCAGTCGCCGATCCCGCTCTGGGAACTGGCCGACATGCGCCGCTACGCGTCTATGGCGGTCCAGTTCTCCCGGGGCTGTCCCTTTGACTGCGAGTTCTGCAACATCACTGCGCTGCTGGGCCGGACGCCCCGGACCAAGAGCGCCGACCAGGTGATTGCCGAGTTGGACCGTCTCTATCGCCTGGGCTGGCGGGGGAGCGTCTTCTTCGTGGACGACAATCTCATCGGCGACCGGCGCGCGGCGAAGAACGAACTTCTCCCCGCACTGACGGAGTGGCGGAAAGACAAAGTCGGCGTCACCTTCAGTACACAGGTCTCCATCAACCTGGCCGACGACGAGGAATTGCTGCACCAGATGGTGGAGGCCGGGTTCACCACCGTCTTCATCGGGATTGAGACCCCCTGCGAGGAGAGCCTCTCAGAGGCCCACAAGGCCCAGAACCTCCGCCGGGACCTGCTGGAGAGTGTCCGGCGCATCCAGCGGGCGGGGATGCACGTGGAAGGGGGCTTCATCGTCGGTTTTGATAGCGACACGCCGTCCATCTTCCGCCGCCAGATAGAGTTCATCCAGCAGAGCGGGGTCGCGGCCGCGATGGTGGGACTGCTCCAGGCCCCCTACGGGACCCGGCTCTACGAGCGGCTGAAACGGGAGGGGCGACTGACGGGGGAGCCGTCGGGCAACAACGTGGTGGATTTCACCAACATCATCCCGAAAATGGGGCTGGAGGCGCTGAAGGACGGGTACCGGGGACTCCTGCGGCACATCTATTCCCCCGCCGCCTACTACGAGCGGGTGCGCACGTTCCTGAAAGAGTACCGGCCCCCGCGCCTGCGGGTTCACCTGGACTGGGAGACCATCCTGGCCTTCTTCCGGTCTGTCTATCAACTGGGGATTCGGGGGGTGGAACGGGTGCACTACTGGCGGTTGCTCCTCTGGACCCTCCTTCATCGTCCGCGCTCGTTCCCCATGGCGGTGACGCTGGCGATTTACGGCTTCCACTTCCGCCGGGTCTGCGAGGAGCAGGTGCTGCGCGGGACGCGCAACCTGGCGCAGGCCGGATTGTAGCCAGCAGCACGTGCCAGGCATTTCTTTGCAGTTTAACAAATTATTTGGGCAATCGCCTGAGGTGGACTTTGCCCCCTCATCCCCCTTTATCCCCCTTGCCCCCTCTCCCCCCAGAAGGGGGTAGAGGAGGGGGTTTTGAGGGCGGCGGCTTCGCCGCCCTCACCCCACCCCTATACCCCTCCCCTTTCCCGCTTGCGGGAGAGGGAAGGGGCCGGGGGAGGGGTGCGGGCGAGTCGCAGTTGATTGCCCAAATCATTTTTCCCGTTGCAATAAAGTGCCTGGCACGTTTATTTCCGCGCTACAGGAACCGCCACGGCGAACACCTCCCGCTCAAAGAACCAGCGGAAGGGCGGCCAGTGGAAGAGGATGTAGCGGGCCAGGCGGAAGACGAATCCCTCCCGCCGGTGCTGCGGCGGCGTATCCAGCCAGACCCGGGCGCGGAATCCGTTGCGGCGCAGCACCCGCCAGAGGCTCAGCCCGCTCTGTTCGTTGACGTGCACGTCCACGTTGGCGGGGATCAGCGCCCGGGGATCGCGGGGGTACGCGGCTCCCTGCCCCATCAGGATCCGCACCAGCCGGACCACCGGGTAGGCGTAGCGGTCGTACCAGGCGTTGGGGGCGGTGTGGATGACCAGCCGACCGTCGGGCTTGAGGACCCGCCGCGCCTCCCGCAGCGCCTGGTCCAGTTCCCACGGGTAGAGGTGCTCCACGATGTCAAACATGAGCACCCGGTCAAAGGCGCCGTCGGGGAAGGGGAGACGGCGGGCGTCGGCCTGATAGACCCCTGCGGCTTCCCCCTCCGCCACCGCCTGTTGGGAAAGGGTGACGGCCGCGCGCGCGTAATCAATCCCGTGGGCCTCCGCGCCGGCGCGGGTACAGTGGCGCAGAATCTCCCCCCGCCCGCACCCCACATCCAGCACCCGCATCCCCGGGCCGATGCCGGCCACCGCAAAGGCGGCCCGCAGCCGCCGGGAGAGTTCCCGTCCCTCCGTGGCGACAAATTCCTCGTACCCCTCGCAGACGGAGAGAAAATACTCGTGGTCATACCGGTCCGGCGGCACCGACGGGGCCGCCGCCCCGGATGAATTCGGATTTCTGACCCAGTTCACGGTGAATTCCCCCACGGAAGTTTTTTTCGCAGGGCGTCGGTCAGGGCGGCCCGCAACAGGTGAAGTTCTTCCACCCCCAGGGCTATGCTCAGGAGGATGTAGACGGCCCCTGCCAGCCCCCCGGCCCCGCCGACGACCAGAATTTCCCCCCACAGGCCCGGCCCGGCCCAGGCCTCCAGCGGACGGGCCGCTCCCCATGCGACCAGCGCCAGCACCAGGGAGGCGACCGTCACCCGAAACAGTAACCCCCACACCCCCGAGGCGCCCAGTCCACCCAGACGGCGGCGGGTGAGGTAGAGCATGGTCAGCGCATGGGCCGTCCATTTGCCGGAGTTGACCAGGACCAGCAGGGGGAGCGTGAGGACTCCGGCCGATGCCAGCGCAACCGCCGTCAGCGCGTAGAGGACGGTGGTCCCGATGCCCACCAGCGCCGGGGCCCAGGTGTCTTTGCGGGCGTAGAAGGCGAAGATGAGCACCTGGTCCACCGCCGCAAACAGCAGACCCGGGAGGTGGCAGCGCAGGGCCTCCGCCACGGCCAGCGTGTCGGCGGGGGTGAACCCCCCGTGTTCAAAGACGAGCGCCACCACGGGGACCGAAAGGGCCAGAAGGAAGGCCGTTGCCGGGACGATGAGGAAGAGGACCAGACGAAGCCCCTGGGAGAGGGTGGCGCGGAAAGGGGAGGGGTCTGAATCAGCGGCCTGTCGGGAAAGGGTGGGCAGAATGGCCAGCGAGACGGCCACGACGACCATCCCCAACGGAAACTGGATAATCTGCGCCGCGTACTCCATCCAGGCGATGGCGGAGCCGCCGATGCGGGAGGCCAGGTGGTAACTGAGCACCACCGAGAGCAGGTTATCAACGATCAGGCCGATCAGGACGGGCAGATAGAGTTGTCCGATGCGCCGCAGCGCCGGATGGCGCAGGTCCAGGGTGAAGCGGAGATGGGCATCCCGCAGGCCGGGCAGTTGGAGGACGACCTGGAGGATGGACCCCACCACCAGTCCCAGGGCCATGCTGCGGACGCCCCACCAGCGCCCCAGCAGGAGGGCCATCACCACGAGCGACGCGTTGAAGATGGCGGCGGTGAACGCGGGAAAGGCGAAGCGTCGGAGCGCGTAGAGGGCCGCCGAGAAGACGCCGGCCAGGTTCAGGAAGAGGAGGGCCGGGAGGACGGTCCGCAGGAGTTCTGTCGCCAGTTCCTGGTCGGCGGGGGCCAGCCCGCCCGCCATCAGCCAGACCAGTTGGGGGGCGAAGATTTCCCCCAGGATCAGGAAGAAGCCTACGATCAGGGTGAGGACGCCGGTCAGCAGGGCCAGCAGGCGCCACAGTTCGGCCCGGCGCTCCTGGGGGGCGTAGTCGGAAAAGACGGGGACCAGTGCGGAACTGATCATCCCGCCCACCAGCAGGTCGTACATCGTGGTGGGGACGCGGACGGCGGCGTTCAGGGCGCTCACGGAGGGGCCGGCCCCGAACAGGCCCGATTTGACCATCTCCCGGAGCAATCCCAGTACCCGGCTGGCGATGTTGCCCAGGGAGATGAGACCGGCGGCCTGGGTGACCTCTACGTGCTCGCCCGCGATCGCGCCTTCTGGCGGCGCCATACCCCCTCCGGTTCGTTCGCATTCGGGAAAAATTCGTGCCGCGCTCATTGCGAGCGGGCCAGAGCCCTCACCCTTCTTCGCCACGAATTACACGAATTTTCACGAATTTCTTATCTGTTTTTCGTGCCCATTCGTGGCGAAAGGACTGACGTTATTCCCTTTTCTCGTAGCGTTCGTAGTAGCCCAGGAGGCGACCGTCGGTGCTCCGCACCGCCTGCATATAGACCCGATACCGCTCGTTCTCGTAGATGAATCGTTCCTCCGTGCCGTTCCGCTGTTCTTCCAGAACCTGAAGGATGATTTCCTGCGAACGGGGGTTGTGGCAGTCCAGCAGCGACTGGCCCAGAAGGGTTTCACCGCCCCTGGAGTGAGCGATAGCGGCCCGATTCATGTAACGGATGAGGGGGTCCGTGTCGGCGACAAGAATGGGTTCTGGCAGGCTATCCAGAATGGCTGTCAGCAGCGAGGGTTCGGACATCGGGGCCTCCGGGTGGTAGAACAACAAACCGGCTGGAATAACCAGCCGGTTTGTGGGCGGTACAGGACTTGAACCTGTGACCTCCACGATGTCAACGTGGCGCTCTGGCCATCTGAGCTAACCGCCCATTCTGGTATAAATTATACCACTGGTGGCAAAAATTGGCAAGGTTGCTCCTCACCCCTCCCCCATGCTCACCCCCTCCACCTCCATCCACTGATGGCCGGGGACATCCAGAAGCCCCCAGGCCAGGCGGCCCCAGGGAGTGGCGACCATGTACTGGTTGTCCATCCACATCACGAATCCCAGCGGCCCCCGGGGGGACGGGGCGCCTTCCAGCAAGGGCTCCCCGTCTACTTCAAAACGGACTCTCCGCTTCCCCCACTCCAGGGTGTAGGTATGCCATTCGGTCATATCGGCCGGGATGAGGGCCTCCCGCACCCGGAGGGCCCACTGGATTGGAGGCCAGAACCGCCGGTAGAGGGCGCGCAGATTCATCAGCGGGACCAGCAACGGCGCCAGCGGCGCCCACAGGAGGGCCTGCGGACTCGCTGCATCTATAGTGGCGGCCTTCCACCCCCACCCCGGCACTTCCAGATCCATTTTCATGTCCGATGGGGGCGAGGCGTAGAAGAACCAGACGGCCTGGGGGAGGGCAGGCAGGCGGCCGCTCGTCATCAGGAAGGGGTCGTTCCAAAAGCCGAAACCCGCTGTCCCCCGCAGGACGCCTGCCGGGTGGGAGAAACGGGCCCGGACCGTCATCCGCAGCGGCGGCCGCCAGGGGAACCGGCGCCGGGGCCGCCCCCGATAATCGTCTATCTGGGCGTCGGAGTACTGGTTCGCGGTGGCGTCTGCGAGGCGGAAGCGCAGAACAGGCCCCGCGCGCTCCACCGACCCCGCACCGACGGTATAAACCCACTCCGGCGGGAGCGGACCCGCCGGAAACATGAATTGCCGGTTCTCCCTGTTCATACGGTTTATGCTCCGCACCGGATAATTGCTGGAGGGGCAGGGGTTGCCCCTACGGCCTCACCCCACCCCCGGCGGCTGCGCCGCCACCCCCTCCCCTCTCCTTACCAAAGGTCAGGAGAAGGGTGGGGGTGGCCCGAAGGCCCAGAGAGGCGGACTTTCAGTCAGCGCCTGGGGACGACTGCAAGGGTTGCCCCTCCACGCCCTGCCCCTCCAACCCATCTTGCCCTCTTTGCCAATCGTGCTATAATCGGACGAGTGAAACGTGAAAAGGGATAACGGGAAGAGTGAAGCGTGAAATGCGATAAGCGATACGCGATAAGCGATACGCGATAAGCGAGCCGCGAACGCGAGGCGATATGGCCCAACGGATTCCCAGACGAAGAGCAACCACCAACCGGAGCACTGTCTACTTCGTCATCGGCCTGGCTGTGCTGTTCCTGCTGGTCGCCGGCGGCGTCGGCTACGTCTTCTTCCAGCAGGTCCGGGCATGGGTGGCAAATTCGGACATCCTGCCCAACCCCAACCCGTCATCCGGCAATCCGATCATTGACTGGCAGCCCGGAGAGCCCATCCCCACCTGGGAGGGGAAGGAACGGGTCAATATTCTGGTGATGGGCATTGACGCCCGGCCCGGCGAGGAAGGGCCCTGGCGGACCGATACGATGATGATTCTGACGGTGGACCCGTTGACCCTCTCCGCCGGGATGCTCTCCATCCCTCGCGACCTTTGGGTACCCATCCCCGGCTACGGCGAAGGGCGCATTAATACGGCCAACTATCTGGGCGACGCCTACGATTACCCCGGCGGCGGCCCCGCTCTCGCCGCGCGCACCGTCCAGTATAACCTCGGCGTCCCCATCCACCACTACGTGCGGGTGGACTTCAGTGCATTCGTCCATCTGGTGGACCTCATCGGCGGGATAGACATCTACGTCCCGGAGGAGATCAACGACCCCTGGTATCCGGGCCGCGACTACGACTACGACCCCCTCTATATCCCGGCCGGATGGGTCCACATGAACGGGGAACTGGCGCTGAAATACACCCGCACCCGCCACACCGGACGGGGGGATTTTGACCGCGCCGCCCGGCAGCAGCAGGTGTTGATGGCGATACGGGACAAGGTTACCCGGCTGGACCTCCTGCCCCAGTTACTCCCCCAGGTCCCCCAGATGTGGGAGACGGTACGGGATTCGGTGGTGATGGACCCGAACCTGACGCTGGATAAAATCATCCGGCTGGCCAATCTGGCGACGCGGATCCCCAAAGAGAATATCCGGACCGCCGTGATAGACGAGACCTGCACGGAGATGTGGACGACGCCGGACGGCCAGCAGGTACTGGTGCCCATCCGGGACCGGATGCGGGAAGTGCGGGACTACGTGTTCATGATGCCCCAGGGGACGCCGAAGGTGGAGGACCCGGCCACCCGCATCGCCAGCGAAGCCGCCGTCGTCCACGTGCAGAACGGTACCCTCACCCCGGGCCTGGCCCAGAAGACGGCCGAATATCTGCAGGCGCGGGGGGTCCAGGTTGGGGGGTACGGTAACGCCGACCGGTCGGACTACGCGCAGTCCATGATTCTGGTCTACACCGGCAAACGGTACACCGCTGAGGCCATCGCAGGATGGCTCAATCTGCCCCTCACGGCTGTGGCGGAGGCGCCGCCGACGCAGGTCGGGGTGGACATTCTGGTCATCCTGGGGGCGGATTACCGGTTGCCGACGCCGTAATGAACGTGCCAGGCGCTTTTGGAAGTGCCTGGCACGTAAAAACGGGAAAGGGGTAGCACCCGTCAACCGGGGGGATCCCGGAGGATGCGGATATCTTCCCCTTCCGCGTCAACATAGATAGTATCGCCGGGGCCGAAGTCGCCCGCCAGCAGCGCCTCGGAGATGGCGTCCTCCACCCGGGTCTGGATGACCCGACGCAGGGGACGGGCGCCGTACTCCGGCGAGTACCCCTCCCGGGCCAGCCACTCCCGCGCCGCCGCCGAGACCTCCAGCCGCAGGTCCCGCTCCGCCAGCCGCTCCGCGACTTTCGCCAGTTCCAGGTCCACAATGCGGGCAATCTGCTCCGGCCCCAGCGGCCGGAAAACGATCACCGCGTCCACCCGGTTGAGGAACTCCGGCCGGAAGGTCCGCTTCAACTCCTCCCGCAGCCGCTGGCTCATCTCCCGGTACTCCTGCTCGGCCTCCCCGGCCCGGTCGGCGGGCAGGGCAAAGCCCAGACCGCCCCGCCGGATGGCCTCCGCGCCGATGTTGGAGGTCAGAATGATGATGGTGTTGCGAAAGTCCACCCGCTGACCCTTCGCGTCGGAGAGGTTCCCCTCCTCCATAATCTGCAGAAGAATGTTGAAAACCTCCGGGTGGGCCTTCTCCACCTCGTCAAAAACGACCACGGAGAACGGGCGGCGACGGATAGCCTCGGTCAACTGGCCTGCGTCCTCGTAGCCCACGTATCCCGGCGGCGCGCCCACCAGTCGGGCGACGGTATGCCGCTCCATAAATTCGGACATGTCCAGCCGGATCAGCGCGTCCTCGGTGCCGAAGAGGAAGGCGGCCAGCGCTTTGGTCAGTTCCGTCTTGCCCACGCCGGTGGGGCCCAGGAAGAAGAAAGAGCCGATGGGCCGCCGGGGGTCCTTCAGTCCGGCGTAGGCCCGCCGCAGAGCCCGGGCCAGGGTCTGAATGGCCTCGTCCTGCCCGACGATGCGCTTGCTCAGTTCCGCCTCTATCTGGAGCAGCCGCTGGCTCTGTTCCGCCGCCAACTGGGCCAGCGGGACGCCCGTCCACATAGAGACGACCTCCGCCACGTCCTCCACCCCGACGGTGGCCCACTGACCGTCGTCCTTTCCGCTCTGCAGAGCCTCTATCTCGTGTTCCAGGTTCTGGATGTGGAGACGAATGCGTCGGGCCTCCTCAAACCGCTGGGCCCGGACGGCCGTCTCCATTTGATCCTCCAGTTCCCTCAGACGGGCACAGGACTCCCGGAGCCGGATGGCCTCCGGGGATTTGTAAATCCGCACCCGCGAGGCGGCCTCGTCTATGACGTCTATGGCTTTATCGGGCAGGTAGCGGTCGGAGATGTAGCGGGCAGAGAGACGGGCGGCCGCGACCAGGGCCTCATCGGTGAAGCGGACGTGGTGGTGGTCTTCGTAGAGGTGGGCCAGTCCCCGCAGAATCTCCACCGTCTCCTCCACGGTGGGTTCGCGGACGATGATGGGCTGGAAGCGCCGCTCCAGGGCGGCATCCGATTCAATGTACCGGCGGTATTCGTCCATCGTGGTGGCGCCAATGCACTGGAGTTCGCCCCGGGCCAGGGCCGGCTTGAGGATGTTCGCCGCGTCCAGGGCTGACCCGCCCGCGCCGGCGCCGACCAGCACGTGCATCTCGTCAATAAAGAGAATGGTGCCGGTCTTCTTCAGTTCTTCAATGACCCGTTTCAGCCGTTCCTCAAACTGGCCCCGGTAGATGGTCCCGGCGATCAGCGCGCCGACGTCCAGTTGGAAGACCCGTTTATCCAGCAGGATGGCGGGGACGTTTCCGCTGATGATACGCTGGGCCAGGCCCTCCACGATGGCGGTTTTGCCCACGCCGGGCTCGCCGATGAGCGCCGGATTGTTCTTGGTCCGGCGGGCCAGGACCTGGATGACCCGCTCTATCTCCGCCTCGCGCCCGATGACGGGGTCCAGTTTTCCTTCTTCGGCCAGGGCGGTCAGGTCCACGCCCAGGCGGCCCATCAGGGGGCTGGGGGCGGGCCGCTGGCGGGTACGGGGGCGGCTCACCGGGACGGGCCGCTGCTCCAGGGCGCGCACGGCTTCCTCCCGCAGACGGTCGGTGTTCACGCCCAGTCGCCGGAGGACGCTGACAGCCAGCGCGTCCCCCTCACGCGTGAGGGCGATGAGGAGATGTTCGGTATCTACTTTCGGGTCTCCCCGACGGCGGGCCTCCTCCACGGCCCGCTGGATGACCCGTTTGGTATCTTCGGTGAGTTGGGGGGGCTGGAGAGAAGAGCGTCGCTCTTCGGGGTTCAAACGGAGGATGACCTGACGGACGCGGTTTTCCTGCAGGCCCATTTGCCGCAGGACTTTCGCCGCCCCGCCCTCTTCCTGCATCAGCCCCAGTAGCAGGTGCTCCGTGCCCACGTAGAGGTGGCGCATACCCCGGGCGGCTTGTTCGGCCAGGCGGAGCACCCGTTCCGCTTCAGGCGTGAACATCTTCCAGTGGTCTTCCATCGCCTTCAACTCCTGCCTGCGGCATCTCCACGCCCGCTGTTCCTTCCCCGTGGTCTACTTGCCGCAGGCTCAGCCCCAGGCGGTGGCGCTCCGGCTCCATCCGGATGACCCGGAGGGTGAGCACCTGATTGGGACGGACCAGATCGCGAATGGCTTCACTATCCGGCCCGTCCAGTTCGGAGATATGGATCAGCCCTTCTATCTCATCATCCCCCACGATGCAGGCAAAGGCTCCCCAGCGGGTCAGACGGGTGACCCGACACTCCACCAGTTGCCCCACCTGATACCGCTGACCCGCCGATGTCCAGGGGTCCGGCTGGAGCCGCTTGATGCTGAGGGAAATGCGCTGGCGCTCCCGGTCCACGGAGAGCACGACCACTTCTACTTCCTGCCCGATATGGAGCACTTCTCCAGGATGCTCTATCCGCCCCCAGGAGATCTCGGAGAGGTGGACCAGGCCGTCCACTCCCCCGATATCCACGAAGGCGCCAAATGGGGTCAGGTTGCTCACGCGCCCGCGGCGGACTTCGCCTTCGCGAAGGGAGCTCAGGATGTCGGCCCGGGAGTGGGCCCGACTGAGTTCCTCCGCCATCCGTTCGGAGAGGATGAGCCGGTTGCGCTCCCGGTCGGCCTCAATAACGGCCAGTTTCAGGGAGGTGCCGACCAGTCGGGAGAGGAACGGCCAGCAATCGGGGTCGGAGACGCGGGGAGCGCCCCGGGAAGGGGAGAGGTGGGAGGCGGGGACGAATCCTCGCAGTCGCCCCAGATAGACGATGAGGCCTCCCCGGTTCGCGGCAGCGACGGTCAGTTCTACCAGTTCCCCCTTTTTCTGGAGGGAGCAGGCGTAGGTCCAATCCTGTTCCGCCTGCGCCCGGGTGAGGGAAAGGACCGGGGCACTGCCGGGCCCTTCGGGGTCCACGACGTAGACCATTACCCGGTCTCCGGACTTCAGTCGGGCAAGGGTTTTGGGGTCTATCCGTTCCAGTTCCGGGCCGCTGATGATGCCTTCGCACTTGGTGCCCACATCCACCAGGATGAGGTCGCGGCTCACGCGCACGACCCGCCCCTGGACAACGTCACCGCGCTGGAGATGGGCGCAGGGGGTGAATTCGTTCAGCAGCCTGGCGAAATCCTCCTGCGCTGGGTCGGGAGAGGACTGCGGCTCTTCGTTCATTCGGGCCTCCGGCACCGTATATTATAGCCGGTTCTGTGCAGGGGGCAAGTGGGGGTGCAAGTCGCAGGGCGCAGGGAGCGGGGGGCAGGGGAGCGGGGGAGCGGAGGGGCGGAGGTGCAAGGAGCAAATGAAAAGCGGCCCTACCGTGTTCGTCCCGTAGAGCCGCTCTTCGTCAAGCGGGGGATAAGAGGCCTTACGCCATCCGGATGGACGATTCTTTGCGGTGGCCGTTGCCCCCTTCGGTCAACGCCATTTCCTGCTCCAACAGGTTCAGGCGGCGGGTCAGGCGCTCGTTCTCCCGGGCCAGACGGACCACCTGCTCCCGCAGGGTCTGTACCTCGGCGGAGGATTGGGCCCAGATATGGCGGGCCTGAGCGATAAGGCGGAAGGCCAGAGCGATTGCCAGGATGAGCAGTGCGAGGCCAGCAGTCATCACCAACGCCGTGCCGGCTATGCGCAGGAGGAAGAGTTCTACCGCCTGTCGCGCCTGCCGATAGGCCCGCTCGTCGGCCTGTTGCTGCTCCAGGGCCTGGAGGCGCAGTTCCTGTTCCCGCTGGTAGGTCTGGAGGTCTATGGCGTCCCGCCGGGCCTGGATAGCGGCCTCCTGCCGGATCCGCTCCGCTTCGGCCTGGTTGCGGTAAGGATTGATCAGGTCGCTATTGGAGAGAGCCAGTCCCGTAACCAGGCCAACGACAACCAGTACCAGAATGACCCTTGCCCTCATGGCAACCTCCTACGGGCCTCTGACGAAGACGATCCCCAGAGCCGCTGGCACACTGACAAGGCCCAGGATCAGTGTACCCAGGTTGAGACGACGGCTGAATTTGACATCGCGGTCAACCAGCCAGAACTGGATTCCCAGCACGAATGCCTCCCCGATGATAAAGGCCAGAATCAAGAGAGTCGCAAGCCATCCCAGCGCCATCTTGCACCTCCCGCGCGGATTTTTTCAGTCCTATCATACCCTAAAAGGCAAGGGGCACCCTGTCAAATCCGTAGCAGTTGGTTTGCCGGATGTTATCCCCCGGCCAACAGGTTGTTCACAGGTTGCTTACACCAGGGCTCCTCAGGTCGCGGTTGTCCGATGTGTCGGTGAAATAAAAGTGCCGGGCACAGTCAGGATGCCCGGCACTGGACCGAATTCGGATGTACGTTGCCGCTATCCAGCCCCCCGCAGGATTCTCAATCCCTCCAGCCGCAGGAGTTCCGGGAGGACGGCCCGGTAAACGGCGCAGTAGGGGGATGGGGCCGCTGGGGTGCCCCGATACCGCTGGGCCATCAGCGGACAGCCGCCCGCGCAGACGGAGCGCCAGGGGCATTCCCGGCACTCTTCCTTCTCCTCCACCGGCGGGTTGCGGAATCCATCCTCCGCCCGCACCGCCGCCAGCGGGTCTTCCTCCCAGAGGGTGCCGACCGTCCGCTCCATCTCCATATGGCAGCGGGCCACCGTCCCCTCCGGCCCGACCACCAGATAGGCGTGCCCGGCGCCGCAGGGGTAGCGGTGAGGGAAGCCGAAGTCGCAACGGTCCAGCAGATTGCAGATTGCAGATTGCAGATTGCAGATTGCAGATTGCAGAGGGCAGATTGCAGATTGCAGGCGGCGTTCTATTTCGGAGAGGGCGGCCCGCAGACCGGCGATGAGGCGCTCCGGCGCCGGGGTCAGGTCGGGGCAGCCGGGGGCCGGACGGACGAAGTTCAGGTTGAAGGGGAGGCCCCGGTCCAGCGCGAAGGCCACCGCTCCGGCCAGGCCGTCCACATTGTGCGCGGTGACGGTGATGGAGAGGTGGGGGGTGAGGCCCAGGGCCAGCGCCCGCTCCACCCCCCCGGCGACGGCGGTGAAGGAGCCGTCGCCCCCGGCGGCCATCCGCTGCCCGTCGTGGGCCGGGCCTATGCCGTCCAGGGAGACCGCAAGCCGGATTCCCTCGTCCCGCAGCCAGGTCAGCAGGGCAGGGGTGATGGCAGTGCCGTTGGTGAGGACGACCTCCCGCAGTTCCAGGCCGGTCTGGGCGGCGCGCGCCCGCGCGTGTTCGTGGACGGCGCGGAGGGTGGGGAGGTTCAGGGTGGGCTCACCACCGGCGTACTTGAGTTTCAGGGCCCGGAAGCCGTGGGCCTGAGCGGAGCGGATGGCTCCGTCCACTGCCGCCCGCCCCACCTCCGGGGACATATCGGCATCGCCCCGGGGGGCGTAGCAGTAGGCGCAGCGGAGGTTGCAGCGGGCGGTGAGGTGGAGCCAGAGGGTGAGGACGGGAAACGGGAAACGGGAAACGGGAAACGGGAAGATTGATGGGTGGGGTGCCAGCAGGCCCAGGGCGGCCAGTTGGCGGGCGACGGGGTCGGTGAGGGGGGCGGGGGTGGCGAAGGAATCCAGGAGATGGGCCGCCGGGCCGTTGAGCACCACCACTCCGGCAGAGCCGACGGGGTTGAAAGCCAATTGGTAGCCTTCGGGGAGGGGGGCGCGGTAGAGGGAGGGAGGAAGTGCCCAGAGAGGGGCGGATTGCGGATTGCAGATTGCAGATTGCGGATGAGAAAGGGCGGCGGAGGCACAGGCGCAATCCGTTTCGGCCCCCTGTTCCGGCGCCGTCCTCGCCACGAAAACGGGAAGTTCTGCGGAGCAGGCGCAGTCCTGTTCCGCCCGGTCGTGCTCAGAATCCCAGAAGATTTGCGGAAACTCGGTTTTGTCCTTCACCGCCGGTTGCCTCCTCACAGGGCGCATGTCGCAGGGAGCAGGTCGCAGGGCACAGGGCGCAAGTCGCAGGGCGCATGGAGCAGGGCACGGGGTGCGGCTACGGGTATCGCATTTGCCAGTGGCCGTCCGCCTGCCCGACCATCCGGAAGCCGGAGCGGGCGAAGAGGCGGATGGCCGGAATGTTGTCGGTTCGGGTCTCCAGCATCACCGGCATCTTCCGGGCTGAGGCCCAATCCAGCGCGGCGGCCAGCAGCGCGCGGCCCCCTCCCTGCCGCCGGAAGGGGGTCACCACCCCGATGCCCAGTTCCAGTGCGCCCCCATCGGTCGGGAAGAGGCGGCACCACCCCGCGATGTACGCCCCCTCAGCCGCCACCAGCAGGAGATGGCAGGGGCACTCCGGCTCCCTCAGCGCGTGCTCCCATGCCGGGGTAGGCTCAAAGCGGGGGGTGCGCATCATCCCTTCAGAGCAGATAGCATTTAGAAAAAAGGTTGTCTTGGTCCTGGAACCGATATTGTCTCACCTCACAAGGCCAATGTGCCCAGCTCCTCATAAGGGCCGAAGTGATCCACGAGTTCTTTCCAGAAACGCCATGCATTATAGGGCTTCCAGGGATATTCGCGGGCCATTTCCTTGACGGTTTCATAGAAGGTCCTTAACTCGGCCACATTCAGCGCTTTCAACCGTTCATAAATGAGATTGAGGCCTCTACGGAGGTCCAAAAAGTCTTTAGCCACCATAGTGTCATATTCCAGGGCCAGAGCAAATTCCCGAGCCGCTTCTCTCAAAGAAGGATATGGCGGCTTTTGCTGGCTCTCCTGGACCGGGTTGAAGCTATCCATTGCAATGACTCCCTTCAGGATATGCCATCGGCCCAGTTGAGGGAAAACGGCCAGAATCGTATCTTCCCCAATCTGGGGAGAGGCAGTCGGAGCAATTTGATAGGACGCGAATTGCTCTTGGAGGAGCTTTTCCAGAAATTCCAAATGAGAGATGAGTTTCTTTTCTTCCCTGGTATAATAATAAAGCCAGGCCAGTCCCATTCCCGCATCCAGGTAAAGAGCCCATAATCCATGTTTTTCAGCGACCTCCATTGCTCGGTGAAACGATTCTTCAGACTGACGGGCGTGCTGCTCAACGCTAATGCCTTCCATCAAGGGAGGGCGACAAAACTCCCGATGGGCAATGGCTTCTTCGTAATAGGCAGTCCCCAGCCGTTCCGGCTCTATTGGTTCTTGGGAAAAGATTCCCCACGCCTCACGGCTATGTTTCAGGGATTTCTCCAGCCATGCTTGCCGATTAGCGGCCGGACAGGGCGGCTCGCTCATGTATCGGTAACTACTTGCCAGAGAGAGATGGGCCAGTCCTTTTCCACGAGGGAAATCCGCCTCATTGGCTACGGCCAGAGCCTGCAGAGCCCAATCTTCGGCGTCCCGATACTGCCCGGCGTAAATCTCTATCTGGGCCAGAGTGTTGAGCGTAAGGGCGACGGCACCGGCCATTCCCAGTTGCCTGCGCAGTTTTAAAGCATCCTGCGCCTGACGGTGGGCGGCGTCAAACCGGCCCTGTAATGCCAGCACGAAAGCCAGGTTGGTTAATGTGTTGGCCTGCTCAGCTTCCATGTTGATGGCACGCCAATAGGGTAGAGCCTTGCGGTAATTCTCCTCTGCAGCGGCAAATTGCCCCTGTACCCGCCGGATATACCCCCAGTGGTTATATAGCCGACCCATTACCACATTGAAACGAACACGGGATTCCGAAGAGACCTGAAAGTCCTTCAGGTCTTGTTGAACTTTGGATAGCAGGCGTTTGGCCTCATTAAGATTCCCCTGATACAATCGGATAGTGGCATCGGTAATATCCAGGTCAGCATGAGTGAGGGAATCGCCGGTCTCAAGTAGATGCTGGGCCTCTCCACGCAGTTTC
>DAOTWL010000097.1:0-2321 GCA_034435875.1 Anaerolineae bacterium
CAGGGGGTAGGGTGAGGGCGAGTTGCGACCACCAGAAACCTATAGGTGGGGGCTTGGTGCCCCACAGAGAAGTTATAGCAAGCGCGGTGCGGATTTTACTTTAGTGCCTTTCAACCACGACGGATGAGCGATACTCAAGTCAGGCCGTATTTGTTAAGGGAGTTTGCCCGTGCCTGCAAAGAATTTGACCTGCTGGCCGAGGGGGACCGGGTGGCCGTTGCTCTCTCTGGCGGCAAAGATAGCACCAGTCTGCTGGACCTGCTCCTCCGTTACCGGGAGCGGGCGGGCATTTCGTACGAATTGGTTGCTATTCACGTGGTGGGTACAGCGGCGGGTTTTCCCGACCTGACCAGCATACTGGCCCCCTGGCTGGAGGAGCGGGGAGTGGATTACCACTTTGTTCCGCTGGAATTTCCGCCAGACGAGCCTCTACCCCCCAACTGCTTTCGCTGCTCGTGGAACCGGCGTAAGGCCCTCTTCCTGGCCGCCGACGCCCTGGGCTGCAACAAACTGGCCCTCGGCCACCACGCCGACGACGCCGCCGTCACCGCCCTGATGAACCTGCTCTTCACCGGCCGCCTGGAGACCCTGGAGCCGAAGGTGGAATTCTTCGGCGGACGGATCACCGTCATCCGGCCGCTCATCTACATCCCGGCCAAAGACCTGACCGCCCACGCGCGGGCCCTGGGCTTCCCGCCGGCCCCGCCGTGCCCGTACGGGCGGGACGCCAACCGTCAGAAAGTGGAAGACTTCCTGCGCAGTTTCAGCCCCCGCCAGCAGGCCCACATCCGCGCCAACCTCTGGCGGGCCACTACGAGGGCCAGGAAGTATGCGCCGATGAGTGGGGTTTCTTTGGAGGAGTGATGAGAACGGTGGTATTGCACTATCCGGAGGAACTGGCATCCGCCGTCCAGAACACACCGGAGGAACTGGAGGCGCAAATCCGGCTGATGGCGGCTCTAAAGATGTTTGAACTGGGCAAACTCTCCTCGGGAAAAGCCGCCGAACTGGCCGGCCTCTCCCGGGCGGAATTCCTGGAAATGTGCGGCCGCTATCGCGTATCTGTGTTCAACCACTTTCCCGAAGAACTGTCGGATGAAATCGCGGCCGACGTAGAAGCCGTCCGAGAGGCTACCCATGCCCGTCGTCAGTGATACCGGGCCGCTCATCGCCCTGGCGAAGGCCGATTGCCTGGCCGTCCTGAAGGACCTCTTCGGCCAGATTCTGATCCCGCCAGCAGTCCACCGGGAGTTGATGGCGAAGAGCGGTCCGGAGGCCCAACGGCTGGATGATGCGCTGGCCGATTTTACCGTAACAGTCCCTGCCCCACCGATCCCGCCGGAGGTGGAAATGGCTACGACGCGGTTGGGACCGGGTGAAAGGCAGGCCATTGCTCTGGCCTATGAGCAGGGTGCGTTGTTGCTGATGGACGACCGTCAGGGACGAGGTGCCGCGCGGCGCCTGGGACTGGCGGTCAGCGGCGTGGTGGGCGTGCTGATTCAGGCAAAGAGCACAGGGCTTATCCAATCTGTTCGGGACGTGCTGGAGGAGATCCGTCTCCGGGGCTACTGGCTATCGGATGCCGTCCTGGAGATTGCCGCCCGTCAGGCCGGAGAAACCCCCGATTCACCCGATTCGCCGATTCTGTGACTCTTCCGCATGCGCCTCCAGCGTCTGGAACTTCAGGGCTATAAATCCTTCGCCGACCGGACGGAATTCGTCTTCCCCACCGGCATCACGGCCATCGTCGGCCCCAACGGCTCCGGCAAGTCCAACATCGCCGACGCCATCCGCTGGGCCCTCGGCGAGCAGAGCCTCCGCCTCCTGCGCGGCAAGACGACGGAGGACATGATTTTCTCCGGCGGCGGCCGTCGGGCACGGGCCGGAATGGCCCAGGTCCTCCTCACCCTGGATAACGGCGACGGCTGGCTCCCTGTGGACTTCGCCGAAGTGACCCTCGGGCGGCGCGCCTACCGCTCCGGCGAAAGCGAGTATCTCCTCAATGGTAACCGCGTCCGCCTGCGGGACCTGATGGACCTCCTGGCCGAAAGCGGCCTGGCCCAGCGCACCTACACCGTCATCGGCCAGGGACTGGTGGATATGGCTCTTTCTCTCCAGCCCCAGGAGCGCCGCACTCTCTTTGAGGAAGCCGCTGGAATCTCCGTTTACCGCGCCCGACGGGAGGAGTCGGCGGCCCAACTGGATGAGACGGAGCGCAACCTGGAGCGGGTGCGTGACCTCCTGGGCGAAATCGCCCCCCGCCTGAAGCGGCTGGAGGAGCAGATGGCCCGCTTTCAGGAGTCCGAGCGGGTCTCCGGCTA
>DAOTWL010000098.1:0-2333 GCA_034435875.1 Anaerolineae bacterium
CCGGTGACGGTGCCCGTCCAGGTGATGACGCCATTCCCGTAGACGGCGCCGCTCTGCTGGACCCACCCGCCGAAGGTCACCTCCCCAGGCAGAACGTCCGTCAGCACCACGCCGGCGGCATCCCCGGCCCCGCTGTTGGAGAGGACGACGGTGTAGGTGACCACCCCGCCCAGCGGGACATTCGCCGTCGGCACCACCGACTTGGCGACAGACAGGCTGGGGGTCAGGACGGTGAGGACACCCGCCTTCTCTATCTCAAAGGGGTTGCCAGGGTGGACGCCGTCCTTGTCGCCGTAGTCCCACCGATAGTTGGGGTTGCCCGTACCCCAGTTGCCGTTGAAGCGGACCACGTAGGAGTAGACGCCCGCCGCCGTGGGGGTGAGGACGCCCATGAACTCGTCGTTGTTTCCGTCTTGGACGTTCCAGACCATCGGCGACCAGGTCGTCCAGTTGGCCGGGTTCGGGTCGGTGCCGTAGCCGACCTGGGCCAGCAGCGCTCGTGGGGGGCCAGCCCGCGAGGTCAGGTCATCCGCCCATATCTGGCCGTAGATGTTTTCGGTGGCAACCCCGACGGTTGTCGTGGTGGCATGCGGCCACTGGAGCACCACATAGCCCGGCTGGATGTTGCGGTGGTCATTCACAACAGTGGGCGCGTTCACCGTCACGCTGCGGTTGGCGCTCTGCAGCCAGTTCCAGTTGGGCGGCCCGCTGGGCACCGTATCGGTGTAGACGATGTACTTGTACTCGTAGGTGCCGGGGCTCTCCAGCGTCACCGTGACGGAGAAGACGGAGGCAGCCGCATCGGAGATCATCAGCGTGGCGGTGGGGCTCCAGTTGTTGAACGAGCCCGCCAGGTAGACCGCCTCGCCCACCTGTACCACATCCTCCAGGTCGTTGTAGATGAAGGTGGTGGGGTAGTCCAGGTCAATGTCGGCGTCGTAGCGGGGCTCCACTTTGTAGGTGCTGTAGGATTGCCAGCCGATGCCCCGGATGAACTTGTAGTAATTGCCAAGGGCTGGGACATAGGTCAGGCGGGTGTTGCCGCCGGTTTTGGCCCAGTCGTCTCCTCGCGCCGCACCAGTCCCATCGTCAAAGGCCCACTCACCGTAGCCCAGATCCGGATTGGTGACCGTTGCGTTGCGGAACTCCACCAGCACGCTCTCCCACTGCTCAGCAGTAGCCGCTCCGACCAGCATGCCAGTGGTGATAACCTCCAGAGCGGGCAGGGGGTTGCCCGTGCTGATGATTTCCTGAAGGGCCCAGGCCTGGCTAATGTCCAGTTCGGTTTGGTTAGAACCGCCAACGATGTATTCTATGACTTTGCCCAGGAGCCGCACGTAATCCCCTTCGGAGACGTTTGGCTTGTCCGGACCCTTGTAGATGTAGAGGCCGCTCCAGGGCCCACCCGCCGGGTCCTCTATGAAGTAGCGAATCTGGGCGCCGTCAGCGCTCAGGAAGACACCTGAGTCGGCGATGACCACACCTTCTACCCACACCGTCTGGTTCACATAGGGGGACTTATCATCAGACGCCGGGTCAGGGACACGCTGGATATCGTGGATGGGGACCAGCCGGTAGACGGTGGTGGCCCATTGAGCCCTGTTGTTCGCCGGATTGTCGCCAGCGGTTTCGGTGCTGGCCTCCACCGAGTTGGTCAGAATGGTGCCGCCGACGACACCGGCCTCCACGGTCACCGTCAGATTGAAGGTGAGGAGCGTACTGGAGGGCACGGCGCCGAAGGACCAGACGCAAGCGATGGCGTTGCAGGCCGGGGATACACCGCTATTGTCGGAGACGTATACAGTGCTGATCGGCAGCGTATCCGTGAGGATAACGTTGGTAGCCGTAGCAACCCCACGGTTCTCCAGGGTGATGGTATAGACCAACTCCCGACCGACAACACCGTACACAGGGCCCGTTTTCGCCACGACCAGGTCCAGCGGGCTAATGCTCGTCACAAACCAAGCGATATTGTTGGTTATGGTCACCTCCGGGTCAGGAGTGGCGATTCCCACCGTGTTGGTGAGCAGAGAGCCCAGCGGCGCACCTGCATCCACCAGGAGGGCCAGGTTAAAGGAGAGACCCTCCGTCGGTGTTACCGTGCCCACCAACCAGGTGAGGACGCCGGTAGCGCCGGGCCCACACGCCGGGCAGGGGAACCCGCTGGTGTCGGTGACGTAGGAAGTGTTACCCGGAAGCACATCGGTGATGACGACCTGACGGGCATCGTTCACGCCGGTGTTAGAGTACATGATGGTGTAGGTGATAAGCCCGCCGGGCATCGCCATCGCCGGGCCCGACTTGGAGATGACCAGATCGGGGTTGGCCCGGGC
>DAOTWL010000099.1:0-3704 GCA_034435875.1 Anaerolineae bacterium
TCTTGAGTTGCTCGGCGTGAGCGACGAAGAGGGCCGAGTGGGTGCTCTGCCCGTCGGGGAGCGAGGCATAGTGCATCTTCTCCAGCCCATCCACGATGAATACCAGATCTTTCCATCCTTTCCGGACCAGCCGGACTCGGGCATCATCCACCAGGTCGTTGAGTCTCTGGACAAAGACACGCAAATTCTGCTCCAGTTGGCGGCGAATCTCCACCCGTCGGGAACTGCCGCTGCGAATCTGACCGGTGATGGCCGCCAGCATCCGGGCCAGGAGCGGTACCTGAGGGTCCACGCCGAAATCGGTCTGAAGGGAACCCTCCACGTCCCGTCGCTGCTCCTCGGTCAGAACGACCTCGGCAAACCACTCGTCCAGGTCCTTGCGCAGTTTCTGGGGAATGCGGATCTTTTCCTCTCTTAAGGCTTCTTCCAGTTCCTGGGTCAGGGCCACCAGCACGTCCAGGTACGTGAGGTCGCCCAGGTCCAGCAGAGCTTCGGCGTCCACGTAGACCGCGAAGTATCTCTGCTCCCGGAGGCGGGCCTGGAGTTGTTTCAGTTCGGTGGACTTTCCACAGCCCCGATGGCCGGTGACCAGTTGCTGGTGGAAGAAGTTCGGCGGAGTGCGGCGGATGTTGGCGGTGATGGTCGTTGCCAGATCAAACCCACCTCGTACCGGGGTCAGCGGGACGTAACGCGGGTCACCGGCCTCCAGTGCCAGGTCGGGGTGACAGGCATGATAGGCTTCATCCACAGTCCGGACCGGATACTCCTGGGCCATTTTCCTACCGTTCCAGCGTCATCGGCATGACCACGTAGGTGAAGTCGTCTCCGCCGACGGGGCGGATGACGCCCGGGCTGGAGGGGGAGATGATGTCCATCATCACCTGCGGCGAGTTGACCACCCCCAGCGCGTCCAGGATGAACTTCACGTTGAAGGCGATTTCTACAGCCGTACCCTCTATCGCCGCATCCAGTTCGGTCACGTCGCTGCCGGTCTCGGCGGAGGTGGCGGAGACGACCAGCCGCCCTGGCTCCAGGTCGGAGCCGGGATGGACGTGGAGGAGCAGGGTGTTGGTGTTCTCACGGGCAAAGATGTGGGCCGCCTGGCAGGCCTTCAGCAGTTCCGCCGTCCCGGCGATGAGCCGGGTGTTCCGGTCGCGCGGGATCAGTTGCTGATAGTCCGGGAAGGTGCCGGGGATGAGTTGGGAGACCAGCACGACCTCCATCAGGACCGGGGCATCGGGCGGGGTCTGGGCCTGGAAGAGGATGCGGTTCCGGTCGGAGGTGAAGGAGATGCGAACCGGAGGGCGTTCCTCGCGGCTCTTCGCCAGTTCGCCGCAGATGCGGGCCCACTCGGTCATCGTGCGGGCCGGCACGATGACGCTGAAAGGACGCACAACCTCGCTCTCTGGCAGCGGGACTCGCCGGACCGCCAGACGGTAGCCGTCGGCGGCGGCGAGGGTCAGGGTGGGGCCTGCGGCTGTCGCCTCCCACCGCATGAGGACGCCGGTCAGGGTGGGGCGCGCCTCGTCGGTCGCCGCCGCAAAGGCGACCTGGTTGATGGCGGTCCGCAACGTCTCTGGGTCTACGGAGATGCCGTCGGCCGCACCCTCCTCGGGGGTTGGGATGAGCGGGAAGTCCACCGCGTCCAGCCCCTTGATGTTGGCCTCGCTCCGCCCGCAGCGGACGTTGAGGGTCATCGTGCGCACTTCCTGGCGCAGGTCCACCCGGTCCGGCGGGAAGGCATTGACCAGGTCAATGATGGTCCGGGCCGGCACGGCGATGGCCCCGTCCTCCTCCACCCGTCCGCCGATCCAGCAGTGGATGCCCATCTCCAGGTTGGTAGAGGAGAGACGGAACCGCCCCCCGTCGGTGGCGAAAAGGATGTGACTGAGGATGGGGAGAGCGGAGCGGGCAGAGACGGCCCGTCCGGCAACGCTCAGTCCGCGAGCCAGATTCTCCTGCAGGCAAGAAACCTTCATCGGCGCTCCTCCTGTAGGAATGGACGATTCATCCTGTGAGAAGTATACCGTATTGTTGAGTAACCGTCAACTCCCGAAGGGTTAATGGACATCAGCGTTCATCCGCGTCCCATTTCTGCCGGATCAGCCAGACCGCCAGGCCCACCAGCCAGAGGGCAGTGGCTTCCAGTTGAAAGGGGAGCGCCTCCAGCACGCCGCGAGTCCCCAAACTGTAGCCAGCCAGGCCAGCGACCAGTACGGTGAAAGCGGAGAGGAGAAGGCCCGGAATCTGTCTTTTCCCTCTCCCCAGGCTCAGCATGCCAGCCAGCCCGGCGGTTCCCAGAACCAACCCTACCCCCTTGGGCCAGAGCCCCGGGTCGCAGGCAAGGGCCAGAATCGGATAGGGTTGCCGGGAAATCTCCAGATGGACTCCGTCCACTGTTAGAGAAAAATCGTCCCTTTCCACCACTGTCTCCTGAACCCGCTCGCCTCCTGGCGCCCGGAAGACTTCCACCAGGATCGGGCTACGGGCTGAGAGGTCGCCCTGGACTCCGACCCGGACCACCAGACCGCTCTCCGGTATGGCGAACGAGCGCTCCCGCGATGAGGGGGTCAGATACAGGACCAGTTCCGTTTGCGCCGGATCGCGGGCGGTCTGCTGGAGTTTGAGGAGACGACCAGCATCATCGGTGGCCCGAACCGTCAACGAGGGCCCGAAACCCATCCGGTATTGCTTCGGGGCCCCTTCCCGGCCTGGAGAGGGGACGACCTCCGGGCCAATCAGGCCCTCTTCCCGCCATCCCCACCGGTGGCCGATCAGCAGTCCGGCCAGCAGGACCAGGACGCCCAGGCAGGCCAGGAGGGGGAATACGCCAGCCCACCATTGCCCCCGATTGTCCTTATCGCGCAGGCGAGAACGGAGCGCATCCGCCCATTCTGCGGTCCGCAGGAACAGCAGGAACGCCAGCAGGGAAAGGAGGACCGATACGGCAGGAGAACCGGCCAGCGAGAAGAGGCCCAGACGGTACATGGTGCCGGTCCAGGGGCCGAAGCGGGTCTGGACCAGCCATCGGTCCGTCGTCGCCGGGCCGGGGGGGAACTGGGGAATCCAGGCCAAGAGCAGGAGGTAGAGGGCCAGTCCAAAGAGACATGCGGCCAGCGGGATGTTCCCGGTGGCTATGCGCCAGACCAGGCGCCAGGGGTCCGGTCGGTGCGGAGGCGACGCTGTCATCGCAATACGAAAAAGCCCCGGAGTCCGGGGCCTGTTGGTAGTGTGGGGGTGCCGGGGGCGGCCACCGGGGCATCGCTCCAGAGTTCGGGCACCCCCGGGGATTCAGGAGCCACCCGTCGGAGTTGAACCGACAACCGGCCGCTTACGAAGCGGCTGCTCTGCCGATTGAGCTAGGGTGGCGCTGGAAAAATTATACCACATTTATGAGGGCTGGCAAGTTTTGATGGTAGCATTGGTAGCACCCCGGTAAATCGTGGAGTCTTGCGGCGCAAGGAGTTTCGCCACGAATGGCACGAATTTCACGAATTCAGGGTCGTTTCGCCACGAATGGCACGAATTTCACGAATCCAGGGTCGTTTCGCCACGAATGGCACGAATTTCACGAATTCAGGGTCGTTTCGCCACGAATGGCACGAATTTCACGAATTTAGGGTCGTTTCGCCACGAATGGCACGAATTTCACGAATTTAGGGTCGTGTTGCCACGAATGGCACGAATTTCACGAATTTAGGGTC
>DAOTWL010000100.1:0-9235 GCA_034435875.1 Anaerolineae bacterium
CCGCTGCGCTCCGTGGCTCACTACCAACGGTATCAGAACGCCACTCCGCTGCGCTCCGTGGCTCACTACCAGCGGTATCGGAACGCCACTCCGCTGCGCTCCGTGGCTCACTACCAGCGGTATCGGAACGCCATTCCGCTGCGCTTCGTGGCTGACTACGAACGAACAGGTTTATCCTCCGGCAATCAGATGAATCACCCGTACATCGGCCCCATCGGGAATCAGGCGGGTGGAGAACTCTTCTTCGGAAATGACCTCCCCATTGATTGTAACAACAATCGCCGGGAAGGTGTAGCGGAAGCGGCGAAGGAGTTCCGTCACCGTCAGCCCCGGCTCCCAGGCTATTTCGTCTTTGTTGTTGATCCGAATGAGTCCCATGGCAGGATGCAGGATGCAAGAGGCAAGATGAATCTTGCGCTACGGTGTCAACGATAAATAAGAAGTTGCGGGAACAGGCCCAGGCTCACGGCGCCGAGGGAGGCCAACGCCAGCCACAGGTCGGTCAGCGTCATCGCCCGCCGCGCGGGTATACCCGATTTTATAGAGGCGGGAAGCATCCGCAGAAGCCCCATCACCGGTCCCACCGAGGCCAGGAGCAATGCCGCCACGGTCAGCGGATTCTCTTGAAACAGGAGCCGGTATAGCCCCCAGCGGGAGACGAAACCCACCGTGGGCGGGAAACCGGCCAGAGAAAGCAGGCCTGCAACCGCCGCCACCGCTCCCCACGGCGACACTTCCGCCTCCGCCGACTCCCGCCGGACACCGACAGCGGCCAATCCGGCGGCCATCGTCAGCACTCCCCAGGTACGGGTGAGCATCATCGCCCGCTCCAGTTCCAACTCCAGCGCAACCCCTCTCCCCAGCGCCAGCACCAGCATCCCGGTATCCACCATCACCGCGTACCCCAGCAGCGCGCCCCACCCCCGTCGGGTCGCACCCAGCAATCCGCCGACAACGGCCGTCCCGATACCCAGCACGGTCAGGGCGGAGGACCAGTACGGGGACTGGTCCAGCCAGGGATAGGTCCTGAGATAATCCAGCAGGAGGAACCACACCGTCCCACCAACGGCGGAGAAGATGAGTGCAACCGCCAGGGGCGATTCTCTCCGGGCCAGCGCGGGCACCCAGGGATGAAACGGGAGCAATCCCAGCATTAAGGCAAACGAGAGGCCAATCAGCAGGCTGGCAGTGTTCAACCATCCAGCCTGGTCAGGAGTCAGGGCGTACATATCCAGCAGCCAGTGGGCAACCAGGGGGCCCGGCAGCGCCAGGACGCAAAAGGTCAGATAGCGCGCCCCCCCCACTCCACCGCGCAGGAGAAGGACCGAAAGGGCCACCGCCAGTTCCAGAATCAACATCGCGTAGACCAGGGGACGGACGATCAGCGCGGCCGCCAGAAGCCCCAGTACCCCCAGACCAATGGGAGCATAGAGTTCCCCGGATTCCAGCGGCCATGCCAGCAAAAAGAGGGCCGCGCCGATCAGGAAAAGAAAGGTCAACGCCGTCTGAGCCAGAGAACCTACGAGTATGGAGCGCCCGAATACGGTCGCCGTCCCGCCAATTGCAAACTCCCGCCCCCACAGGATAAACGTCCGGTCCATCGGGATCAGGGCAATTCCAAATCCCAGCGCGGCAGAGACGGTCGCGGCCAGCAGAAGCGCCAGGCCATGCCGACGGCGGAGGATGTACGTCGGGATAACCGTCAACAGCAACAACCCAATCCCAATCAGAGATAGCATCTGCACCCCTATCCGGCCCCGGCCAGCGCCAGATACGCCACCGCCAGGGTGACTAGGAACTGCACCAGTCCCAGCAACCCGGCCACCACCAGGCTGGGCTCCAGTGCGCCAAAGAAGAGGTCAAACCCGTTCAGAAAGACCAGCAGTCCCAACCCGACCCTCAGAGGCTCCTCCGCCATCCCTGCCAGAAAAAGCCCGGCCACTCCCAGGAGGTAACAGGCCAGGCCGACGAGAGAGGGCACCTGAGGCAAGGGGAAGCGAAGCGACCCTGCATAGGCAACCAGCAGAGCCGCGCCCAGGGCCAGTGCTCGTAGAGGAGCATCGTCCGACCACCGGAGGAACCGACGGAGAAGATTTCTCCATCGGGACGACGTCGCGGCTTCTCCGGCGTCCCCCCCAGCGGCCCCGCTGTCGCTTCCACCCCAACCGTCCCCGAGGGTCGCCTGTCTGGTAGCCCCCAGGGCCAGGCAGACCACCGCGCCGATCAACAGTTTCACCAGAACGACCTCGGGCCGAATAATTTGGGTGTGGAGGACACCCACGACGAAGTACATCACCGCCATCCCGACGACCTGGAACAACCAGCGGCGGGCCACCAGCACCAGCGCCAATGCAACGATTAGCCCTCCCACAGCCGGGGGCGCGGCCAGAACGGAGATTCGTTCCACCCACTGCAGGAAAGTCGCCATCAGCGCCTCGTCACCACGACCAGGATGAGCAGGAACGTCGCCAGGGCCCAGAGAACGGCCCCCGGCCCTTCGGCAACGTCGGCCACCGTATCCAGAAAACCGGTCAATCGGCCCAAACTATTGACCAGAAGCCGTCCAGCCCATTCTGGACGGAGGGCCTCGGCGATCGCTTGCAATGACCTGTAGCGTGCCTGGGGCCTGAGAAACTCCAGTGCGAGCAATCCGCCTCCCAGCAGTGTACCGGCAACCCAGGTCCCCCACCCCGCCGGGGTCGGTGCAACCTTCGGCGCAGCGCCCCAGGCCAGGACCAGAGCGATAAAGAGAATCGCCAGACCGGCTACCTGAGCAATCGCAGAAAGCAAACCCACTCGTTCCTCCTGCGCCATTTGTCTCCGGACTTCTTTTGCCACCGCCGCCGTCAGCAGGGCCTGCCCCAGGGGAAACAAAATGGCCATCAGTCCATCCGGCGGGGAGAGAATTCCCCCCGAGGCCAGCGGGGCTGCCAGAAGCGCCAGTCCGCCCAAGACAGACGTCGCCGTCCATACGGGAGCGGTCCTCCCCCACCCTCGCCCCAGATAGAGAAGAGTCAGGCCCGGTATCCAGGCCGCGCCTCCCGCCGTCCATGCCGCACCCGCCGCGCGGCCTGCATGCACGCCAGCCCAGAGCACACTTCCCGCCGCTGCCATCCCAACCCAGATAGTCCTCTGGTCCGGGTCCGTCACCGCCCAGGCCAGAAATCCACCGACCACGAACGTCGCCGCCGCCAGCGCTTCCAGCATCACCCCACCGGGGATAGAGATTCCGGCCTGCCAGGACATCCGGGTCAGCAGGCCCCAGGCCAGCAACGGCTCCAGGAGCAGCGCAATGGCCAGTGGACGACCCCGCCGCATTTCGGCCGGAACGGTAAAGTGGAAAGGATAAACGCCCAGCCGGACCAGGGCCGCCAGCAGAAGAAAAACGCCTCCCCAGCCATCTGCGGTCATCAACGGCCACGAGGGTCCGCTCCCGGCCTTCTCCAGCAAGAGCGCGCCCATCCACAGCAGGGCCGTCGCCACAACTCCGCCCCCGACGCCCCAGGCCACCCGTTCGCCAGGAAGGCCCGCCGACGCCATACCAATTCCCCAGGCCAGGTCAAAGCCTGCCCAGGCCAGCAGAACCGTCAACAAGTTCTCTCCCCAGAGGGCACCCAGGCCAAACGTCAGCATAGCCAGGACCGCCGCACCGATTGCAGCGCGCACAATCTGCGGGCGGCCCATCTGGACCAACGCGCTTCCGGCCACCGCGCCGGCCCAGGCCAGAGCCAGCGGCCATACGGCGCGGTCCGCCATCAGAACGGGGAACGTGCCGAAGAGAGAGAGGGGTTGCCAGAGGGAAAGGAGAAACGGCCGGGGGTCCTCCCAGGGCGCGAAAAGGACGCCCAGAAACGAAAGCCCCGCTCCCAACGGCACCACATAGTGCCGGTATGGTCGCAAGGGATGAACGGAAGATACCATCAGCAGGACCAGCAGCCCGCACAGGGGCGCGGTCAAGGCAAGAATCGGTGCGAAGGGCATCGGCTTTCAGGTCTCCTTTGGTTACCGGGGGCAACTGCAAGGGTCGCCCCTACACCGGCCATTGCAGGGGCAGGGCTTGCCCCACAGGTATCAATTGAACGGGGTGCCGTTGCTATATTTTCGCCACAAATTCCACGAATTTTCACGAATTTCTTTTCTGTTTTTCGTGCCAATTCGTGCAATTCGTGGCGAAATGACCTTGTGAGGAGACAAGAACGATTGTACCCAATCCAAGACGCACTCCATTCTAACATAGAAACAGGGTTTGGGCAATCCGGGCGCAGGGTGCATCTTGCACTCTGTCCTATCCCATGCTATCATGCAGGGCCGGAGGGAAAGATGCCATCTCAGTCAACCCGGATGGTCAAATTGAGCAAGTTTCTCTCCCTCATCCTCCGCCATCAGCCGGAGCGCTTCGGGCTGAAACTGGACGAAGAGGGATGGGCATCGCTGCCGGAGGTGCTGGAAATCCTTCAGGGACTGCCCAACTTCCGCTGGGCGACCCGCGCCGATGTGATGGAAGTGGTGGAGAAAGGGAGCGGAGACGACAAGCGGCGATTTGAGGTAGCCGGAGACCGCATCCGCGCCCGGTACGGGCACACCGTCCCCCTGCGCGCCGAACTTCCGCCCTGCACCCCACCCCCCCGTCTGTACCACGGCACCTCCCCCCGCGCGCTGAATCACATCCGGCAGGAAGGGCTCCGCCCGATGCGCCGCCAGTACGTCCACCTCTCCGCCGACCCGGAGACGGCGGCCCGAGTCGGCGCCCGCCACGGCCCCACCCCGGTCGTCCTCACCGTCCGCGCGGCGGAGGCCGCCGAAGCGGGCATCCTCTTCCACCAGGCCGACGAGTCCACCTACCTGACCAAGACTATCCCGCCGGAGTTTCTGGAGTTCCCGGGGGAGGTATGAAACCATCCGATCGCCGCACTGCCGAGGGAATCCTCTACACCGACCAGTATCAACTCACCATGGCCCAACTCTACTACCGGATGGGCCTCCACGAGAAGTGGGCACAGTTTGACTATTTCTTCCGCAGTTACCCTAACTACGACTCCCACCGGGCCGGATACTGCGTCAACGCCGGCCTGGAGTGGCTGGTGGACTGGATGCAGGAGGCCCGTTTCCGGGAGGAGGACCTGGCCTACCTGCGGGGTCAGGTGGGGCGGACAGGGCGCCGTCTCTTCGGGGAGGATTTTCTGGACTGGCTGCGGGAGAACGGGCACTTCGGCGCCATTTCCATGCAGGCGGTCCCGGAAGGACGGGTGGTCCATCCCAACGTCCCTCTGGTGGTGGTGCGGGGTCCGCTGGCGACCGCGCAGATTCTGGAGACGCCGTTGCTGAACCACCTGAACTACCAGACGCTCATCGCCACCAAAGCGGCGCGCATCCACGAGATTGGGCGCGGGCGGACCCTGCTGGAATTCGGCCTGCGGCGGGCCCAGGAGCGGGCCGCCCTCGCTGGCGCTCGGGCGGCCCTCATCGGCGGCGCCGATTTCACCTCCAACGTCGGCATCTCCCACGTCCTGGGGTATCCCCCCAAAGGCACCCACGCCCACAGTATGGTACAGATTTTTATGGCCCTGGGCGAAGGAGAACTGGGCGCCTTCCGGGCCTACGCGGAGGTCTATCCGGACGACTGTCTGCTGCTGGTGGACACCATCAACACGCTGGAGAGCGGCATCCCCAACGCCATCCGGGTCTTTGAGGAACTGCGCCGCAAGGGGCATGAGCCCGTCGGCATCCGGCTGGACTCGGGGGACCTGGCCTACCTGAGCATCCAGGCCGCCCAGATGCTGGACGCGGCCGGGTTCCCGGATACCGTCATCGTCCTATCCAATCAACTGGACGAACTGGTCATCTGGGAAATCATCACCCAGATTCAGAAGGAGGCGCCCCGCTACGGTGTGGACCCGGACCGGCTCATCAACCGGCTGGTCTACGGCGTGGGGACCCGGCTCATCACCTCCGAGGGCGCACCGGCGCTGGACGGCGTCTACAAACTGGTGGCGGTACGGGACGGCGGGCAATGGGTGCCGGCCATCAAAATCTCCGAGACGCCCGAAAAGACCCTCAACCCCGGCGATAAGCGGGTCTGGCGGCTCTACGACCGGCGCGGGAAGGCCACCGCCGACCTGCTGAGCCTCCAGGACGAGGACCCTCGGCAGATGGAGCGGGTCGTCCTGCGCCACCCCACCGACCATACCGCCTATCGGGTCTTAGCGCATACAGACATCTCCGAGGTAGAGCCGCTGCTGGTGGACGTCCTGCAGGAAGGCCGTCTGGTCTACGAGTTCCCGCCCATTGAGGACATCCGCCGTCTCCGGCAGGCGGACATGGAGCGGCTGGACGCGGGGGTCAAACGACTCATCAACCCCCATGTCTACCACGTCTCCCTCACCGAGAAGTTGTGGAGCCTGAAGCAGGAACTGATCCGAAGCGTGAAACGCGAAACGTGAAGCGTGAAATTTGCAAGTATCCCATCGCGCAGGGCGCATTCCCGCAGGTTAGAAGCGATGGGCCGGAGCGAGGCGTTTTACGACTTTGCGGATTTTCCGACCCTCGCCTTTTGAAGAGGGAAGAGGGGGTTGGGCGGCGGCTTCGCCGCCGCCCAACCCCCACAGTTCTCCCTCTCCCCGCGCCGCGCAGCGGCGGCGGGGAGGGAGACAGGGGCATATGCGTTCACTTAATGGGCTGCGCCGGTTGGGTCGCCGCCCCGGGCGCTGACTGAAGTCAGCCTCTTTGGGCCTTCGGCCGTGTTGCTTCACTTCGTTCGCAACCAGGGCGGCCTGCGCCGCCCTTTTGATGGGCGTCACCGCAGGCTTCGCCCTGAGGGCTCAGCCCGAAGGGTTGACGCCCGGCGCTTGTAGGGGCAACCCTTGCGGTTGCCCTGTATGGGGCAGGGGCAAGCCCTGCCCGGGTTCCTCACCCCACCCCCCGGCCCCCTCCCCTCTCCCGAACGGAGTTCGGGAGAGGGGCCGGGGGTGAGGTGGGCCGCCGGGAGAGGGGTGAGGCCGCAGGGAGGCCGATTTCCCATCGGCGCCCGGGGCGGCGGGAAGCGAAGAGCCCAATCCAGCCTTAAGTTAACGTTTATGGGGGGACAGGGGGGAGGAGCAATCCCCGAGGCCGGAGGATGAACAGCGCAAGATGAATCTTGCGCCACAAGTTTCTGATAGGAGGAACAATGGCAACGAAAGCACAAGTGACCTGGGTTGGACCGGGCCTGCGGCTGGTGGGTGAGGCCGACGAGCACGCGATCGTCCTGGACCACGCGCTGGAAGGGGAAGACCGGCCGGAGAGTGGCCCCCCCCCGATGAAAGTGGTGCTCATCGGTCTCTGCGGCTGTACGGCGATGGACGTGGTCTCCATCCTGCAGAAAAAGCGGCAACCGTTCACCGGGCTGGAGGTCCGCGCCACCGCCGAGCGCGCTGGCGATTATCCCAAAGTCTATACGCAAATCCACCTGGAGTACGTGGTGAAGGGCAAAGGGGTGGACCCGAAGGCCGTGGAGCGGGCCATAGAACTCTCCCAGACCAAGTACTGCTCCGTCTCGGCCATGCTGAGCAAAACGGCGACCATCACCACGTCGTATCGGATTGAGGAAAACTAAATATTCTCACACAAAGACACAGAGGCATAGGATGACGTTTTCTTTGTGCCTCTGTGTCTCTGCGGGATATGTCCCTGCGAGTCGCGCGCATTTTTCAGGAACCGAGGGCATAGAAGCAGAGCATCACGCTCCCGTACCGCCGCCGGTCCACCAGAACCAGGTGGCGCAGGAGGAGGTCCTGGTACTCCCGGGGATGAATCTGGGCAATGGCCCGGCCCCCGGGAGCCAGCCATCCGGGAGCGGCGTCTACCGCCTGGAGGGTCGCCGCCCAGAGGCCCTGGTACTGGGGCGGGGCGATGTAGATGTAGTCAAACGGCTCCGGCTCCCCCCGCAGAAAGGCAAAGACGTCCGCCCGGACGACGCGCGCCGCGCCCGCCAGTCCGGTCAGCGCCAGGTTCTCCCGGATGGTGCGCAGGGCCGCCGGACTCCGCTCCACAAAGACCGCCTCCGCCGCTCCCCGGCTGAGCGCCTCAATCCCCACCTGCCCGGTCCCGGCGAAGAGGTCCAGGAACCGGGCGCCTACCACCCCGTCCCCCAAAATATTGAAGAGAGCGGACTTGGCCCGGCCGGTGATGGGACGGGTCCCCAGGCCCGGCACCGATTTCAGTTTGCGGCCTTTGGCGCTTCCGGTAACCACGCGCATATCGTCTACGGGTCGGCGTTCTCTACGTGTCGGAGGACCGCCGCCAGGACGTCCTCCACGGTGAGGCCGGTGGTGTCTATGACCAGGGCGCCCTCCGGGACGCGCAGGGGGGAGAGGGCGCGGTGGCTATCTATCTCGTCCCGCCGGAGCATCATCGCCAGCACCTCCTCGTAGGGGACCTCCTCCCCCCGGGCCCGGCGCTCCAGCCAGCGCCGCCGCGCCCGCTCCTGCGGCGACGCGTCCAGGTAGAGTTTCAGGTCGGCATCGGGGAGGACCACGGAGCCGATATCGCGCCCGACCATGACGACCCGTCCGGCGGCGGCGATGCGCCGCTGCTGGGCGACCATCGCCCGCCGCACCCCCGGATAGGCGGAGACGACGGAGACGGTGCCGTCCACCTCCGGGCGGCGAATCTCCCAGGTGACGTCCTCGCCGTCGGCCAGGACGGTGTACTGGCGGCCGTCGTCGGCGGTGGGCGGGATGACGTCTATGCGGAGGGATTCGGCCAGCGCGGTGACGGCGGCCTCATCCTCCACCGGCACGCCGCGCGCCAGCGCCACCCAGGTGACGGCGCGGTACATCGCGCCGGTATCCAGATACAGATAGCCCAACCGCCGGCCCAGCAGATAGCCGATGGTGCTCTTCCCCGATGCCACGGGGCCGTCTATGGTGATGGTGGATGGGAGCATGGTGGTACGGGAAACGTGAAACGTGAAACGGGAAACGGGAAACGGGAAACGGGAAACGGGAAACGGGAAACGCGTAGAGCAAGATTTATCTTGCGTTACGTTACGGAGTTACTACCCGGCGCCGGCCCGCTTCCGGAGCCGCTCCACCGCCCAGGTGAGCGCGCCCGCCAGCCCGGCCAGCGCGGCGACCGTGAGCACCAGCGCCCAGACCGGATATTTCTCCAGCAGGGCCTCCGTCTGCTTCTTCAGCAACTCCCCCGCCGCGCCGGAGAGGATGCCCAGGAGGGCCAGCGCGGCCAGGAGGAGCCCCAG
>DAOTWL010000101.1:0-13611 GCA_034435875.1 Anaerolineae bacterium
CCGACCGTAACTTGAGCCAATAGCGCCTTCGGCGCTGCGGCTCAAGCGCAGATCGTTAGCCAGCGTAAGGTGGTACAAAGAGGAACAGGGACTCAGAAAGGTGAACCAAAAATGCTCCAAGTTAACTTAGAAGAAGCAAAAGGTCGTTTGCTCGAATTGGTTAACGCCGTACTGAAGGGGGAAACGGTGCTAATCATCAAAGATCTTCGAGAAGCCGTGCAACTGGTGCCTGCGGTCTCTGTCGCACGCCGCCAATTCGGGAGTGCGAAAGGATTGATCGTTATGGCGGATAATTTTGATGCGCCCCTCCCCGACTTTAACGCGTATATGCCATGAGACTCCTCCTCAGATACGCACGCTTTCCTGTGGTTTATCGGGGGGGATGAGCGCCTCAGCCCAAGTGCACGGGCATTGATTGAAGACATGAACAACGATGTCTATCTCAGTGTTGCCAGTCTGTGGGAGATGGCGATCAAGATCAGTCTTGGCAGATTGCAATTGGCACAACCTTTTGAGACGTTCATCCCGCACCAATTGAGCCTGAATCGAATCGGGCTACTTGGTATCACGATTAGCCATACAGCAAAGGTAGTGACCTTGCCTTTTCATCATCGCGATCCCTTTGATCGTTTACTGGTGGCACAGGCTCAAGTTGAGCAGATGCCCTTGGTAAGCAGTGACGCAGCATTCGATGCCTATGGCATCACGCGGTTGTGGTGAGCGAAAGACAAATGCGCTGGCTAACATCTCGCTGCAGCCGACTGCTCGCTCGCAGCGGCTGAGCTCGGTGCCGTTATTGCCATCCCCGGCAACAGAGCGCTTTGCGCTTGTTGTTACAAAACGTCCAGGCCCATAAAATTTCAAGAAAGGAGGTACACAATGGAAACCCAGCGACCGTGGCTGAAGAAGTACGACCCCGGCGTCCCCCACCACATTGATTACCCCGAAGTTCCCCTCTATCATTTCGTAGAGGATGCCGCGCGCCGGTATCCCGACCATACCGCTATCATCTTCAAGGGCGGCAAACTGACCTACCGGCAGTTGAACGACCTGACCGACCGGATGGCGGCGGCGCTGGCGAAGATGGGGGTGAAGAAAGGGGACCGGGTCGCCATCCTGATGGCCAACTGTCCCCAGTTTATCATTGCCTACTTCGGCATCCTCAAGGCCGGTGGCACCGTCGTGGCCTGTAACCCCCTCTACGCGCCGCCGGAACTGGAGCATCAGTTGAACGACTGCGGGGCGGAAGTCATCATCGCGATGAGCCGCTTCTACCCCGTGGTCAAACAGGTGCAGCCCCACACGAAGGTCCGGCATGTGGTGGTGACTAATATCAAGGAGTACTTCCCGCCGGTCCTCAAACTCCTCTTCACCCTGGCGATGGAGAAGAAGTCGGGCGACCGGGTCACGTTGGAGCCGGGCGACCGGTGGTTCCAGGACGTCCTGAAAGCCTACTCGCCCGCCGAACGCCCAAAAGTGGAGATCAAACCCAGAGAGGACGTAGCCATCTTCCAGTACACCGGCGGCACCACCGGCGTGCCGAAAGGGGCGATGGCCACTCACTTCAACCTGGTGGCGAACTCGCTCCAGATCAAGTCCTGGCTGCCGGGGGTGAAGGACGCCGAATTGACCGTCCTGACGGCCCTGCCCCTCTTCCACGTCTACGGGATGGTGGCGGCGATGTGCTTCTCCCTCGCGGCCTGCGCCACCCAGATCGTCATCCCCAACCCCCGGGATATTGACGACATCCTGGAGACCATCAACAAGTATCAGCCCAGCATCTTCCCCGGTGTGCCGACGATGTACAACGCCATCAACCACCACCCGAAGGTGCTGGAAGGGAAGGTCAACATCCGCTCCATCCGGGCCTGCATCAGCGGCTCCGCCCCGCTCCTGCGGGAGACGCAGACCCGCTTTGAGCAGTTGACGGGCGGTAACCTGCGGGAGGGGTTCGGCCTGAGCGAGGCCCCGACCGCCTCCCACTGTAACCCCATGCTGGGGGAGAATCGGGAGGGGAGTATCGGCCTGCCGCTGCCGGATGTGGATGCCGCCATCGCGGACCTGGATACCGGCACCCGCTTCCTGGGCCCGGGTGAGGAGGGAGAACTGATCCTGCGCGGCCCCCAGGTCTTCAAGGGCTACTGGCAGATGCCCACGGAGACGGCCAACGTCCTCCGCCAGATGCCCGATGGCAACGTCTGGCTCTTCACCGGCGACATCGCCAAGATGGACGAGGACGGCTATTTCTACATCGTGGACCGCAAGAAGGATATGATCATCTGCGGCGGCTACAACGTCTACCCGCGCGAGGTGGAGGAGGTCCTCAAGCAGCACCCCAAGATTCTGGAGGTCGCCGTGGCGGGCATCCCCGACCCCTACCGGGGGGAGACGGTGAAGGCGTGGGTCGTCCTCAAGCCGGGGGAGACGGCCACCGAGGAAGAGATCATTGAGTGGTCCAAGGAGCGGCTGGCGAAATATAAGTACCCCCGCTACGTGGAGTTCCGCCCCGAACTGCCCAAGACCTTCGTAGGCAAGACGCTGCGGCGGATGCTGGTGGCGGAGGAGCGGGCGAAGATGGCCGGTCAGGCCCCGCCGCCTCCACCGGAGGAGTAGTCTTTCCGGCGTCGTTGGGGGCGGCGGCTGCGCCGCCGCCCCCCTTTTCTACAGGCGAAAAATGAGGATTCTGCGCGACCTGGCGCTGATCCTGCTGGCAATAGAAGCGGCCCTGGGAGCACTGGTGGGCGTGGCCCTGGGCGCAGCCGTGAATTACGGCCTTTACCGCTCCCGCTGGTGGCGGGTCCTCCCCCGCTGGTTCCTGCAGGCGCGCGGGTTTCTGTCGCTGGGCCAGCAGGTCGTGGAACGGGCCTGCCAGCGGGCCGCGGCGCCCGTCTTTGCCGCCTCCTCGGCCCGGGCGGCCCTTGCCGGGATGCTGGCCCGCCGGAAGGGTTAAAGAAAATATTTTTCACTGCGGCGGCTTCGCCGCCGCAGTGAAAAAATAATCTTTCTTTAGGAGGTGAACGTGAATCTACGAACCCGCGTTCTGCTCTTGGGAGGCATCATCGGCGCCCTCCTGGGCGTGGCTGCGGCGTACCTCTATCTGCGCTCCGCTCCTATCCAGGTGGACGAATCGGGAAAGGAGCGTCTCCCCGCCATTCCCCCCGGCGAGGCCCTCCGGGTCGGCCTGGGCGTTCTGACGGCGATCCGACAAATTGTCGGCCTGGGTCATCCTGCCGGAAAGTAGCCCGGTCCGCCGCGCCTGGCATTGGGATGTGCCGGTATGTCCCTTCGCCAGACCCTTGCCATCCTCCGCAAAGAATTCCGCCACATCTTCCGGGACCTCCGGCTGTTCTTTCTGGTCACCGTCTCCCCGGCATTCCTCCTGCTCCTGCTGGCCCATCTCTTCGTCCTGGATGTCCAGCAGATAGAGATTGCCGTTTGGGACCTAGACCGGAGCCCGCTCTCCCGTCGGATGGTCGCTGCCCTGACCGCCGACGGGGAGTTCCGGGTCCAGTTCTATGTGCACTCGTACCCGGAACTGGAGGGGTTGCTGCGGGCGGGGCGGGTGGACTGCGGATTGGTAATTCCTGGCGGCTTCGCCCGTCAACTGGAGGCGGGAGGGCCGGCGCCGGTGGAGGCGGTGGTGGATGGCAGCGACCCCATCGCGGCCATTCAGGCCGTCTTCTCCCTCAGCCAGCGGGTTTCGGTCTTTGCCTCCGGCCCGGACCGCTCCACGCCCGTCCTTATTGACGTCCGCTCCGAGGCCTGGTACAACCCGGCGCTGAAATCGCTGGTCAGCATGGTGCCGGGACTGGCAGCGATCGTCCTCTGCATGCCCGCGCTGGCCCTGGCCCTGGCGCTGACGCGGGAGAAAGAGATTGGCTCCTTTGAGAGCCTCATCGCCACACCGGTCCGGGGGGCGGAGTACCTGCTGGGAAAACTGGGGGCATACCTGGCCTGCGGGCTGCTGGGCGTCCTGCCGGTCTGGCTGGTCGCCGTCCTCTACTTCCGGGTGCCGTTCCGGGGCGATTTTCTCCTCTACCTGCTCCTGAGCGCCGTCTACCTCCTGGCCGCGATGGGCTTCAGCCTCATCGTTGCCAACTTCGTCCGCAATCAGCAGACGGCCATGCTGCTGGTGCTGACGGTCTTCTTTGTCCCCAGTTTCTTCATCTCCGGACTGATTCTGCCGGTGGATACTCACAACGTCCTCTCCACGCTGGTATCTTACGCGCTGCCGACGACGCACTTTGTCGCTATCAGCCGGGGCCTGTTCCTGAAAGGCGTGGGGCCGGCCCCGCTCCAGACGCACATCCTGCTCCTGCTGGGGATGGGGGTCGGGGGCCTGCTCCTCAGCCTGCTCCTGTTCCGGAAGCGGTTGGGGTAGCAGATTGCAGATTGCAGATTGCAGATTGCAGATTGCAGATCGCAGATTGCAGATTGCAGATTGCAAATGAGGGTAGATCGTATCGGCAATCTGGTCTGGAAAGAACTGCTGCAACTGGCCCGGGACTGGCTGCTGACGACCTTCTTGTTCGTCCTCCCGATGCTCCAGTTGGTCCTGCTGGCGCGGGCGACCGGGCGGGGGATCAAGGAGCAGCCGCTGGTCGTGCTGGACCTGGACCGTTCCGCCGTCACCCGAGAACTGGTCCTGCGGATGGACAGCCGGGAGGAACTGGCGCTCTGGCGGTTTGTGGAGGACGAGCAGGCGTTGACGGCGGAACTGGAGCGGGGGACGGCCCGGGTGGCCGTCATCTTCCCCTTGGGCTTCGCCGCCGACCTCTCCGACCCGGTGCGGACGGCCCCGGTGCGGGTGGTGGTGGACGGCTCCAGCGACACCGTCGCGGGCATCGTCCAGAGCGCGGTGGAGACGGTCTTCGCCGACTATACCCGACAGTACCTGGCCGCGAAGGGCCTCCGCACCGACCTGCCCGTAGACCTGCGCGTGGTCACCTACTATAACCCCACCTACAACGTCCGGCAGTTCACCATACCCGCCCAGGTCGGCTTCATCGTGTATCAGATCACCCTGGTGATTGCCTCGCTGGGTCTGGCGCGGGAGCGGGAACTGGGCACCCTGGAGGGGCTCATCGTCACCCCGCTGAGCCGGACGGAAATCGTTCTGGGGAAGGCCATCCCGGCATTCCTGATCGGACTGGTCAACTTCCTGTTCCTGGTCGCCATCGCCCGTTTCGGCTTCCAGGTGCCGATGCGGGGCTCCTTCCTGCTCCTCCTGGCGCTGACGGTGCCGTTCCTGCTGGTGGAAATCGGCTGGGGCGTCATTATCTCCTCCATCTCCCGGACCCAGCAGCAGGCCATCCTGTTTGTGTTCATTATGGCGATGATAGACCTCACCTTTTCCGGCTACCTGGTGCCGGTGAAGAACCTATCTCCGGCGCTGGGCCTGATCGCCCGGGTGGTGCCGATGTACCACTACCTGACGATCATCCGGGCGGTGATGCTGAAGGGCGCGGGGCCGGGCGACCTGGGGCTCCACGGGCTGGCCCTGGTCCTGCTGGCGGGGGTTATCCTCTTTGGGGCCGTCCGCCGGGTCAGCCGACGGCTGGACTGAAGGGCGGTTGTGGGGTATAATAATCATCCCACAGAGAGACAGAGGCACGGGGTTTTGAAAATTTTCTCAACATTTGCTTTCCTTTGAATGTCTCCGTGGGAGCATGATCCTTCAGGGAGGTGGAAAATGGTGACCCGATGGCTGGAACGAAGTCTCCTTTTTGGCCTGGGACTGCTCACCGTCACCCGCGAGAAGGTCGTCCAGTTCGTGGATAAACTGGTGGAGGAGGGCGAGGTCCGCGCCGAAGAGGCCCCCAAAGTGGTGGAGCGACTGGTCGCCCGGGGGGAGGAGGAGCGGGAGGCTCTGCGGAAGATGATTCGGGAGGAAATGGCCCGCTGGGCCCCGCCTTCCCGCCAGGACGTGGAGGACCTGAAGCGAAGGGTGGACGAACTGGTCGCGCGGGTAGAGGAACTCTCCCGGGCCCGGGGGCCGGAGGCAGTAGCGGAATCCGCCGGGCAGGATTGATGCGCAAGGATGCGCAAGATAAATCTTGCGCGACGGTTCCGGCGAAGGCCGCGCCGGATGGGCCTGGCGCTCAGCGGCGGCGGCGTGCGCGGGCTGGCCCACATCGGCGTGCTGAAGGTGCTGGAAGAGGCCGGGATCCCCGTACACGCCATCGCCGGGACCAGCGCCGGAGGCCTCATCGGCGCCCTCTACGCAGCGGGCATCTCCCCGCAGCAGATGGAAGCGGAAGCGCTGCGGATGGCTTCCCCGCGCCGTCTGTTTCCCTTCCTCAACCGCGCTCTCCCCTTTCGCGGCATCCTCTCCGCCCAGAAAGTGACCGAATACCTGGAATCCTTCCTGGATGACCTCACGTTTGACCAACTGCGCATCCCCCTGGCAGTCGTCGCCGTAGACCTGAACAGCGGGCGGAAGGTGGTGCTGAATGAAGGGCGCGTGGTGGATGCCGTCCGGGCGACAACGGCCCTCCCGGGGCTGCTCAGCCCGGTCCAGCGGGGAGGACAACTCCTGGTGGACGGGGGGCTCCTGGATAATCTGCCGGCCGACGTGGTGCGCCGGATGGGCGCGGAGCGAGTGATCGCGGTGGACATCTCCACGGACGAGACCTCGCTGGTCTCCCTGACGGAGGAACTGAAGCGCCGCCCCTTCGTCCCGGAGAGTCTGGCGGAGATGGCGGACGTCCTCTGGCGCTCGCTGGCGGTGATGATGCGGGACGTGAACCGACGGAGCCTGGAGGAGGCCCGCCCGGACCTGATGATTCGTCCCGCCATCCCCACCGGCGTCACTGTCCTCACCGGCCTGACCCGCGCGGCGGAGGTCATCGCGGCGGGAGAGGAGGCCGCCCGCGCCGCTCTCCTCCGGCTGAGGGAATTGCTATAGACAGCCGTAGCTTTCCAGCCCGTCTGGACGGCCTGGAAAGGCCGTCCTACAGGGAAATTACTAATTGTTAGTCTGCAAGGCCTCCGGTGGTGAGGGGAGATGTCCATCCTGCCGATTCGGGGCGTGCGCCACCTGCGCCGCTTCCAGCAGATTGCTCAGATTCTGGCGCGCCACGGCTTTAGCGAACTGCTGGACCTGCTGGGGGCGGCCCCGATTTTCCTTCTGGCTCGCGTCCTGCGCCGACGCCCCTCTCTCGGCCCGCCCCAGCGGCTGCGGATGGCGCTGGAGGAGCTGGGCCCCACTTTCATCAAACTGGGACAGGTGCTGAGCACCCGCCCCGACCTTCTCCCCCCTGCCTACATCGCCGAACTGGCCAAACTCCAGGATACCGTCCCCCCGGCGCCCTGGGAGCCGGTGCGCGCTCAGATAGAGGCCGAACTGGGCGCGCCCCCAGAGGAGATATTCGCCTTCCTGGACCCCCAGCCTCTGGCCGCTGCGTCCCTGGCCCAGGTCCACGCTGCCATCCTCCCCGATGGGTCGGAGGTCGTCGTCAAAATCCAGCGCCCCAACGTGGAGGAAACCGTCCGCGTAGACCTGGATATTCTGGCCGACGGCGCCCGTCTCCTGCAGACGCGCACCCCGCTGGGCGAACTCTACGACCTGCCGGGGATTGTGGAGGAATTCGCGGCCACTCTGCGGGCAGAACTGGATTTCTACCGGGAAGGGCACAACGCCGACTGCTTCCGGGCCAACTTCGCCAACGAGCCGTACCTCTACATCCCGAAGGTCTACTGGGAGTACACCACCCGCCGGGTGCTGGTGCTGGAACGGATCCGCGGCATCAAGATAGACGACATCGCCGCACTGGACGCGGCCGGGTACGACCGCTACCGCATCGGCCTCCACGCGGCCCGCATGGTCATCAAAGAGGTTCTGGAAGACGGTTTCTTCCACGCCGACCCCCATCCGGGCAACTTCTTCGTTATGCCCGGAGAGGTCATCGGGGCGATGGACTTCGGGATGGTGGGGTATCTCAGCCGCCGTACCCGGACCGACCTGGTCCGCCTCTACATCGCGACGGTCCAACTGGACGAGGAGGCGGTGGTGGACCAGTTAGTCCGGATGGGCGCGGTGAGCGGGGCGGTGGACCGGGTCGGGCTTCAGTACGACATCGGGCGGTTCCTGCGCAAGTACGCCGGATTGCCGCTGAAGGCCATCCGGGCGCGGGACGTGATGGAGGAGGCAATGCCGATTGCGTTCCGCCATCACCTGCGTCTTCCCTCCGAACTCTGGCTGCTGGGCAAGACGCTGGCGATGATGGAGGGGGTAGGGCTGAAACTGGCGCCGGACTTTGATATGTTCGCGGTCTCCCGGCCCTATGTGCAGCGGTTTTTGCGGGAGATGGCTTCCCCGCGCGCCTGGATGCCCTCGCTGGTCCGGGGGATGGGGGACTGGGTCCAGTTGCTGGATATGCTCCCCCGGACGGGGATGGAGTTGCTGGCCCGGGCGGAGCGGGGGGAGTTAGAGGTCAGCCTGCAGCATCAGGAGTTGGGGCGGGCACTGGTCTATCTGGACCGGCTGGCGAACCGGCTGGTCCTCAGCATCCTGCTGGCGGCGCTGATTGTGGGGCTGGCGTTGCTGGTGCCGGCCTTTCATCTGGCGGAGCGGGGGGGCCTGGTCACCGCGCTGGTCATCCTGGGCTTCGCCCTGGCCAGTGTGGTGGGGCTCTGGCTCATCATCTCCATTCTCCGCTCCGGGCGGAGGTAGGGAGAGGGTCCGCGTTGCGGCGGCGGCCCTTCGGGCCGCCGCCGCAATGCCCCTGCGGGGACCCCAACGCCACTCCGCTGCGCTGCGGGGCGGACTACAAACGGACGGGGCGGACTACAAACGTTCGTCAACCCCAATGGGCATCATCACCAGCCCGCTGATGATTTTGGGGTAGAAGTCGGTGGACTTCTGGGGCATTTTCTCCCCCGCCGCCGTGCAGGCGCGCACCTGCTCCATCCGCGTCGGGTTCATCACAATCAGGAACTGAGCCTTCCCTTCATCCACTGCCTGGTAGCCGGGATTGGGGTCCCGCAGGTAATCCAGGTTCTCCTTCCGCTCTACAGCCCCTTTGTCTATCCCCAGCACCCGCTCAATGAAGAGTTCGTGCAGGACGCTGACGTCCAGCAGCCGCCAGTCGGGGGCGCGGTCGGGGAGAATGCGCTCCAGGACGGCGGGGTCGCGCAGTGTCAGCACCGCGTACGCGCCGTCGTAGAAGCCGAAGCGGGGATGGAGCGGCTCCGCTTCCCGTAACGCCCGCTCCATCGCGGCCCGGTCGGCCACCGGCATTACGTCAAAGTACTCCTGCGCCCGCTCCAGCGCCTCCTTCCCGCTCATCCGCCCGTAGGAGTGGACCAGCCGGTGGGTGGGGAGGATGACCAGTCCCGGGTCGCTCATGCTGACCAGGGTGACCAGGGTGAAATTGAAAGCGGCATCGGCGGGGGCGTCCGGGTGCTGGCGACGCATCTCCTCCCGGTAGTTCAGCATCGTCTCGTAGCGGTGGTGGCCGTCGGCGATGATGAGGTTCCGCTTGGGGGCCATCTCCTCCACCACCGCCCCGATGACGGCGGGGTCGTCCACCGCCCAGAAGCGCTGCTCTACCGCCGTCTCAATGACCATCTCCCGGGCCACAATGGGGGGATGGGCCTCCAGGTACGGCTGGAGGATGCCGTTGACCCGGTTGCCCTCGTCCGGATAGAGGATGAAGATGTGCTCCCAGGCGAAGGCCGTGGCGCGGGTCAGGTTGAGACGGTCCACCTTGGGGCCGCTGAGGGTACGCTCGTGGGGGAGGATGGTCCCTTCCTCAAAGGGGGTCAGTTGGAGGGCCGCCGCCAGGCCCCGGCGGGTGCGGGTTTGGCCGTCGGGCGTGGTGAAGACCTGCTCCAGGACGTAGAGGGATGGTCGCTCATCCCGCACCAGAATCCCCTCCGCCAGCCAGGTCTGGCCGTAGCCGCGGGCGCGGGTGTAGACGTTATCCGTCTCGGTATCGTGGGGGGTCCGTTTTCCCAGGATGATGCGGACGAAGTTATAGGGGCTCAGTTCATAGTAGCGAGCCTGCTCCGCGTCGTGGATGCGGTCGTAGGGCTGGGTGATGACGGTGGAGAGGTCGCCAATTCGCCGGAGATTATAGCGGATGCCGCGAAACGGTCGGATGTTGGCCATAACTCCCTCCGTTTATCCCCACTCGGTGGGCACCAGCGCGCAGCAGGAGACAATCTCTTTGGCCGCCTTGGGGTAGCGCATGACTTTCATCATGTTCCCCTGGAGTTTCAGTTTGCGGGTCATCATCCCCTGGATAGGGTCCAGTTTCCCCTCAATGACCTGCCGCCAGGTGGAGAAGGGGGCGCGGATGATGAACTCCGCCGGGCGCTCCGTCTCGCTGCCGATCATCGCGGCGTCGGTGCTCTTGCCGTGATAGAGGCCCAGGAAGAGGTAGGCAGTGTGGGGGTATGCCTCGTCCGGCTCCACCACGAAGACGAAGTCCCCTTCCCAATCCTTCGCCGATTTCTCGTAGGCCTCGCTGGCGTTCAGTTGGCGGGCCAGTTCCTTGATCCACTCGTCGGATGGGAATTTGAAGGCCATAGTGACTCCTTTGATGGGAAGTAGACAGGTAGAAAGTAGACAAGGGATTTCGGGATGCAAAAGGCAGGAGGGAGGGAGCAGGAGGCAGGGGGCAGGATGCGGAGGGGGGTGGGGAGACCCCTTTGGGCATCTTTGATCTGCTTGCGGACATTGCTCCTCCGCCCCTGCGCTCCTTGCGCTCCTCCGCCGCTCCCTTGCTTCCTCGCTTCTCCGCCCCTCCGCTCTTCCGTCGAGCATTAACTGAAGGGTTAGATTCGGCTATCTGCTTCCCGCCGCCCTGGGCGCCGATGGGTTGAGTTTAACAAATTATTTGGGCAATCGCCTGAGGTGGACTTTGCCCCCCTTCTCGGATCGGTGCACTGCAACGACTGAGGACTGCGGACTGTCGGACTGAGGACTGCAGCTTTCAGTATCCTCACTCGGATCGTGGGGACTGCAACCGCCCCCAAATTGTTAATTTGCTCCACAATGACCCCAAATTGCTGGCTGGAAACGGAGGAATTGTGGATCAATTACTCCATCCATAACTTCCACCCCCAAACATGCCCATTCGGAAATCGTTTTCTGCACCAAAACCCCGCCGATTTCCGACCGACTGCCCATACACCAGTTATTATAGGCAACCCTCCCGAATTGTCAAGACCCGCCCCCGCGCTGGGAAAGCCGGGAAAATAAGACCAGTACGGCATACAGGGGGAGCACCCGCTGGCGCCGCCAGCGCCAGGGTTGACGGATCAGCCGATACAACCACTCCAGCCCGGCCCGACGCATCCAGCGGGGCGCACGGGGAATGACCCCCGCAATGTAGTCAAACGCCCCGCCCACCCCGACCCCCACCTTCGCTCCAGTCCGGGCCAGGTTGTGGGCCAGCCACAGGTCCTGCGCCGGCGCCCCGTAGGCCACCAGCAGGACGTCCGCTCCGGCCCCCCGGACCCGCCGGACAATCTCCTCTTCCTCTTCCCGCCGGGGACTGCCCGCATAGGTCCCGGCGACGGTCAGGCCGGGGTAGCGGGCCGCCAGGACGGAAGCCGCCCGCTCCGCCACGCCGGGGGCCGCACCCAGGAAGAAGACCCGCCACCCCTCCCGGGCCGCCCGGGCAGCCAACGCCTCCACCAAATCCACCCCGGCCACCCGTTCCCGCAGGGGACAGCCCAGGTAGCGGGCCGCCAGGGTGATACCGACCCCGTCGGGCAGGCAGAGGTCCGCCCGCTCCAGCACCTCCCGGAAGGCCGGGTCCCGCCGCGCCACCATCACAAATTCCGGGTTGACAGTCGCAATCTGATGGGCGCCGCCCTCCCGGACCCACGCGGCGGCCCCCTCCACCGCCTCCTCCAGCGTGACGTCGTGGATCGGGATGCCCAGGATGCGCAGGGCCGGAGCCGGCATCAGTCCTCCTCCAGTAGTCTCTCCATTACCTCCCGAACGGTACGGGCGCACCGCTCCCAGGAGAACCGGCGCAGGTTGGCAAACCCCCGCTCTACTAACTCCCGACGCAGGGCCGGGTCGTCCTCCAGCCGGGCCATCGCATCGGCCAGCGCAACGACGTCTTCCGGAGAGACGTACAGGGCCCCATCCCCGGCAGCCTCCGGAAGGCTGGACGTATTGGCGCAGATGACGGGGCACCCACAGGCCTGCGCCTCCAGGATCGGCAGGCCAAACCCCTCATAAAGCGAGGGAAAGACGAAGGCCAGCGCACCGCTGAAGAGCGGCGCCCGGTCCTCCGGACGGACGTACCCGGGGCAGAGGACACGCCCTTCCAATCCCAGACGGCGGATCAGACCGAAGAGGTCGCCCGTCATCCAGCCCCGCCGTCCCGCCAGAACTAAGGTAGCCTGGGTGGGGAGACGGGAGAAGGCCTGCACCAGGCGGGATAGATTCTTGCGGGGCTGCACCGTCCCCAGATAGAGAAAATACGGCCCGGGGATCCCATAGCGGTCCCGGACGGCGGCCAGAATCGCCGGATCGCCCACCGGGGCCAGGGACTCGTCGTAGCCGGGGTAGGCGACGGTCACCTTCGCCGGAGGCGTCCCGTAGATGCGGACCAGGTCGTTACGGGTGGCCTCCGAGTCGGCCAGGACGTGGGCGGCGGCCCGGGCGTTCCAGCGGGTGGAGAGGTCCAGATAGACCCGTTGAAGAGGGGGATGGGCCTGGGGGAAGGAGCGGTAACCCAGGTCGTGGACCGTCACCAGGCTGCGGCGGGGGTGGACGGGGGGCAGGACGTGGGCGGGGACGAACAGTACATCCGGCGGACGGCGGGCCATCTCCCCGGCGAGCCGGATATGGGTCCAGAGGCGCGGGAAGGGGATGACGCGCAATTCGGCCTGGGGAAAGAGGTTCTCCGGCGGCGTCCGGCGGAAATAGAGGCGGACGCGCCAGGGAGGGTTCAGGGAGAGCAGGGCCTGGATCAGGCGAAGGGAGTACGTCTCCGTCCCCGTAGGCCGGGGGGAGACGGCGCGGCTGGCGTCTATCCCGACGACGGGGGTCCGGCTACGTTCCCTTCCGTTTCCCACCCAGAGTGCCCTGAAGGACCAGGATCAGGCCGACGACGATCACCAGCGCCGGCCAGAGACGGCCCATCTCCTGCAGGGTTCGGAGTCCGAAGAGGTGGAGGTTGAGAGCGATGGATACCCCGCCGAAGATCAGGCTGACAATGGAGAGGAACAGCACGCCCCAATCCCGGAATCCGTCTGCGATCCACTGGGCCAGGAAGGCAATCCCGGCAACGACGACAAAAGCCGGCCACCAGGTCTGCAGGACGGCGTAGTTCTGGTCGGTGAGAGTGACGAGGAGGAGCAGGAGACCGCTGAGCGTCAAGGCGACGCCCCAAAAGACCCGGGCGACCTCTCGCTGAGGCGTCCGGATGTACGCGGCCAGAAGGGTGATCCCCATCGCGATGATGGCGACCGGCCACAGGCGGTCCAGGCCGGGGAGCCGGGGATAGAAGGCTCCCAGCAGGGAGTACAGTCCGATCAGAATCAGGGTCAGGCCCAGAAGCACGGTTCCCTTGCGCATCTTTGCTCCCGATGTGGAAGGGGAAGGGGGATAAGGGTTTGCTTTTGCGGCGGCGGCCTCCGGCC
>DAOTWL010000102.1:0-4661 GCA_034435875.1 Anaerolineae bacterium
CAGGGGGTAGGGTGAGGGCGAGTTGCGACCACCAGAAACCTATAGGTGGGGGCTTTGTGCCCCACAGAGAAGTTATAGCAAGCGCGGTGCGGATTTTACTTTAGTGCGATTTTTCTTTGTGCCTTTGTGTCTTGGTGTGAGAACGAGTCGGAGGCGGAACACTGCATCCGCTGTGGCCGAGTCCTGGACCTGGTGGGGTTTGTTCTCCAGAGCCGCCTCCAGGCCACCACCCGGGAGCGGCTGGAACAAATCCGCGCGAAGGCGGCGCGGCTCAAAGAGGAATCGGAGGCCGCGTCGCAGAAGCGGTTGCGGGAATGGTGGGCGCTGGAGGAGGAACGGCGGCGCGCCCTGGCGGCCGCCCAGGCCGAGCGGGACCGGCAGGAGCGAATGCTTCTGACCGGTGCGCGGGTCTTCGCAGCCGTCGTCGTGCTGGGGATTCTCATCTACTTGTTGGTGACGGCTTGGCGCTGACTGCAAGTCAGCCTCCCTGGGCCTGCGGCTGGGTTGCTCACTCTGTTCACAACCAGGGCGGCCTGCGCTCCTCACCCCTCCCCCGGCCCTTCGGGCTACCCCCTCCCCTCTCCTGACGAGTGGTACGGAAGGGCGCACGGGATGTGCTGAACAACCCCCGGCCCTTCGGGCCACCCCCTTCCCTCTCCTGACCTTTGGTCAGGAGAGGGGAGGGGGTAGCGGCGAAGCCGCTTGGGGTGGGGTGAGGTTGACGCCTGGCGCGATGCGTAGGGGCAACCCTCGCGGTTGCCCCCGATTTCCCATCGGCGCCAATGATGATGCGTTTGACAGCCATCCGATGGCCGTTATAATGGGGCGCGCAGACAACAAAAAACCTCACAGGAGAGATGCACGATGATAGACCTGACCATCCATCCAACCGGGCTGGAGCGAGCCGTCCAACGGGCCCGAGAACGGGGCATCATTATCCCCACCTTTGCCCAGATGAAAGACCCGAACCGCATCCCCGAGGCCATCCGCGCCCGCCTGCGGGAAGTCGGGTTGTGGGATGTAAATCCCCTCAACCTGTTCCGCATCACCTGGAAGAACGAACCGGTCCCCTTCGGCGGCGGGTTTGGTGGCGTCAACTACCTGGAATTCCCCCCTGCCCTGACCGGGGTTCCGGCCCGCATCATCGCCCTGGTGGGCAAGTGGTTCCCTACGGGGGCCCACAAAGTGGGCGCCACGTTCGGCTGCCTGGTCCCCCGGCTGGTCACCGGCCAGTTTGACCCCACGTACCACAAGGCCGTCTGGCCCTCCACCGGCAACTTCTGCCGGGGTGGAGCGTACAACTCCGCCCTGCTGGGCTGTGAATCCATCGCCATCCTGCCGGAGGGGATGAGCCGGGAGCGGTTTGAGGGGCTCTCCCGCCTGGCCGGCGAGGTCATCGCCACCCCGGGCTCCGAGAGCAACGTCAAAGAGATTTTTGACAAGTGCTGGGAACTGCGCCGGACCCGTCCGGAAGTCTTCATCTTCAACCAGTTTGAGGAATTCGGCAACTACCTCTGGCACTACGAGGTCACCGGCCACGCGATGGAGGAGGTACTGGAGAAGGAACTGGGCCCCCGGGATACCTATCGGGGCGTCGTCCTGACCACCGGTTCGGCGGGCACTATCGGCTGCGGGGACTATATGAAGCAGGTCTTCCCCACCAGCAAGGTTGCGGCCAGTGAGGCGCTCCAGTGCCCCACTTTGCTGATGAACGGCTTCGGGAGCCATCGCATTGAGGGGATTGGGGATAAACACGTCCCCTGGGTTCACAACGTCAAAAACACCGACCTGGTGATGGCGATAGACGATGCCGCGTGTATGGCGCTGGTGCGCCTCTTCAACGAACCGGCGGGTCGGGCCTACCTGGTGCGGCAGGGGGTGCCGGAAGGGCTGGTGGACCGCCTGGACCTGCTGGGCATCTCCGGCATCGCCAACTTGCTCTCCTGCATCAAATTCGCCCAATGGTACGAACTGGGCGAGCACGACGTGGTCCTCACCGTCCTGACCGACTCGATGGAACTTTATGGGAGCCGTCTGGTGGAACTGCGCCAGGAGCGGGGGGAGTACACCGAACTGGACGCGGCGGCCGATTACCACCGCTACCTGCTGGGGTGCACGGTGGACTTTATGGCCGAACTGGGGTACTGGGAACGGCGGCGCATCCACAACCTGAAGTACTTCACCTGGGTGGAGCAGCAGGGCAAGACGGCGGAAGAACTCCAGGCCCAGTGGTACGACCTGGACTACTGGACGGGCATCCAGCGACAGGTGGCGGAGATAGACGCGCTGATTGAGGGATTCAACGCCCGCGTAGGATTGATATAAATGCAATGGGTGGCAGCGACAAAGTCGCTGCCATCCGCTCCATATCCTGCATTGCCGATGGCCGGAAAGCGCGCAGTATACGAAGAAGCACTGCGACAGGGAGCGGCCCGGGCCTGGGAGCAGCGCTGGGAGGAGGCCATCGCGGCCTACCAGCAGGCCCTGGCCGAATTCCCCGATGAGCCGGACGCCCTGAGCGGACTGGGTCTGGCTCTGGCCGGCGCCGGGCGCGCGGAGGAGGCCCTGCCGGTCCTTCAGCGCGCGGCGGACCTGGCCCGGGAGAATCCGGTCCTGCATGAGCAGGTGGCTCAAGTACTGGAACGGCTGGGGCGCCCCAAGGAAGTCGCCCAGGCGTACCTCCAGGCCGCCGACCTCTACCTCCGCCAGCAGGCATCCGGTCTGGCCGTGGAGCGCTGGAAGGATGCCGTCCGGGTGGATCCCTCCTGCATCCAGGCCCATGTCAACCTTCTCCGCGTCTATGTGGGCCAGGGGAAACACCGCGAGGCCATCTCCGAGTATCTGACCCTGGCATCCATCTATCGGGACCAGGGCGAGACGGAAAAGGCGATGGAACTCTGCCAGTACGCCCTGAAACTGGACCCGCGCCATCCGGATGTCCTGGCGTTGCTGGACGCGCTGCGATACGGAATTCCCAAAGCCGGGGGGACGGGGCCTCTGGAAGCATTTGGGGAGGATTTAACGGGAGAGCCATTGGGAGGGAATCCTGTAGAGACGGCCCGGCGTGCCGCCCTGGCCCAACTGGCCGAAGTGGTCTTTGAGGAGACGCCGCCCCATACCGGTCCCCTCATCCTCCGTCCCCTTTCCAAGCGGGAAATAGATACCCTCCTCAGCCGGGGGATTGATGCGCAGGAACGGGGTGACGTAGATGAGGCCATTGCCTGCTACGAAGAGGTCCTGAGAGGCGGCGTCATTGAACCGGCGGTCCATTTCAATCTGGGGCTTCTGTATCAGCAAAAACTGCAGTTTGAGGAAGCGATTGCTCAGTTCCAGCAATCCGTCTCCAGCCCTCAGTACCGCCTGGGTAGTCTCTTCGCCCTGGGAGAGTGCTACCGGGCCCTGGGCCGCATAGATGAGGCTCTGACGCACTTCCTGGAAGTGCTCAAAATCGTGGACCTGAGCACCGTCCGCCAGGAACAGGCCGACGACCTGATCCGCCTGTACGACGAATTGGCCGGTACCTACGCCGCGCGGGGAGAGCGGGAACAGGCGGTGGAGTTCATCAATACGCTCATCGCCTTCCTCGGCGAAAAAGGATGGGAGGACAAGGTCCACCAGGCCCGGCAGCGCTTGGACCTGCTCTCCCGCGAGGGGCCGGTACTGAGCCTGGCCGAAATCCTGACCGTCCCCGGCTCCGAGCGGATCATTCAGTCCATCGGCCTGGCCCAGGAGTACCTGCGGCGCGACCTGGTTCGAGCGGCTATGGATGAATTGATGGGCGCCGTGGAACGGGCCCCCACATTCCTCCCGATCCACCGTCAAATCGGAGAAACCCTGGTCGCGATGGGACGAACGGAACAGGCGGTGGGAAAGTTCCTGGCGATTGCCGATACCTATCGCGTCCGGGGGAATTTCTCCCAGGCGGTGGCGATGTATGAGCGGGCGCTCCGCCTGGCGCCGATGAACATCCCGGCCCGCCTCAAGTTGATAGACCTTCTGATCAGCCTGGGGGAGATTGACCGGGCCCTGGAGCATTATCTGGCCCTGGGGGATGCCTATTACCAGATGGCCCAACTGGACCAGGCGCGGGAGAAATACGGCGAGGCGTTACAACTGGCCCCGCGCGGGAGCCCTGACCGCCGATGGGAGGTCAAATTCCTCCACCGCCTCGGCGATATTGACCTGCAGCGGGTGGAGTGGCGACGGGCGGTCTCCGTCTATGAGCGCATCCGGGACATCGCGCCGGATGACGAGAAAGCCCGCTTCACCCTGATGGACCTCTACGAGCGGTTAGGACGGCCGGACCGGGCCCTGGGGGAACTGGATGGCCTGCTCCGGCATTATCTGCAGGCCGGGAAGGCCCAAAAGGCCCTCTCTATTCTGGAGGAACTGGTACAGGAGAAGCCCGAGGCGATCCCACTCCGGGCCCGTCTGGCCCAACTCTATCTCAACGCGGGCAGAAAAGAGGATGCCTTGCGGGAACTGGACATCCTGGGGGACCTGCAACTGCAGGCCGGGAAGGTAAAGGATGCTATCGCGACGATTCAGATCATCCTGCGGCTGCGCCCGCCCAATGCCGACGCCTACCGGGAACTTCTGGAACAACTCCAGGCCGGGCAAGTTCCTGCCTGATTGAAACAAAAGGGGGATTTTCGGGCGGG
>DAOTWL010000103.1:0-1796 GCA_034435875.1 Anaerolineae bacterium
CAAACGGGCCGAGACGCTCCTCGCCGACGGCCATCTGGACGAAGCCACTGCGTTGCTGGCAACCGTACCCCCTGATCACCTGGCCGCGACCCAGGTGCGGGCCCACATAGAAGCTGAACAACGCCGACGGCAGCGGGTAGAAGAACTTCTGAGGCGCGCGCAGGAGCACCTGGCCCAGGAGGCATGGGACGATGCCATTGTCGCCGCCCAAATGGGACTGGCCCTCGGCGGCTCTCCGGACCTCTTCCAGCCTCTCCTGGAGCAGGCCCGTAGAGAACGGGAGAACGAGCGCCAGGTCATCCTCCACCTCCAGGAGACTGACCGGTTGGTCGGAGTCCGGGAATGGGACCGGGCCATCGCGCACCTGGATCAGGCCCTGGCTCTGCGACCCCGGCGGGCTTCCCTTCAGGCCCGGCGGGAGGAACTTCTTCGTTTCCGGGAATGGGCCGAACAACTGACGGAGGCTCGCCAGCGACTGCTGGCTCACGATTGGGACCGGGCCTGGGAACTTGCCTCTTCGGCCCCGGACGACTTCCTGGATGCCGCCTCGCTTAAAGGCGAAATCCGACGGGAGCTGGAACGCCGGGACGCCCTCCAGGAAGCCCGACGCCGCTACGATGCCCGCCGCGTCCTGGACCTGCTGGCCGACGTTCCTCCCGACTACCCGGACCTGGAGGAATGGCGCCAGTGGGCCCGGGCTGAGATAAAGCATCGGCAACAACTGGAAGAGGCCCGCCGGACGTATGAAGGCCAGCGGATGCTGAACCTGCTGGCGGATGTCCCTCCGGACTACCCGGACCTGGAGGCTCTCCGCGACTGGGCTCACGCGGAAATCCGCCGCCAGAAAGAACTGGAGGACGCGCGGGCGGCCTACGACGGTCAACGAGTCCTCAATATCCTGGAACAGACACCCGCCGATTACCCCCAGGCCGACGACCTGCGCCGCTGGGCGGAGGAGTGGATTGCCCGACACCAGGCTCTGGAGGAGGCCTGGAACTCCGGCCGCTGGGAAGAGGCCCTCTCTCTCCTGAACTCCTTTCCGCCCGATTATCCTGACCGGGACCGCCGCCTTCAGGAGGCCGGGAAGGCCCTCTGGCAGCAACAGCGTTTGAAGGAGATTCGGGCCGCCTTCGCCCAGGCGCGCTGGGAGGAGGTCATCGCCCTCTGCGACCGGGCTGTTGCCGAAGGGGGCGACCTGGCGGTCTTCGCCGAATGGCGCAACCGCGCCCGCCAGGAACAGGAGACCGACCGGCAAGTCGCGCACATCATAGCCGGAGCCGACGCGGCTGTCCGGGCCGGAGACCTGCCGCAGGCCCTCTCCCTGCTGGACCGGGCCCTGTCTTTGCGTCCGGAGCGTCTGGACCTCCGGCAGCAGCGGGCGAAGGTCCTGGCCGCCCTGGAGCGAGAGCGGCGCCTGGGGCAGGCCCAACGGGCCTTCGCCGAAGCCCGTTGGGCCGACGTCCTGGTCCTGCTGGCGGATTGGCCCCCGAACGACCCCCGTGGGGAGGCCCTCCGCCGGGAAGCGCACGAGCGCCTGGTTGCCGACCTCCAGGCCCAGGCCGACGCTCTGGAGGCGGCGGAGAACTGGGAATCTGCCCTCGGTATCCTCCGCTATCTCCAGACCCTGCAGGGCCCGGATGAAGCGCTGGCGGAGCGGATCCGCCGGGTGGAAAAAGAATTCTACGCGGCCAGGGCGCTGGCCCAGGCCCGCCGCGCGGGGGAGCGGGGCCGGTGGGAAGAAGCCCTGGAGCAGGTTCAGGAGGCCCTCCGCCTCTTCCCGGGCCGCCCCGAGGCCC
>DAOTWL010000104.1:0-1526 GCA_034435875.1 Anaerolineae bacterium
GCGCCCGGCACCTACCGGGCCAACTATCAGTTCCAGGCCCCCGACGGCACCCGCTTCGGCGCCGTCATCTGGGTCCAGATCGTGGTGCCGGCCCCGGCGACGGCCGTGCCCCCGACGGAAGCGCCGACCGCTACGCCGACCACGGCCCCATCCCCTACACCCCCCATTGTTATCGTCACCCCCGTTATGCCTACCATTGTAATTCCCATGCAGGCCGATCTGACGGTTCAGGCGGTGGACTTCCGCCCCGCGGTCCCATCCCCCGGCTCCACGTTTGCCATAGACATCCGGATCGCCAATAACGGGCTGGCCAATGCCTCCAACTTCAACGTCCGGGCGGTCAAACAGGCCCGGGGGACGGCCTGTCCAGGGCCTGGCCTGGTGCTTTTTGACCGGCGGTTCAGCGTGAACGCGGGCCAGACTGCCACTTTCAGCGGGAACGCCCGCATAGATGAGGCCGGGGACTACAGCATCTGCGTTGTCCTGGACCACACCGGCGAAATCCCCGAGACCAATGAGGCGAATAACACATTCCAGAAAGACCTGACCGTCGGCCTGCCGGACCTGTACCCGTTCTACATCGGCATGAACACGTGGCGTCCGCACGTGAATCAGGATGTCTGGGTCAGCATCACGCTCCGCAACGGAGGGAACGCGCCGGTTTCAAACTTCACCGTGCGGTTGCTCCGGCAGGCCCCCGGCGCCGCCTGCCCTAGCGGCCCTGGCCTTGTACTTTTTGACGACTACGCCTCGCTGGATGCCAACGGCTCACAGGTCTTCGGGAAGACGATCCGGTTTACCGAAGCCGGGACCTTCCAGTTGTGCGCCATTCTGGACCACGTGAACCGGGTGGCGGAGTCCAACGAGGGCAACAACGCCATCAAGTCGGACCAGAACGTGGTGGTGTCTCCGTAGTCTATCCGGTGACGGTCGCTTCCCAGGTGACCGTCACCTTTCACGAATTTGGTAGTTTCGCCACGAAAGGCACGAATTTCACGAATTTCGTGCAATTCGTGAAATTCGTGGCCGAAAAGGATCGGCCACAGTTTTACGCAGTTCTACCATCCTACAGAAGGGAAAGGAGGACTGGCTATGAACAGGGAAATGGATTTCTTCGCACCCATCCTGGCGATCGTTTGCCTGCTGCTGGCCGCGCTGGCCTGCGGGCCGGTGGCGACGGTCGTCGTCACGGCGACGCCAACGCCCGAGATGCCGACCGCGACGCCCGTCGTCGCGCCCCCCACCGCCGCCCCGCCGACGGAGGCCCCGCCCCCCGAACCAACCACGGCGGCGGGCTGCACTCTGGGCGCCCGCTGGGTGGCCGATGTGACCGTCCCCGATAACACCGCCTTCGCCCCGGGCACCCCCTTCGTCAAGACCTGGCGGGTGCGCAACTCCGGCACCTGCGCCTGGGAGCCGGGCACCCGGCTGGTCTTCATCTCCGGCGCGCCGCTGGGCGGCCCGGGGGCGGTGGACGTGCCCGCGCTGGCCCCCGGTGCCCAGACCGATGTGAGCGTGAGCCTGGT
>DAOTWL010000105.1:0-2229 GCA_034435875.1 Anaerolineae bacterium
GGGGGTAGGGTGAGGGCGAGTTGCGACCACCAGAAACCTATAGGTGGGGGCTTTGTGCCCCACAGAGAAGTTATAGCAAGCGCGGTGCGGATTTTACTTTAGTGCCAAACAACAATGCCCATATGCAGTTGATGCAATGGGGCAAAAGTGGTTGAAAACTGCCCACTCTATCCTGGAGCAAGCGTTCTATGTCACCCAGGGAGACCGGTAAAATCTTCCCGCCCCATCTGGCGCTGGTGGTGGGGGTTCTGGCAGCATCCACCGCCTCACCCATTATCCGGCTGGCCCAGGCGGAGATGAACTCGCTGGCCATTGCCGCCTGGCGGCTCACCCTGGCCTCCCTCATCCTGGCCCCCATCACCCTGGCGACCCGGCGGGAAGAACTGCGCGGCCTGGCCCGACGAGATTGGCTCCTGATGCTGGCCTCCGGTGCCATGCTGGCCGTCCACTTCGCCACCTGGATTTCCTCTCTGGCCTACACCTCCGTGGCCGCCTCGGTAGTCCTGGTCAGCACCAGCCCGCTCTTCGTGGGCCTGGGGTCGTTTCTGATTCTGCGGGAGCGGCTGGGCCGACCGCTGATGGTCGGCCTGGCCGTTGCCACCGTCGGCTCCATCATCATCGGCACGGACGACTGGGGACAGGGCACCCACCGGCTGACCGGGGACCTGCTGGCGCTGGCGGGTGCGCTCTCGGTGGCCGGCTACTTCCTGATTGGGCGGCGGCTGCGGGCCCGCCTCTCCCTCCTGGCCTACGTCTTCCCCGTTTACGCCACCGCCGCCGTTGTCCTGATGGCGGTCGCCGCGCTGGCGCGCGTCCCGCTGGGAGGGTACCCGCCGATCCATTGGCTCTGGCTGCTCTTGCTGGCGCTGGGGCCCCAGATTACGGGCCACTCTTCCCTGAACTGGGCCCTCCGCCACCTTCCGGCCACCTACGTGACCCTGGCCGTCCTGGGCGAACCCATTGGCTCCAGCATCCTGGCGTGGATCATCCTGGGCGAAGTCCCGGGCATTGTCACCCTGATGGGTGGCGCGCTGGTCTTGACCGGCATCGCCATCGCCACCCGCTAACCTGTGTGATTCTTCCGATTCTCTGATTCTCTGATTCTCCATGGCTGAACCCGGCGAACCGCTGACCGAACGGGAACTGGAGATTCTCCGCTACGTCGCCACCGGCCTCTCCAACAAGGAGATCGCCCATCGGCTGCACATCAGCATCAACACCGTCAAAGTCCACCTGCGCAACATTTTCACCAAGTTGGAGGTGGTCTCCCGCACCGAGGCGACGATGGTCGCCGTGCGCCAGGGGTGGGTTGATGTAGGGGTGACCCCTGCGGGGGCAGGGGCAAGCCCTGCCCCTCCAACAACGGACGATGGAGGGGCAACCATTGCGGTTGCCCCCCTTGCGGTTGCCCCCTCTGCGGCGGCCCCCGCAGCGGCCCTGGCGCCCGAACCGCCTCTGCCCTGGCATCGCCGGGTGGTCCTGATCGTTGGAGCGCTGATCGCGGTGGCCGCCGCGGCCCTCACCTGGCCCCGCCCGGCCCCCTCCGCCCCGCCGGCTGCCGGGCTTCTTCCTCCCCAGAGTAAGGTGCCGGCTGTCGTCGCCGGCCGCAGTGCCGAATCCCGCTGGGTGGAGCGGGCCCAGATGCCCACCCGCCGGGCCTGGCTGGCGGTGACCCCCTGGGAGCGGCGCCTGCTGGCCATCGGTGGGGAGACCCCCGAGGGCGTCACCGACGCCGTGGAAATCTACGACCCCAACACCGACACCTGGGCGCGCGGCGCGTCCAAACCGATCCCCGTCGCCTACATCGGCGCCGCCGTCCTGGAGGGACGGGTCTTCGCCCCCGGCGGCTGCACCGCCGACGGCGCGGCGCTCTCCGTCTTGGAGGTCTACGACCCCGCCGCCGATACCTGGACGACGGCCGTGCCGCTCCTCCGCCCCCTCTGCGGCTACGCGCTGGCCGTCCACGGCGACCGCCTGTACCTCTTCGGCGGTATCGACGGGCGCCAGTACCTGAACCACACCTATGCCTATGACCCCCAGACCGACCGCTGGGAAGAACGGGCCCCGATGCCCATCGCGCAGGCACTGGCAGCGGCGGCCCCGCTGGGGGATGACATCTACGTCGTCGGCGGATACCGCGCCGGTCAGGAACAGACCACCTGCGCCGTCTATAACCCGGCGCGAGATGCCTGGTCGGCCTGCCCTTCCCTCACCCTGCCCCGGGGCGGT
>DAOTWL010000106.1:0-4496 GCA_034435875.1 Anaerolineae bacterium
GTGGTGGTGTGGAAGCCGGTATCCACCTCCTCCTCGCCGATGCGGGCGGCGACGGTGCTGACCAATCCGGCGTTGAGGCCGGCGGCGCGCAGAATGGCGTGGATGAGGGTGACGGTGGTCGTTTTGCCGTCGGTGCCGGTGACGCCGACCAGGGTCATCCGGCGGCCGGGGAGGCCCTCCCACGCCGCGCAGAGCCAGCCCCAGGCCTGGCGGGCATCGGGGACCTGGAGGTAGGCGAAGGTGCCCCAGGGGAGGTCGGGCATTTCCTGCGGCGCGCGCTGGCCGACGACGGCGACGGCGCCCGCCGCCAGCGCCTGGGGGATGTAGGCGTGCCCGTCCAGGCTCCCGCCGGGGATGGCGACGAAGAGGTCGCCGGGGCGGACCCGGCGGGAATCGGCCGCGATGCCGCCGACCTGGGGGTCCGGGCCGAGGCGGTGGGAGATGAGGGGGAGGTGGGCGGCCAGTTCGCTCAGGGGCCTCACCCCTCCCCCGGCGGCTTCGCCGCCCCCCCCTCCCCTCTCCTGACCGAAGGTCAGGAGAGGGGAGGGGGTAGGGGGAGGGGTGAGGTACTTCTTAATCGCCTCCGCCACGGCGCGGGGGATGCCCGGGACGGCGGCCAGTTCCTCCACCGTCGCCGCCCGGATGTGCTCCAGGGAGCCGAAGGTCTTCAGCAGAATCCGACGGCGGGCCGGCCCCACGCCGGGGATGTTCTCCAGGTCCGTCGCCAGGCCGGCGCGCTCCCGCCGCAGGCGGTGGTAGGCGACGGCGAAGCGGTGGGCCTCGTCCCGCATCTGTTGGAGGAGCCGCAGGCCCGGGGAGCCCTCCGGCAGCCGCACCGGTTCCTCCCGTCCGGGCAGAAACAGCGCCTCCTCTTCCTTCGCCAGCGCGGCCACCGCCACCCGGTCCCGCAAGCCGAAGGACTCCAGCACCTCCAGCGCCACCCCCAACTGACCCTTCCCGCCGTCCACCACCAGCAGGTCGGGGAGGAGGGCCCAGGCCCTGACGCCGCGTACGCCGGTCAACTCGCCGGAGGTCGCCGTCCGCCAGCGCTCCAGGCGCCGGGTGAGCACCTCCCGCATCCCGGCGTAGTCGTCCGGTTTCTCCAGCGCGCGCAGGGCGAAGCGCCGGTACTCCGATTTGCGGGGGACCCCCTGTTCAAAGACGACCATGCTGGCCGTCGGCTCGGCGCCCTGGGTGGTGGAGACGTCGTAGCATTCCATTCGGGCGGGACGGGCGGGCAGGCCCAGGGCTTGGCGGAGTTCCTCCAGCGCCTGCTCCTGGCGGTGCGCGTCCGCCTCCCAGCCGGCGCGGAAGGTCGCCAGCATCTGGGCGGCGTTCTCGGCGGCCATGCGCAGCAGGTCCCGCCCGCGCCCCCGGCGGGGCACCCGCAGCACCACTTTGGCCCCCCGCTTGGAGCGGAGCCACTCCTCTATGACCAGTGCCTCGTCCACTTCCTCCGGGAGGAGGACCTCCGGGGGGACGTAGGCCGCCTCCTCGTAGAACTGTTTGAGGAACGCGGCCATGACCTCCTGGTCGTCCTCCGCCTCGGCGCCTTCCAGCAGGAAGTACTCCCGGCCCAGGAGTTTGCCGTCCCGGATGAAGAAGACCTGGACGCAGGCATTGCCGTTATCCCGGGCGAAGGCGATGACGTCCTGGTCGCGGCCGGTGGCGGCGACGATTTTCTGGCGCTCCACGATGCGCCGGGCGGCCTGTAACTGGTCCCGCAGCCGGGCGGCCCGCTCAAAGTCCAGCCGTTCGGCCGCCTCCCGCATCCGCCGCTCCAGGTCCACCAGCACCTCCTCGCTCCGGCCCTCCAGGAAACGGACCAGGCCCGCGATCATGGCGCGGTACTCTTCCTGACTCACCGCGCCGATGCAGGGGGCCAGGCAGAGTTTCATATCGTAGTAGAGGCAGGCGCGCGGGTCCTTGCCGGTGATGATCCGGCTGCAGGTCAGGTACGGGAAGGTCCGGCGCAGGAGGTCCAGGGTCTCGCGGACGGCGTCGGAGGAGGTGTAGGGGCCGAAGTAGCGGCTGCCGTCCCGCTCAATGCGGCGGGTGATGAGGACGCGCGGGTAGGGCTCCGCCCAGGTCACCTTGATGTAGGGGTAGCGCTTATCATCCCGCAGGCGGACATTGAAGCGGGGGCGGTGGGCCTTGATGAGGTTGGCCTCCAGGATGAGGGCTTCCAGTTCGCTGTCGGTGACGATGAATTCCAGCGACGCGACCTCTGCCACCAGCCGCCGGGTCTTGGGGTTCTCCTGGGCGGAGGGGGTGAAGTAGGAGCGGACGCGGCTGGCCAGGTTGACGGCCTTGCCGACATAGATGACCCGCCCCTCGGCGTCCCGCATCAGGTAGACGCCCGGGCGCGCGGGCATGCTCTGGAGGACAGGTTGCAGGGTCTCCGGCACCTCCATAGGGAGAATCAGAGAATCAAAGAATCAAGGGCCTAATCCCCTGGAGATGTTATCCCACTGGGTGGCCAGGATCAGGGCCAGGACGCAGCAGCAACAGAGGATGAGGAGCACCCCCCCTACGACGATGCCGATGATGAGGCCGGTGCGGGATTTCTTCTCTCCGGGCACCCCGGTCTCTCCGGGATATGTGGGCTGCTGTGTGAAAGAGATTTCCGGTTGTTCTTCCATGGGGCTCCTTTTCTGGGGGTCGGGTGACCGGACAGACTCAGTACCCCTGCATCAGGGATTCCAGGTCGGAGCAGAGGGCGCAGCCAGCCAGGCCACCCGGTACGGCCACGCCGAAGATGAGGGCCGCACAGATGCCCAGGGCCCAGATACCCAGGGTCACCCAGCCGATGATGATACCGGCCTTCGCCAGCCCCTCGCCGCCCTGCAACCCCCGGCTCTGGACAATCTGGTTGCGGGCCGAGTAGCCAAAGATGAGGCCCAGAACGGTGCCGATGAGCGGGAGAACGCCGACCAGTCCCAGCAGGCTGAGCACCAGCGATGCGACGGCCAGTCCGTTGGTCTGGGAGGCGGGGGCAGGGGGCGGGTATCCATAGGACGGCGGGGGCGCATAAGAGCCATACTGTTCTGCCATAGGTCTCCTTTCGGGAATGGGGGGGTAATTGCTGCAGTTCATTTTACCACTATTCGGGAAAACTGCCAGTGCCCGGCCCGTTCACCGGACCTTCAGCAGGCCCGTTGGGGTGACGATCCAATCCATATGCTGGTCGGCCTCGTTACAGGGCAACTCGTCCAGCAGGTAGGCATCGTAGGTCACGCCCACACGCAGGGCCGGGGTGGTAGGGAGGAAGCGGTCGTAGAAGCCGCCGCCGAAGCCCAGCCGTACTCCGCGCCGATCAAAGGCCACCCCGGGCACCAGTACAATGTCCAGAAAGGCCGGATCAATCACGGGCAGGTCCGCCGCCGGCTCCAGCATGCCGAAGGGATGACGGACCAGCCGGTTCGGGTCGTAGGGATGGACGACCAGCCGCCGGCCCTCTATGCGCGGCACGGCCCACCGGATGTGGGGGAGGGCGGCGAAGAGGGGCTCCAGCGACGGTTCGTTGCGGAACGCCAGGTAGGCCATGACGGCCCGCGCGGCCCGCAGCACCGGCCAGTCGGCCAGATGACGGCAGATGGCCTCCGATGCCGCCGCCACGTCCTCCACGGGGAGACACTCCCGCAACTGGCAGAACTCCTGGCGGAGGCGCTGTTTCTCCGGGAGGATGACGGGCTCGGGCTTCATTCTGTCGTTTCCCCGTACTTCCTTCGGAATCCCTCCGGGGTCATCGGACGGACTTTGCCGAAGATGGGCCGCTCCGGGAAGGGGCGGTCGTGGAGGCCCAGACACCCGCCCACTCCGGCGTAACTGTTGGGGTCCCGGCCGTCCAGCGCGTACTTGTTGTTCAGGTAGAGGCCGACCCGCAGCGCGTCCTCCGGCCGCGCCGTCCACACCAAAAGCCGCTTCCCCCAGTACATCCGCAGGTAGTTGTGCATCCGGCCGGTCCGCACCAGGGCGGACTGGGCCCCGTTCCAGACCGGGTCGTCGGTTCGGGCCGACTCCAGGTCCTCCAGGGCGTAGAGGGCGGGGCGGGGGGCGGCGGCGGGGGCCGAGAGGGTCTCCCGGGCCCAGCGGGGGAGGCCCTCCCAGCGGTCGTAGTCGGGGGTGTACCAGACGAAGCAGTAGAGGACGTAGCGGCCCCCGGCCGGGGAGCGGGCGTTCAGGGGGTGAATCCGTTCGGGTTCTATTTCAGGGCGCATGGCGCAGGTCGCAGGGCGCAGGGAGCGCGCATGATTGCTTCTCGCCTCACCCCTCCCCCGGCGGCTGCGCCGCCACCCCCTCCCCTCTCCTGAACTCCGTTCAGGAGAGGGGAGGGCCGGGGGGGTGGGGTGAGGAAGGGGGGCCCGGCAGGCCCGGAGGTACCCCTCCCGCAAGCGGCGGCCAGCCCGTGGGACAAACTGAAGTTTGTCCTACAGCCGCTTCACTATTGGCCCCAGCAACTCCCCGTCCGGCTCCCGGCCCAGGGACCGGCAGGC
>DAOTWL010000107.1:0-1798 GCA_034435875.1 Anaerolineae bacterium
TTCCGGCGCGCGTCCTCCAGGCGGACGCGGAGGAAGACATCGCCGTCCTGCGCCTGGAGGCGGAATTGCCCCCGAAGGCCCGCCCGGCCCCGCTGGTGGATTTGCCGGAGGCCTGGGGCCGCCCCTTTCGTGCCTGCGGTTTTCCCGAAGGCCACCCCGATGGCATCTGGGCCGAGGGCGTCCTGCGCGCCCCCACCGCCCGGGGCTGGCTGCAGATTGAGGACCCCCGGCAGACCGGCTACTTCATCCGCCCCGGCTTCAGCGGCGCGCCACTCTGGGACCCCGAGGCCGGCGGCGTCGTGGGAATGGTGGTCGCCGTGGAGAGGGAGGCGGGCGTCCGCGTCGCCTTCGCTATCCCGACGGCGCGCCTGGTGGACTTCTGGCCCGCCTTGGGGGAGCGCGCCGTCCCGCCCAACCCCTACCGGGGCCTGCGGGCCTTCCGGGAGCAGGACGCCCCCTTCTTCTTCGGGCGGGAGGCCTTCGCCGACCGCCTGGCGGAGGAAGTGGAGCGCCACTCCCTCACCGCCGTCATCGGCCCTTCGGGAAGCGGCAAGTCCTCGGTCGTCTTCGCCGGACTTATCCCCCGCCTGCGGCCGCGCCCGGAGTGGGCCATCGCGACCTGTCGCCCCGGCCGGGAGCCCTTCGCGGAACTGGCATCGGCCCTGCTTCCCCTGCTGGAGCCTGAAATGACCGAAACCGACCGGCTGCGGGAGACTCCCAACCTGGCCGGGAGTCTGAAGAGCGGCGAAATTCCCCTGGACCGCCTGGTCTGCCGCATCCTGGAGAAAGGGGGACAGGAACACCTTCTGGTGGTCGTGGACCAGTGGGAGGAACTCTACACCCTCTCTCCGGAGGACGTCCGGCGGCCCTTCGTAGACCTCTGGCTCCACGCCCTCACCTCCGCTCCCCTGCACCCCCTCACCTCCGCTCCTCCGCACCCCCTCACCTCCGCTCTCCTGCATCTCCTGCTGACCCTGCGCGCCGACTTCATGGGACAGGCCCTCTCTTACCGCCCCCTGGCCGACGCACTGAACGGCCGGACCCTCCTCCTGGGGCCGATGAGCCGGGAGGAACTGGAACGGGCGGTGGTCCGTCCTGCCGAAAAGCAGGGGGTGAGGTTTGAAGACGGACTGGTGGCCCGCATCCTGGACGACGTGGGAGACGAGCCGGGGAACCTCCCCCTGCTGGAGTTTGCCCTGACCCAACTCTGGGAGCGCCGGGAGAGTGGTCGGTTAACCCATCGCGCGTACGACGCGATCGGCGGCGTGGAGGAGGCGCTGGCGCGGCATGCCGACAACGTATACAACTCCCTGCCGGATGCCGACCGGGAAACCGCGCGCCGGGTCTTCATCCAACTGGTCCGCCCCGGCGAGGGGACGGAGGACACCCGCCGGAGGGCGACCCGGGCCGAACTGGGGGAAGCCCACTGGGCACGGGTGCAGAGGCTGGCCGATACCCGCCTGGTGGTGACGGACCGGGACGCGGCCGGGCAGGAGACGGCCGAGGTGGCCCACGAGGCGCTGATCCGCCGCTGGGAGCGGCTGCGGGGCTGGATGGCGGAGGACCGGGATTTCCGCCTCTGGCAGGAGCGGGTGCGGGGAGCACGCCGGGCGTGGGGGGAGAGCGGCCGCGATGCGGGCGCGCTTCTGCGGGGCGCCCCCCTGGCCCAGGCGCTGGATTGGCTGGCGTGCCGGAGCGACGAAGTGGAGCCGGAACTCCGGGAGTTCATCCGGCACAGCCAGGAGCACGAGGAAGCCGAGGGGGCCCGGTGGGAGCGGCTGTATCGGGAGGCGGAGGC
>DAOTWL010000108.1:0-5645 GCA_034435875.1 Anaerolineae bacterium
CCGTACACCAGTTTCTTCGGCTCCTACCAGCGGCTCCAGGGCACCTTCACCACCCTCTCCTACATTGTCATCTTCCTCATCATCCTGGACCGGATGCGGACCCGCGCCCAGGTGGACCGGTTCATCACGACGCTCATTCTGAACAGTCTGCCCATTGCCCTCTACGGGTTCGTCCAGCATGCCCGCCGGGACCCCCTCCCCTGGGGCGGCGACGTGACCCAGCGGGTGGCTTCCAATATGGGCAACCCCATCTTCGTCGCCGCGTATATGATTATGGCCGCGTTCCCCACCCTGGCCCGCGCGGTGGACGCCTTCCGCTCGCTGCTGACGGACGAGAAGGCCGGGACGTCCGAGGTCCTGCGGGCCGCCGCCTACATCTTCATCTTCCTGGTCCAGGTCATCAGCATCTGGTACACCCACAGCCGGGGGCCGCTGATGGGGCTGGTGATGGGGCTGGCGGTCTGGGCGTTCCTGGGACTGCTGGCGCTGCGGCGCGCCGCTCCGCGGGAGGCGCCCCATCTGGCAGACCTTCTGGAGGACGTTCGGGCCGGCATCGCTTTCGGGCTGGGGAGCATCGCCGGGGCCGGGGTGGTGGGGGCCGGTCTCTTCCTGGCCCTGCGGGGCACTGTGCAGACGAACCCGTTCCTGCAGTGGGCACCGGCGGTCGGGGCCCTGCTGGTCCTGGCCGGGTCCTGGCTGGCCTTTATCGTGAACGGGCGGGGCTGGCGCTGGCTCTGGGCGAGCGCACTGGTCACCGTTCTCCTTTTTGCCGCTGGCTTTCTGACGGTCAACCTGGCCGAGCCGGTCCACGCCTGGGCCCAGGAGCAACCCTGGATGGGCCGCCTGGACGAAGTCCTCCAGGCGGAAACGGGTACCGGCAAGGTTCGCGCTCTCATCTGGGAAGGGGCGCTGCGCCTGATCCTGCCCCACGAGCCTATCCGGTATCCCCCGACCACCACCGACCCCACCGGCCATCCCGACCCCTTCAACGTCATCCGCCCGCTGGTCGGCTACGGCCCGGAGTCCATGTACGTGGCCTACAACCGTTTCTACCCGCCCCTCCTGGGCCACTACGAGTCCCGCACGGCCTCCCCCGACCGCTCCCACAACGAGACCCTGGACTCGCTGGTCATCACGGGACTGTTGGGGTTTGCGGCGTACCTGTGGCTCTTCGGCAGTCTCTTCTACTACGGCCTCTCCTGGCTGGGGTGGATTCCGGACCCGTCCCGGCGGCGGCTATTCTTCATTTTGCTGGTGACGGGGGCACTGGCCGCCGTCGCGGCGGTCATCCCCACCGTCGGCCCCCACTTCTTCGGGCTGGCGATTCCGGTGGGGATGGTCCTGGGGATGCTGGCCTATCTGGTCGTCTGCGGGTTCTTCTCCCCGGAGTCCCTTCCAGCCCCCCACTCCGAGCAGATTCTGCTGGTCGGCATCCTGGCCGCCTTTGTGGCGCATCTGGTGGAGATTAACTTCGGTATCGCCATCGCCTCCACCCGGACCACCTTCTGGGCCCTGGCGGCGGTTTTCGTCCTCCTGGGCACTCAGGCCATTGGGGTGCAGGAAGAACGGCCCGCCGCGCCGCAGACGGCGCCGTCCCCAAAATCCAAAAAGAAGCGGCGACGTCGGCCCGTCGCTCCGCCACCGCCCGCGCCCTCTTCCGCCGTCCCCGCCTGGCTCTGGCCCGCGCTGGGCTCGGCGCTCATCGGTGCCCTCATCCTGGGCACGCTTTCTTACGATTTCGTCAACAACGTGGAGCGGCTGAGCAACCCCGCCCAGATTTTCTGGCGCTCGCTGACGGTCATCGCCATCGGCGGTCCGCCGCGCTCATCCCTGGGCATTCTCCTGGTCTTCGGCATGGCCTGGGGGATGACCGCCCTCCTGACCGTCACCCAGATGGCCCACCGATGGGCAGGGGTAGATAGGGGTAACCCCGATAGTCGCCCTGTAGGGGCAGGGCTTGCCCCTGCCCCTACAGCGGGGGACCTTTGGTCGGCGGCCCTGGTTGTCCTGCTGGTCTCTCTGACGGTGGGGATGACCTTCGGGCTGCTGCTGGCGGGGCGCCACGCCGCCGTCCTGCGGATGACCGTCCAGAACGTCAACGACCTCCTGCGCCTGGCAGAGTACATCGCCGGGCAGATCGGGGCCTACTATGGCTTCCTGGCCATGGTGATTCTCCTGGGCGGACTGGCACTGGCGGGGGAGCGGTTGATGCCCAAAGGGTGGGGGACGGCCTGGGGGCCGGTGGCGCTGGCGCTCCTGCTCCCGCTGGCCGTCATCGGGGCTGTTCAGGCCAACCTGCGCCCCATCCGCGCCGACATTATCTACAAGCAGGCCGACCCCTGGGACCGGAGCGGGCAGTGGGGGGCGGCTGTCCCCCACTACCAGCGGGTGGTCCAACTGGCTCCCCACGAGGATTTCTACTGCCTCTACCTGGGCCGCGCTCTGCTGGAAGCGGCGACGACCACCAATGATACGGCCCAGCAGGAGGCGATTCTGCGGGAGACGGAGCGGGTGCTCCTGCAGGCGCAGGCGCTGAGCCCGCTCAACACCGACCACTCGGCCAACCTGGCCCGGATGTATCAGCGCTGGGCCGACCTCCCCGCCGGGCAGGCGCAGCGGGAGACGCTGCTGAACCTGGCCTCCCGGTACTATGAAGCGGCCACGTCGCTGAGCCCCAATAACCCCATTCTCTGGAACCAGTGGGCCACTCTCTACCTCTACAGCATGGGGGATGAGGAGGGGTTCTGGCAGCGCATCAACCGCTCGCTGGAGGTGGACGACGGCTTTGAGCAGACCTGGCTCATTGTGGGAGACGCCCGGGCGATGAAGGGGGACCTGGCCGGGGCGGCGGAAGCGTACCGGAAGGCGCTGGAGATTCAGCCAGGCATGCCCCAGGTCTGGAATGCCCTGGCGCGGGTGTACCTGCAGCAGGGGCAGAACGACCAGGCGGTGGAGGCGCTAACCCGTTCACTGGAACTGGACCCCACCGGCTCCTGGGCCTGGGACGCCCACCGGCTGCTGGCGATTGCCTACTACCAGATGGGTGCTCCGGAGATGGCCCTGGCGGAGGCCCAGACGGCGCTCCAGATGGCGCCGGAAGACCAGAAGCCGGCCATAGAGCAACTGCTTGGCCAACTTCAACCCTTGTCTCCCGTCACCCCGTGAGGGGGGCAGGGGAATCGGGAGAATCAGCAGAATCAGCAGAATCAGCAGAATCGTAAGAAATTGGGAGAAGAATCGGCGCTTTCTCCCTTTCTGATTCTTTGCTTCCTGCTTCTTGCTTCTTTTGATTCTTATGATTCTTATACCCAGACCCGACGGGCGACGGCCCGACGAACTCCGTCCCGTCCGCTTCTTCCTGGACTACGTGGACTACCCGGAGGGGTCGGTTCTGGTGGAGTGGGGCCGCACCCGCGTGCTCTGTAACCTGACCCTTCAGGAGGGGGTGCCCCGCTGGCTGGCGGGCTCCGGGCAGGGCTGGCTGACGGCGGAGTACGCGCTCCTGCCCCGTTCCACCCACACCCGCACGCCGCGCGAGAACGGCCTCACCGGCGGACGGACGCAGGAAATCCGCCGCTTCATCGGCCGCTCCCTGCGCGCTGGCCTGGACCTGACCCGCCTGGGGGAGCGGACCCTGATCCTGGATTGCGACGTCCTCCAGGCCGACGGCGGCACCCGCACCGCCGCCGTCACCGGCGGATACGTCGCGCTGGCCCTCGCCCTGCGCCGTCTGGCCGCGCGGGGCGTCGTCCCCCCGGACATCATCCGCACCCCGGTCGCCGCCGTCAGCGTCGGCATCGTGCAGGGGGAAGTCCGGCTGGACCTCTGCTACGAGGAGGATAGCCAGGCCGAGGTGGACCTGAACGTGGTGATGACCGGAAACGGACGGTTCGTGGAAGTCCAGGGGACGGCAGAGAAGTCCCCGTTCTCCCGCTATCGGCTGGACCGGATGCTGGACCTGGCCCGGCGGGGGGTTGCGGCGCTCATCGCGGCCCAGGAGGAGGCCCTGCGGTGAGGGGGTTCACGCCTCGCCAGCGATTGATTCTGGCCCTGATGGCGACCGCCACGGTTGCTGTCTTTGGTCTCTTTGGCTACGTCGTCATCACCACCACGCGGCAGATGGCAACCCTCTCTCCGCTCCCGTCGCCGCAGGAGTCGTCGTCGCCGGTTGCCCCTCCGACGGTCCCGGGGACGGTTCAGCCGGAGCCGTCGGCCTCCCCGACGGTCGCTCCCACGCCCACCCGGGCCGTCCCCCTCTCCCAGATTCAGAGCGCCCGCGCCGTCCACGAGGTGGCCCGTATCCTGGCCCGGGTGCGAGACCTCCCGCCGGTGGAGCAATTCCCGGTCTCCTTCCCCTCGGAACGGGAGATCGCGCTCTATCTCCTCCAGCGGTACGGCGACATCCGCCCGCAGGAGGCGCTGGCCCTCTACGGTCTGCTGGGGCTGACCCCCCGGCTGGACCCGCTCCCGCTGCCGGACGTGACCGGGCAGGCGGCCCGGGTGTTCAGCCTCTACGCCCCGGCGGGGCGGCAGATTCTGCTGGTGGCGGGCCGGGGGCCCGCCACGCCCGACGACGAACTGGCCCTGGTCCACACCCTGGCCCACGCGCTGCAGGATAACGGGTTCGGGCTGGGCCCGGACGCCGAGCCGCCGCGCGTCCCGCTGGCCGCCGCCTGCCGGCCTACCGCCGACGCCGCTCTGGCCCTGCGCGCCCTCCTGGAGGGGGACGCCGTCCTCACCACTGCCCGGTACGCCGGGGTGGATGCCGACCCTCGGGAACTGGACCGACTGGCCGGCTTGGCGGCGGGGGCCGAGGAGCCGGCCTACGCGCCGCTGGCGAACGCCAGCACCTTTGAGGCGATTCGCCTCTTCCCGTATCGGGACGGGGCCCGCTTTGCGGCCGCGCTCTACGCCGACGGCGGCTGGGCCGCCGTGAACCGCGCCTACGCCGCGCCGCCGTGCACCACGCAGGAAGTCCTGCACCCGGAGCGGTATCAGGCCCGTCGCCCCGCGCTGGAGCCTGCCGTCCCGGACCTGACGCCGGTTCTGGGCAAGGGCTGGAGCCTGGCCCGGCGGGATACCGTCGGCGAGTTTCTGGTCGGCCTGCACCTGGCGGCCTACCTGGACGACGATGAGGCGGCCCGCCGCGCCGCCGACGGCTGGGCCGGGGACACTTTCGCCCTTTGGGAGAACCCACAGGGTAAAGAGGTTATCGTCTGGCGGCTGGTCTGGGAGAGCCGGGAGGAGGCGGTGGAGTTTGAGCGCGCCTATGCGCTGCTGGTGCCTCGCTTCCGCACCCCGCCGCCCATTGCCACCGACCCGCCGCTGGGCCTGAAGGGACGGTTCTGGAGCGGGCCGGCGGGAGCGGCCTACCTCTACCGCACCGGCCGCGTCGTCACCGTCGTCTGGGGGCCGGACCTGGAGACGGTGGCGGCGGTGGTCCCGGTGTTGCCGTAGAGAGGTTTGTAGTCAGGCACGGAGCGCAGCGGAGTGCCGTCATAGAGTTCGTAGTCAGGCACGGAGCGCAGCGGAGTGCCGTCATAGAGTTCGTAGTCAGGCACGGAGCGCAGCGGAGTGCCGTCATAGAGTTCGTAGTGAGGCACGGAGCGCAGCGGAGTGCCGTGAGACGCGACTCCGCTTCGCTG
>DAOTWL010000109.1:0-6254 GCA_034435875.1 Anaerolineae bacterium
ACGGCACGGAAAAGCGCAGATAGGTCCGGCAGAAGACGGCCTGCCCCGTCGTCGGGCCGACGTAGTTGCCGAAAGGGAAGATTTCGGTGCTCCAGCGTTCGCCGTAGCCCGGGTCCTCGGAGAGGACGCCGACGCTCAGTTCGGGATACCAGATGGTCGGGGGAGACGGGGGCTGGGCCCGAACCAGCGTTCCGGCCGGTATGCTCAGCAGGAAAACCAGCGCGATGATCCACTTTCTCATTGCGTTTCCTTTAGAGGTTGCCTGCAAAGTCGCTCGTAGTGAGGCACGGAACGAAGGGGAGTGCCGTTTGGACGCCACTCCGCTACGCTGCGTGGCTGACTACGAACGTTTTGGCGACTCTTGCAGTATTTTTCGGATAGGGCGGGCCGAAAGCCCGCCCTTGCGTCTTACCACGGCCGCGGACGATAGTTACGGCACCCCCTGCGGCCACCAGGGCCGGCTGTAGTTCCGCAGCACCACCGGCAGCCAGACCCGCCAGATGCGAGTATACGCTCCCACCTCCAGCGGCCCGGCCAATCGGTCCACCACCACGACCGCGCGCGGCGTGAGTGCCGCAAAGGGGAACTCGTGGACGTAGTGCCCGTCGGTGAAGGCGACCGGCCGGTACGACTGCGGCGGCGATTGAATCCACGGACCGGTCCCGGTGGGCACGAATTCCAGCACCAGGCCCACCGCCAGACTTCCGCCCGGCGGGATGTCCGGCAGCGCGAAGGCGGCCCAGTCCGCCCCCTGCGCGGCCGTCGGCCAGGTCGTCGCCGTCAGCGTCACCCCGGAGGCGAAGGTGACGGTGACCCGGACGGATTTGGCGATGTAGTCGCCCTGGTTGAAGACGTCCACCGTCACGGCGGCCTGGTTGAGGACGCCGCGCACCACGCCGGGCACCGTCGCGCCGTCCCGTGTGTCCGTAATCGCGTCCACGGTGTACGTCACCACCAGCACCGCGCCGTGGGCCTCCACCGTCTGGATGTTGCCGGTGTGCGTGTAGACCTGCGCGAAATCGTCGGTGTAGGTGATGAGCGGGCCGTAGTTGATGACGGCGGTGCCGCTCCCCTCAATTTGCGCGTGCGACCTGAAGACGACGTACATCTCGCCCCAGCGCCGGCCATCCTCCCGCCACGGCATCTGGGTGGCGTCGTAGGTGTCGGAGACGGGCAGGGTGAAGGAGACCAGTGTGCCGGAGGCTGTCGTCTGCGTGACGAAGGCGACGGGCCGCAGGCCGGTGAAGAGGGCGGTCGCGGTGACCTCCTGGCCCAGCGCCAGCGCGCCTTCCAACTGCGCGATTTCGGCCCCGTTCGCCAGCCGGGCATCCAGCGGCTCGGCCCACGGCGGCAGCAGGTCCTCCAGTTGCAGGTCCGTCGCCTGGCCCCAGACGGTCTGGATGCACGCGCCGGGGGCGCCGATGCCGATTTCGGCCTCGGGAACCCGAAAGTCGGCGGGCAGGCCATCGGCGGTGACCTCAAAGGCCACCTTGTGGACCCGTCCGGTGTCGGTGAAGGCCGGGGAGACCTCCACGTCGTAGTACCAGACGGTGCGCCAGCCTTCGGGGACGGTCGTCCGGTGCAGGAAGGGAAAGTCAAAGAAGAGCGGTTCAATCGCCTCCGTCTCGCTCACGCTGCGCAGGGTGACGGTGATGCCCGCCGGCGCGGTCGGCGTGATGGCCAGGTTCGTCAGCGTGATGCCGGTCTGGTTGTTGCGGATTTCCAGGCGGATTTGGGTCTTCCCGCCCGGCGCCACGCGCGGCCAGAGCAGTTCCGTGTTGTGCCGCCCGCCCACGTAGACCGTCGCCGCCAGGTCGCCGAAGCCGTAGGATTTGATGAACGGCTCCCACCCGACGCAGCGCGGGTCCCACGGGTCCTCTATGCGCACCAGGTGGTAGACAGCATCGTCAAAGGTCGCCACCAGAACGGGCGCGACGGCTTTGTGGACGCGCGCGTCGGCGGAGAGGCCAAAGACCGCCTGGACGTGGGCGTCGTAGACCTCGTAGCGGTTGGGGCCGACGGCCTTCTGGTGGTAGACGAAGCGCGCCCCGTCGTCTATCTTCATCACCCCCTCGCGGTGGAAGTTGGGGTACGTGTTCAGCGTGGCGCTGATGAGCAGCCCTTCGCGCCGCTGGCTCTCCAGGTACTGCTGGAAGTAGAGATAGTCGTAGGCCGGGACGGTCACGACAGTGACCAGGTCGGTGTCGGTGAGATAGCCCTGGAGGTGCAGGCCGGTCCAGGAGGTCCACCAGTCGCCGGTGCGCGGCCGCAGGTCAAAGCCCAGGCCCCGGAACACGCCCTGGGCGATGAGGGTCTCGTCCTTGCGCAACGGCGGCATGTCGGGGTGGAAGTTAGACCAGGTCTTGAGATACAGGATCAGGTCGGCGCCCTCGCGGGCGGGGAACTCCAGGACGCGCGTCTCCCCCACGCCGTCGCCGTCGCGGTCGGCGCGCATCTCAAAGGTGGTGTTGACCACGGCGTGGTACTCCGGCGGCGGGAAGGGGACAATGTCGTAAAAGACGGTGCGCAGTTCCATCCCGTGTGGGCGGCTCCAGATGTCGGTGTAGGTCACCCGGGGCATTTCCGGCGGCACCGGGATATGCACGACGCCGTGGGAGAGGTACTCGTGGTAGGGGATGGGATGGCCGCCCAGGTTGGTGTAGACCGAGCCACCGGCGCCCTCCAGGACCAGGCTGGGGCTGACCGGGTCGCTGGTGAAGGAGACCGTCCGCCAGAAGAGTTCGTGGCTGAAGAGGCCGTAGCGGACGGCCGGCTCCAGGTAGTCGTAGGCCGGCAGGGTCCCCAGGTCCCAGACCATGGTGAGCGCCGGCAGCAGCAGGTCCCCCTCGGCGGTGACGGTGATGACTTCGGCGAACTCGGGCGGGATAGTGACCGAATTGGTGAGGCCCGGCGTGGTGGTGAAATCCCCGGTGTACGTATAGACCAGGCGCGGGCCGTTGGCCCAGGTGGGCAGCGAGTAAAAGACGCCGGTGGTGATGATCGTCGCGCCGTCTATGTGGACGGGGAGCGGGTAGATGGGGACGGGCGTCTCGTAGAAAAAGACCTCGTTCAGCGCAAAGAGGGTCTGAGAGACGGCCGTGCCGTCCCAGGTGTCGGAGACGACGCGCGGGATGAACCGCTGGTCGTCCACGTCCACGATGGGGCTGATGAGCGCCACCACGTCGGTCACCAGGACGTGCCCGGCGCTGGTCTCTTCTTTGTTCTCCAGCGTCAGGGCGATGTCAAAGGAATAGCCCCCGGCGGGGAGCGGGTAGAGGCCGTCCAGTTCAATATCCCGGTCACCGACCAGCCGCGCCGCCATCCGGGCGTTGACCCATAACTCGTTGCGCACGATGGGGCGCGGGAGGCCGTCGGGATGGGACTCGGTGGGCCAGAAGGGGTCCACGTAGTCGGCCCGGGCGGTGCTGACGAGGGCGCTGTGGGCGGTGCCGGAGGGCGCGGCGGTGTAGGCAATGTAGGTGAAGGTCGTGTCGCCGGGGGCGGCCTCGGTCAGCGTGAAGACGATGGTCGTCGTGCCGTCGGGGTTCTCCACGAAGGCGGCCGGGGCCGGGGTCACCAGGTCCGGGGTGGTGGTAAAGCCCTTGTGGAGCGTCTCGGTGACGACGATGTTCGTCAGCGGGCCATCCCAGAGATTGCGGAAGGTCGTGGTGATGACGATGGGCACGCCCGGCTCGTAGGCGGGGATGACGTCGCAGGGGATGGCGTCCGAATCCTGCTGGCAGAGGGTGCCGTAGAGGCCGGCCCGCTCACCCATTGCCCAGAGGAGCGCGTCCAGGAGCTGGGGGTGGTCGTCAATGTCGTCGGAGGGGTGGCCGTTGAAGAGGACGACACGCCCGTCGCCCGGCGCGGCGACGCCGATGGCGACCGAACCCGGCTGGGAGGTGTCGGCGAAGGCCGCGACGACGCTCAGCCCTTCGGTGGCGGTGATGAGCGGCTCGTTGAGGACGTAGGTGGTGGTGGAGAGCCAGGAGAAGGCCAGCGGATGGTCGGGCAAGAGGACGTCCAGTTGGCCCCGGTTATCCGGGTCGGTGACGCGGGTGGCCGGGTCCACCGTGCCGGTGGGGACGAGTCCGGCGGCCTGGACGATGGCGGCGGCATCGGCCGGTGCATAGAGGAAACCGCCGTTCCGCACAAAGTCGCGGATGGCGGCCAGTCCCGCGTCGCCCAGCGCGGCGACAACCTCGTCGGCATAGCCGACGCGGAGGGCGGGCAGGATGAGCCCATCATAGTCCGCCAGGTCGGAGACGATCTGCGTCTCGGTGAGGACGTCAAAATACGGACAGCCATCGGGGTCGGTGTGAGGAGACCACTCGCACCAGAGGTAGACGCGGAAGAGTTGTTCAAAATCCCCCTCCTCCCAGGTGACGAGTTGGCCGTACTCGTCACGGACGGTGCCATAGTAGAGGGCGACGCGGCGGGGGTGGAGGGCGAAGGCGCGGGGGACGGAGAAGGGGCCGGTCGCGGAGACCCGCAGGAAATGGCCCTGCAGGTCGCCGACGACGGCGCCGGGGCCGTAGTCGGTGCCGTTCACCGTGACGGTGACGGCGGTCCAGGCCAGGGCGGGGTGATCGTGGGTGTAGAGCGCGTGCCAGAGTTCCTTATAGGCGTTGCGGCGGGCCAGGTCGTCGGGTTGGCCGGCGCCGAGGGGGATGAGGGTGGCACCAGCGGGAACATCGTGGCGGGCAGGGGCTGCGCGGAGGGGGAGGGAGAAGAGTAGGATGGTGGCGATGAACAGGATGAGTCCGCAGGAGAGGGCCAGGATCCAGCGAGGCGGGGAGGCGGTCTTCTTTGTTGGCATTTTTTACTCCTTTCAACGAGTGGGGAATACCACACTGACAAACGACAGGAGCAAGTGACTTTTCCTGACTCATTATTTTACATTTTACCCCTCTGGACAGGTGAGGTCAATGGGAAATTGGTCATGCGGAACAACGGCTTCCTTGCCCCATTCGGGCCTCTATGCTATAATATTTTCTCGCTGTCAGGGGGGCCCTCGCCCTCCGACTCCCTTTCCTGCTTGCCTGCAGGGAAAACCCTCATCCCCTCCCCTGGCTCCTCCCCGAGCTTTGGCTTTTGGGGCGAAGGGGAGAAAAAGAAAATTTAGAATGCACCCCGGGACAACCGCAAGGGTGCTCCTAACACCCTCATACAGGAGGTCTTCGCGATGAACTTCTCGGTATGGCGCAAGGCGCTCGTTGTTATCCCGGAGGTCACCAAAGAGGAGTGGGACCGCTTAGACCTGGTCTCCCGCTGGCTCATCAGCACGCGCGCGGCCGTCCTGCTGATGACGTTTCTCTCGGCGGTTCTGGCCGGGGTCTTCGCCCTCCGGGACGGCTACCGCATCAGCCTCTGGGCATGGGCGGTGCTCATCCTCGGCCTGGTGCTGGCCCACGCAGCCAACAATCTTTTCAACGATTACACGGACTACGCGCGGGGCGTGGACCGGGAAAACTACTACCGCACCCAGTACGGGCCGCAGCCGATCGCCAGTGGCCTGATGACGGGCCGTCAACACCTGACCTACTTCATCGTCACCGGCCTGCTGGCGCTGGTCTGTGGACTGGTCCTCCTGGCCTGGCGCCACTGGGACCCCTTCATCTGGCTTCTGTTGGGGCTGGGGGCTTTCTTCGTCCTCTTTTACACCTGGCCCCTCAAATACCTGGCCCTGGGGGAACTGGCCGTGTTCATCGTCTGGGGGCCGCTGATGATCGGCGGCGGCTACTACGTGCTGACCGGTCGGTGGAACTGGCTGGTGGTCCTGGCCAGTATGCCCTACACGCTGGGAGTGACCACGGTCCTGCTGGGCAAGCACATTGATAAACTGGCGATGGACCGGGAGAAGCGCATCTACACCCTGCCGGTGGTCATCGGGGAGAAGGCCGCGCGGTATCTGATGCTGGGGATGATGATTCTCTCCTACCTGCTCGTGGTGGGGATGGTCGTGGCGGGGGTTTTCACGCCGGTGATGCTGGCGGTGGTGCTGGCCCTGCCGACGTTGCGCAAACTCTCTCCGATGATGCTCCGGCCCAAGCCGGAGACCTGTCCGCCGGACTTCCCCCAGGGGCAGGGAGGATGGCCCCTCTACTTTGCGCCCATCGCCTTCGTGAACAACCGGGCCTTCGGGACGTGGTTCCTGCTGGGGCTACTGGTGGATACGGCACTGAGGGTCTTCGTGCTGCGGTGAACGCGGTGCGGGATGCCTTCGGCGCCCCAGGGGCAGGGCCGGGGGCGGC
>DAOTWL010000110.1:0-11191 GCA_034435875.1 Anaerolineae bacterium
CCCCGCTCCCCCGAGCCAAGCGCGGAGGAGGGGATAGCGACGCAGCCACTGAGGTGGGGTGGGGAGCGCAAGCAGACGCCAATTCTTCAAAAAAACTATTTTTCAGGTCTTGACAAAAATTAAGTTCTATGTTAAAATTCTTCAAGATTGGATAAAAATTTTTCAGGAGGTACTCCATGTACCCGGCACCGTCCCACTGCCCGGTTTGTCACGACGAACTGCGCATCGCCCGCATGGTCTGCCCGAATTGCGGCACCGCCCTGGAGGGCCACTTCGCCCTGGGGCGCCTGGCGGCTCTCACCCCCGAACAGGCCGACTTCGTGGAACTCTTCCTCCGCTGCGAGGGGAAACTGAACCGGGTCCAGGAGGAACTGGGGCTTTCATATCCCACCGTCCGCAACCGGTTGGAGGAGGTGATCCGCGCGCTGGGATACGAGGTACGGGAGGAGCGGGAGGATGCTGAGAGCCGCCGCCAGGAGGTCCTCCAGCGGCTGGCCCGGCGGGAAATCACCGCCGAGGAAGCCCTGCAATTGCTCTCAAAGGAGGTTTGAGATGATGACCTGGTTGGAGATGGTGGCCCATTACAAGGGATACCAGAATCGGTTGCGGGGAAGCACGCCGTTTCGGGCCATCCCCTTGATCCGGGAGCCCCGCGAACCGTTCGTTCGCAAAGCCCTGCGGGGGCTGGGATGCCGCCTGGCCCGCTGGGGACAGGGGTTGCAGGAGCGATACCCCGCCCTGGTGTCCCCGCCGTCCTGGCAGGCCCACCGGACCGATTAAAACAGTGCGAGGAACGATGTGGACCCAAACCGTAGAAACCACTCTTTCGCCCACCATCGTTGTGGAGGAGTGCCTGGGCGACCTCTCGGTCCAGGGGGCGGACGAGCCGCGCCTGACCCTCTCCCTCCGCGATGGCGCCGATGCGCTTTCCCTCCGGCGGGAGGGAGAGACCGTCTTCCTGACCCTGCGCGCCGATGCCCACCTGGTCTGCCCGCGCGGGGCTCGCCTGACCCTGGCAGCGGTGCGGGGCGACCTGCGGGTGCGGGACCTCTCCGGCTCCCTGACCGTCGGCGCGGTCTCCGGGGACGGGACCTTCCGCCAGGTCGGCCCCCTCACCCTGGGCGAAATCTATGGCGACCTCTCGCTGCACGCCGTTTCTGGCGAGGTCCGCATCCGCGAGGTGTTCGGGGACGCCCGCATTCAGGAAGTGGACGGCCCCCTCTCCGTCCGCGCCGTTCGGGGCGACCTGCGGGCCGCCGGTCTGCGGGGCGGGGCGGCGGTGGAGGGGGTCGGGGCCGACCTGCGGCTGCGTCCGCCCTACGTCCCCGGCGCGGCGTACCGTTTCGGGGTGGGCAGCACAGCCCGCCTCCTCGTCCCCGCCGACGCGGGCGTCCGCTTTGCCCTCCGCGCCGGCGGACGAGTCCGTTCCACCGTCCCGGGCCTCTCCCTCGCCGAGGCAGGGGGCGTGATGACCGGCACGCTGGGGGGCGGGGAATCTCTTGTGGAGGTCGTCGCGGGCAGCCACATCCTCCTGGCGCCGGAGACGGGCGAGGAGACGGAATGGGGCGCCTGGGCCGCCGGGATGGAGGACATCGGGGCGGTCGTGGAAGCGCGCATCGCGGAGGCGATGGCCCTGCTGGAGGCTCGCCTGGATGAGACTCTCCGCTCGGAGGAAATCCGCCGACGGGTGGAGCGGGCCGCCGAACGGGCCCGCCAGGCCGCCGAGCGATATGCCCGGGAGGCCGGAGAGGCCGCGCGGCGGGAGGCAGAGCGCGCCCGCAGAGAGGCGGAGCAGGAAGCCGAACGGGCCCGGCGGGAGGCGGAACGGGCCCGCATGCAGGCCGAACGGGCCGAGCGGCGCTGGCAGCGGGCCAGCGGACGCCGCCCCGAACCCGCCCGAACAGCCGCGACCGAAGCGGAAATCCTGCGGGTGCTCCGCCTGGTGGAGGAAGGCAAACTCACCCCCGAGCAGGCCGCCGACCTCATTGCCGCGCTGGAAGGCCGCTGACGAAGCACGAAGTACGGATACGGAGTATGAACCCTCTCACCCGCCAACTTCGCCGCGCGGCTGGCCTGAGCCGCAACGCCAAACTCTTCCTGGTGATGGTCTCCGTCAGCGCTCTGGGAAACGGCGTCTTTCTGCTCTTCCTGAACCTCTTCGTGCTCTCCCGGGGCAACGACGAAGCCTTCCTGGGGCTCCTCATGTCCGGTATGAGCCTCTCGGCCCTGCTCCTCGGCCTGCCGATGGGCATTCTGGTGGACCGGATGGGGCGCAAACGGGCGATGGTGGCCGGAGCCACCCTTTCGGTCACCGCGACCCTTTTGCTGACCCTCCCCCCGGCGGATTGGCCTCTGATGGTGGCGGCGGTCTTCTACGGGGCGGGGAACGCGCTCTTTATGGCCGCCGGCCCCGCTTTTATGGCCGAAAACGCCACCGAGGATGAACGCCCGACGCTCTTCAGCCTCCAATCGGGCTTCTCCCTGCTCATGGGCTTCCTGGGGAGCGCCGTCGGCGGCTCCCTCCCGGCCCTCTTCGGCGCCCTCCTACGGGTCCACCCGGAGAGTGTCACGGCGTACCGGGCCACTCTTCTGACCGCCGAGGGAGTGATGGCGTTCGCCCTGATCCCCCTGCTGATGATTCGGGAGGAACGGGCCCGCCCGGCAGGGGAGGCTCGTCGTCCCTTCACCCTGCGGGATTTCCCCTTCCGCCGGGACGTAATCGCCTTGCTGGTGCCCGAACTGGTCATCGCGCTGGGAGCGGGGTTGCTCATCCCGTACCTAAACATCTTCTTCAAGCAACGGTTCCATATCCCAGATAGCGCACTGGGGCTGACCTTCGCCGTCTCCCAGTTGTTGATGGGCGGTGCCACGCTCCTGGCGCCGGTCCTGGCGGAGCGGTGGGGCAAAATCCGCACCGTCGTCTTCACCCAACTGGCCTCGCTGCCCTTCCTGCTGGCGCTGGGATTTGTCCCCATCCTGCCCGTTGCCGTCGGGGCCTTCTGGATGCGGGCGATGCTGATGAACATGGCCGGCCCCCTCTACACCGCCTTCGCGATGGAGCGAGTACGGGGGAACGAGCGGGGGACGGTCGGAGCCATGATCGGCGTCGCCTACTCGGTGGGGCAGAGCATCGGTCCGGGCATCAGCGGGTTCGTCCAGCGCAGTTTCGGCTTCCCGCCGCTGTTCCTGACGACGGGGACCACCTATCTCTTCGCTGCACTGTTGACCCTGGCCCTCTTCGGACGGGCGGAGCGCCCGGCGGCGCGGCCGGAATCCCTCCCTGTAGGCGGTGAATAATGCTTCCGCGAGACCTTCCCTCCCACTGGGCCGCCCGGTTCTTCACCATCTGGACCGGTCAGGCTTTCTCCCTCTTCGGGAGCATGCTGGTGCAGTTCGCGCTGGTCTGGTGATTAACGAAGACCACTGGCTCGGCGACGGTGCTGGGGCTGGCGACGATGGTGGCCCTCCTGCCCCAGGTGTTCCTGGGCCCCTTCGTCGGGGCGCTGGTGGACCGCTGGAACCGGCGGCGGGTGATGGTGGTGACCGACAGCGTGATTGCGCTGACCACCCTGATTCTGGCCGCACTGGCCGCGCTGGGGGCTATGCGGGTAGGGCACGTTTTCCTGGTGACGTTCCTCCGCTCGGTGGGCGGCGTCTTCCACTGGGCGGCGATGCAGGCCTCCACTTCGCTGATGGTCCCCGAGCGGCACCTGGCGCGCGTCGCTGGCCTCAACCAGACGCTGAACGGGGCGCTGCAGATTGTCGCGCCGCCGGTGGGGGCCCTGCTCTGGAGCGTCCTTCCTTTGCATGGCATCCTTGCGATAGACGTGGGGACGGCGCTGCTGGCAGTTCTTCCTGTCTGCTTCATCCCTATCCCGCAACCGGCGGCGCGCAGGCGGGCCACTGCCCCGTCCTCCCTGATCCAGGACGTGATGGAGGGACTGCGCTACATCTGGCGGTGGCCGGGTGTACGGGCCCTCCTGCTGATGGCGACGGCCATCAACTTCACCATCAACCCCGGCTTTGCCCTGATGCCCATCCTCATCACCCGCCACTTCGGACGGGGGGCGCTGGAACTGGGATGGATGGAGTCGGCATGGGGGATTGGTGTGGTCGTCGGCGGGCTGGCCCTGAGCGGGTGGGGTGGCTTCCGCCGCCGCATCCTGAGCACGCTGACGGGCCTGGTGGGGATGGGGGTCGGCGTGCTGGTCCTGGGACTGGTGCCGCCCGGGGGCTTCATCCTGGCGCTGGCGGCCATGTTCTTCGCCGGGGCGATGAATCCCATCACCAACGGGCCGGTCTTCGCCATCCTGCAGGCGCGGGTGCCCCCCGAACTCCAGGGGCGTGTCCTGACGGCTATCGGAAGCATCGCCAGCGCGATGATGCCCCTGGGGACCGCTCTGGCCGGCCCCGTGGCCGACCTGCTGGGTGTACAGGCCTGGTTCCTGGCCGGCGGCGCCGTCTGCGCCTTGATGGGGATGGTCTCCTTCCTCGTCCCGGCCATCGTCTATATGGAAGACCAGATGGCAGAAGTCTCTGTTCTGGCAGACGGTGGTGGGGAGTAGAGAAATTCTCTGGAGGTAGCGACGATGACGACGGAAGAGCGGTTAAGGATTCTCAAGATGCTGGAAGAGGGGAAAATCACGGCGGAGGAGGCGGCCGCGCTCCTGCGCGCGATCGGTCAGAAAACCGGCACTTCCGGCCCCGGTCCGCGCGGCGAAGCCCGCTTCTTCCGCGTGCGCGTGACCGACATCGGGTCCGGCAAGAGTAAGGTCAACATCACCATTCCGCTTCAGTTGGTGAAGGTGGGCCTGCGCATCGCGGAGCGCTTCGCTCCGGAGACCGAAGTGGATTGGCAGGGGCTGGCGGAGGCCATCACCGGAGGCGCCATCGGGAAAATTGTGGAGATAGAGGACGAAGAGGAGAACGAGCGGGTGGAGATATACGTGGAATGAAAGTGCCAGGCACTTCCGAAAGTGCCTGGCACTTTCAGCTACTTCGCCACCAGCGGCAGGTAAAGGAGATACCGCTCCGCAGACGGGAGGACGGTGATGTAGTTCTGCCGTATCTTCACAAAGGTGGAGATCCCCACCGTCGTGGTCAGTGTGACGGTGTACTCCCCCGGCCGGGTGTAGGTATGAACGGGGTGGCTCCCGGTCACCACCGGACTGCCGTCGCCGAAATCCCACACCCAGGCCGTGATCGGGCCGGGCACGAAGGAGAGGTCAGCGAAGGAGACCCTCAGGGGCGCCGGACCGGTTCGCGGCCAGGCGGCGAAGTCGGCCGGGCTGTAGAGCCAGAGGCCAGAGGTTGTCTGAACGATCTCTCCCTCCCCGGTTGTTCCCCTCACCTGCAGGGTGTAGAAACCTCCCAGAAAATCCTCCGTGTTCCAGGCGAACTCCAAGGTCTGCTGGGCCCCCGGCGCCAGCGTCAGCGTGACGGTCTGGGAGATGCCCGGTAGCCCTCCGATCCGCTTCAACGTCGCGGTTACCACCAGCGGCCCCACCTCGGCGGATACCAAATTCGTCGCCCGCACGGTCGCCGTCAGTAGGTCTCCCGCCGTCCAGACCCTCTGTCCCATCATCAGTTCCAGCGCGAAACCCGGCAACCGGATTTCAGCCATAGCCTGGTTGTTCTCCTCGTACCATTCGCCCACCCAGTCGGCCGGGTCCACGACCGCGTACAGGGTGTGCGGGCCGCCCTGCCCGGAGATGTCCCAGACGAAGGGGATGCGGGCCATCCCACCCGCTTCCAGAGGCCGGACCGGGAGTTCGGCCAGGATAGCCCCACTTCCCGCGGCACCATCCCGGAGTTGGACGGTAGTTGTGGGAGCAGGGAAGCCGCCCAGGTTGTGCACGACCAGTTCCACCGTCCGGGTCGGGCCGGCGGCAGGGGCCAGCAGGCGCGGCTGAGAGACGACCAGGTCGGGGGCATCTGTGCCGTAGGCGAAGGAAGTCCGCCGGGTTCCGGTCACCTCCCCCTCGCCCACGGCGACCCGGAGTTCGTGGACGCCGGGGCGGAGGGCCAGCGGGAGAGTGAAGGAGACGGTCTGAGTGCCGGTCACCAGGGTCAGCGGATACTCCCCGGTCTCGTCGGCGACCTGCCAGACCAGGCGCGCGGCCGTCATCCCGGCGGCATACAGGACGGCTTCCACCCTCACCGGCTCGGTCGGGCTGAGGTAAGTTTCCCGCTCCGTCCGCAGGCCCAGGATGTTCACAGCGCCCACATCAAAGGTCTCCGCCCCCACGGCGTAGATGCGGTCGGGGTCATCGGGATCGGCCAGGAGGTAGACCAGGCGGTGCGACCCGGCCTGGGTGGTGGAGAGTGAGAGGGTGAGGGTGAGGTGATTGTTGATCGCGGATTGCAGATTGCAAATTGCAGATTGCGGATCGGTGCGTGTGCCGTCTGGGTAGAGGATCCAGGAGTTGAGAGCAACGGTGAGGGGATCCGTGGAGGCGACGGTGAGGTCGGCCCGCACGGTATCGCCCGGCGCGTACGGTAGGTTCAGCAGGCGCGCTTCGGTGACCCGCACCCATGGGGCGTCCACGTCAAAGGATGCGCTGCAGGTCGGGCCGCCTTCCAGCGCATAATCAACCGTGTAGGTGCCGCGGGTGAGAGTGACAGGGGGAGTGAACAGGAGGCAGGGGGCAGGAGGCGTGGGACAGGAATCAAGCGGCAGGGTGGCTGTAAAGCCCGGCGCGGAGACGGCCAGAGTGCCGGTCACGTTTGCGTAGACCGCTACGCGCACTGTGTCGCCTGGTTTGTAGACGGCACGGTCAGGGACGAGGGTGACGTCTGGGTTGAGTGCGCGCAAGTAAGTGGTGTTGAGATAGACGCCGCGCTGTTCCCGCTCTTCGTAGATGCCGTAGAAGACCAGCCCGTCGGCGGCGGTGAGAGGGAAGTCCAGGACGGCGGTTCCACCGGGGGCGATGGCCAGGGTTCGGGTGACAGGCTGGCCGGTGGGCGGGTTGACGTGTGCGTACAGCGGCGGTGTGGCGGAGGCGCTCACGTTGGTGACGGTGAGACGCAGCGTCGCCGTAGCGCCGGGGGCATAAACCGGCGCATCCCAACCTGCTTCCACCTCCAGTTCCACCCCGGCGACGCGCAGGACCAGGTCGCGCCGTTCGCCCGCGAATTCGTAGGTGCAGAGCAGGTTGTTGCCAGCCAGGCCGTCGGGGGCGCGGAAGGCGAAGTGGAGCGCGCCTTCGTAGCCGCCGGGGAGCCAGAGGCTCTGCACCTGGTCCACCAGATCGCCGACGGTGACGGTGAGGAGACCGGTGGCGGGGGCGGAGCCGCGGTTGGCCATGCCGAAGGTGAGGGTGACCCATTCCCCTGCGCGGACGACGGTATCGGTGGGGACGGAGGTGAGCGCCAGGTCGGCCCCAGGGACTGTGACGGTTATGACGGTGGAAGCCAGCGGGAGGCCGCGCTGGCTCAGGAGGGTGAGGGTGGCGGTGTAGGTGCCCGGGGCGGCGGTGGAGAGGTTGATCGGTAGATGGTAAACCGGTAGATTGGTAAGTGGGAGGGTGGTGGAGAAGAAGGGGGCGTCCAGGTGGAGGGTGCCGTTCAGGGGATAGAAGCCGGTGTTGGTGACGACGGCGGTGACGGTGATGATGCTACCATCGCGCGGGCCGACGGTCGCGGAGAGTTCGGCCGCCTCGGGCGGGGCGACGCGGAAAGCAATCTCGCCGGCCTCAAAGGGGGTGGCCCAGGTGAGGGTGTAATCGCCGACGGGCAGGTCCAGGAACATGACTCCGGAGGTGGCCTCGCCAACGGGCAGGTAGACGTCTATCTGCGCAGTGCGGGTTGTGTGTTGCATAGCGGCCGTGACGACGGCGGTGAAGGAGAGGGGCAGGGAGCCGGTGTTGGTGAAGATGTAGGGGATGGCGACGGAGCCCTGGGGATAGAGGGAAGCGGGGGAGAAGGCCGCAGTGGCCGCCTCGCCGTAGGCGATGGGCACGACAAGGGTGCGGGTGAGGTCGCCGGTGAGGGTGACGGTGAAGGTGGTGTCGGCGGAGATGGTGTAGGTTTCCAGCAAAGTGCGGGTTTCGCCGGCAGGGATGACGTATTTGGTATTGCGGGTTGCGTGCCGCTCGTCCGAGGAATCCACCGTGACCCCGACGGCGAGGTCCAGCGGGCCCGGGTTGGTCAGGCCGATGAGCAGGTCAAATGGTTCCCGGCCCACCACGTCGGGTGCGGTAAGGGTAAGGGTGAGAGCCGGGCTGGCGACGGTCAGCCGGTCGCGGGCGCCGCGCGTCCCATCGGTCGCTTCGGCCCAGAAGGTGCCCACAGCGCGGGGGGCCGGGACAACGGTGGTGAAAGTGGTGTGAGCGGACGGCGGGAGATCCAGCGGGCCAACGGTTTCCAGGTGCTTGCCGCCAAGGGTGAGGGTGACGACCTGACCGGTGAGGGTAAGGGGGCTGCCGTTGCGGAGGGTGACCTCCAGCGTGACCGGCGCACGGGGGATCGCCAGGGTGGGCGAGACGGCCAGGCTCAGGGCGAGGGCCGAGGCCGGGTAGAGGGTGAACGGCCGCCGGTCCAGGGCCAGGCGCTGGCCCAGGACGTTCTGGAGTTCCCCCTCCAGGAACATCCGGCCCGTGGCGCCCAGGAAGGAGACGGGCAATGGAGTGGTCTCCGTCCAGACCCCGTTGGTGGTCAGGTCCACCGGGACGGTGGACTGCCACAGGACGCGCTCCAGGCCGGTGTGGCGGACCAGACCGAACTGTCCAGCAATCCACAGATCGCCCATCCGATCCACCATCAGGTCCATAGGGGAATCGGAGGCCTGGCCGGAAAGTGAGGAGAGAGTGTAGGTGACCAGTTCGCCCGCATCGGGGGCATAGGCGCTCAGGAACGCCTGCTCGTTCCAGTTCCCCACGATCATCCAGACGCGGCCGTCCCGCCGGATAGCCATGGAGGGGATGGACGCGCAGGGGAGGTCGTCCAGCGGGTAGACGGCCCAGGCGCCGCCGGGGGAGCGGGCCAGGAGGCGCATACGGACCTCCTGACCCGTCTGCTCGTCCCAGAAGCAGGGGGTGACCAGCCAGAGGTTGTCGTAGTCGTCAACCCTTATGGCGGCAATCCGGTCGGTGGGGAGGGGGGAGTTATCCCGGGTGAAGGTGATCCAGGACCCATCGCTCATGCGGGCGCTCAATCGTTTGTCATCCCAGTCTCCTACGATGAACCAGGCGTTTCCTCGCCGATCTACCTGAACAGCGTGGGCCCGATCTGAGAGGATACCGGAGTTGGCGGTGGTATAAGTGATCCACTCCCCGGAGGCCAGGCGCACGCTCACGCCGCCACCGACCCATTCCTGCTGTTCGCTGTCCCAATAGGGCCGGGTGGCGAACCAGACGTTGTCCTCCGGGTCCACCTCTATGTCCTGGATGTAGTTGCTGGTCAGGCCGGAGTTGGCGGTGGTGTAGGTGATCCAGCTGCCGGATGGCTGCCGGGCCCAGACCCCCGAATCCGTTGCCAGCCAAACCGTCCCCATTCCATCCACGGCTATAGATGGAGCATAATCCCATCCGGAATCTATTTCTTCCCATTCGCGGCCGTCGGCCGCAAGGCGGTACAGGTGATACTCATAATCTTCCCTGAAATCCGTCGCCACCAGCCAGCGGTTTCCAGCGGGGTCAGCCGTCAGCGCCATGTCTTCGTAGCCGTAGGGGTCGTCGACCAGGAGCGGATAGAGGCCCCACGGGGAGAGGCCGACCAGAGGACCACGGATGGCGGTGATCCCCGGAACGGCGGCCGCCCAGCGGGTGCCGTCGGGGGCAACGGCGATGGCGGTGACGTTGTTGCCGGTCAGGCCGTCTCCGGCATCGTAGCGGCGCCAGGAGCCATCCGCCAGGAGCACGCTCAAACCGGCCCAGTCTCCGGCCATCCAGACGTTCCCATCGGTATCCACGGCAATGGCACGGACCCGGTTGGAGGGGAGTTCGGAGTTGGCGGTGGTGTAGGTGAGCCACTCGCCGGAGGCCAGACGCACGCTCACGCCGCCACCGACGCTCTCATGCGGCCTGGTGGCAAACCAGAGGTGGCCCTGAGGGGCGGCGGCGACGGCCCTGACCTCGGGGCTGGTCAGGCCGGAGTTGGCGGGGGTGCAGGTGAGCCACTCCCCGGAGGCAAGGCGGATCGCTGCCCCTCCCTCGGCGGCAACCCCGACATTCCCGACCTCATCGGCCGCGAGGGCGGTGATCAGGCCGGGTTCCAGGCCCAGTTCGGTCAAGGGGGAATGCAGTATCCACTCGCCGGAGGCCCGGAGGGTGGCAATGCGCTCCCCGGAGGCCAGCCAGAGGTTTCCATTGCTGTCGGCGGCCATGGCGTTTACGGGATCGTCCCAGGGGAGGCCGGAATTGGCGGTGGTGTAGGTGATGAATCCAGGCTCCATGGGTCGGGGGAAGCCGGCCGGCTGGACGACGCGCCAGATGAGCATGCCGCCCTCCAGTGGGTACGTCCCATTTGTTATCACGGCGGTCAGCGTCAGCACATCGGTCGTCAGATATTCGGGCCGGTCGGTGGCGACCCGGATTCCGGCCTGCGGCCCGGCCACCTGGAGGGGGACGAAAATCCGTCGGACGCCGGTCATGCCGTCGGTGATATTGCCCAGGAGCGTGTAGAAGCCGCCCGCGGTCTGGGGAGGGAGCGAGAGGGGGAGAGCCAGGTGCCCACCAGCCGGGATGGGGGCGGCGGTGAGCGTCTTGCTGACGACGGTCTGGCCCCGTGCGTCCACCACGCGCAGGGTACCGGTGACGGCCGTATCGGCCCCGCCGGTGTTGGCTAAGGTGACCGAGAGGATGTCCCCCGCGACCAGCGAACGGGGCTCTCCGGAGACCTCCAGCGATGCCGGCGGAATCTCCAAGACGGCCGTAGTGCGGGTCAGTGCATCGCCGCCGGGCAGGGCCAGGGCGAGGGTGAGCGGATAGCGCCCCGCCGCGACGTCTGCGGGGATGGGGACGTCCCAGGTGGTGGTGAAGTAAACGGAAGGCGTCAGCAGGACTGCTCGGGTCTGGGAGAAGGGGAGGTCAGCGGAGAGGGTCGCGGTGAGCGGGAGGAGGAAGGGGCCGGGGTTGCTCAGGGAGAGATGCAGGTGTGCCACGTCGCGGGCGCGATAGGAGGGTTGATCCAGGCGGCCCGCAACGAGCGGCGTGGCCGGCCACGGGATTTCCGCCCGCCGTTCGCCGTACTC